>NZ_JBHXIB010000005.1:301128-337431 GCF_042723975.1 Amycolatopsis sp. NPDC058340 | reverse complement strand
CACCACCAAAGCCGCACTCCGAGCACTCAAACGACACCTCACCAACACCATCTACCAAGCACTCAAAGCAGACTTGACATAGAAGCTTCTTTCGCGACGTGCGATGTCCCGAAAGTGGCTTTCGCGACCCACCCAGCCCAAGACTGGGTCTGCCAGGGCCAGGCACCCGCGCCACGAGATCCGGGATACTTGTCGACATGACCGAAACGGCCGGACTGGGCGACTTCCTCAAGGCACGCAGGGCCGCGCTGGACCCGGTGGATCTCGGCCTGCCGACGGGGTTCAACCAGCGGCGGGTCGCCGGGCTGCGGCGCGAGGAGCTGGCGCAGCTGGCCGGGATCAGCGTCGACTACTACACGCGGCTGGAGCAGGGCCGGGCGCGCAACGTGTCCGACTCCGTCCTCGACTCACTGAGCCGGGCGCTGCGGCTGCACCGCGACGAGGACACCTACCTGCGCAACCTGGCCGCCCCGAAACGCAAACGCGTCGCGCGGCCGCGGGCGCAGCGGCTCCGGCCGGAACTGCAGACGATGCTGAACGCCCTCCAATCCCCCGCGCTCGTCTACGGCCGCTACGGGAACGTGCTGGCCTGGAACCCGCTCGGCGCCGCCCTGTCCTTCGATTTCGCCTCGCGGCCGGCGGGGGAACGCAACATCCCGAAGATGTTCTTCCTCGACGACCAGGCCCGCGAGCTGCACCCCGAATGGGAAACCGTGGCGAAGGAGATCGTCGCGAACCTGCGCTCCGAGAGCGGGCGGTATCCGGACGACCCGTACCTCGCCCAGCTGGTCGGCGAACTCTCCCTCGGCAGCGAGGACTTCCGGAAGCTGTGGGCGAAGCAGACCGTGCGCGAGAAGGCGCACGCGTGGAAGGTGATGATCAACCCGATCGTGGGTGAGCTCCGGCTGCGCTACGAGACGCTGCGCCTGCCCGACGATCCCGACCAGGCCCTGGTGATCTATACCGCCGAGCCCGGCTCCGACAGCGAACGCGCGCTCCGCCTGCTGGCCAGCTGGGTCGCCGATCCCGCGCACGCCTAGCCAGCTCCAAGTACGTGAAGGCCCCCTTCATGTACTGCGGGAAAGACGCTGACCGGGAAGAGCACGCTTGAACGCGAAACTGTCGGTGCCCGGGTCCATGATGGATCCATGTTGCTCACCGCGGTGGTGACCGCGTCGGCCGAGCTGGCGGCCACGAGGTCCAGGAAGGCGAAGATCGCCACCCTGGCCGCGGTGCTGCGTGCCGCGGGCGAACTGGAGCTGCCCGCGGTCATCGCGTTCCTCACCGGGCAGCTGACCCAGGGCCGCATCGGCACCGGCTGGCGGACACTGGCCGCGCTGGACGCGGCCCCGGCCGCCGAGCCGTCGTTGACCGTGTCCGAGGTCGACACGGCCTTCGACACCGTGGGGGCGGCGTCGGGTTCGGGGTCGGTGAAGCTGCGCGCAGACACACTGCGGGCTTTGCTCACCAAGATGACGAAGGAGGAGCAGGAGTTCCTGTTCCGGCTGCTCACCGGCGAGCTCCGGCAGGGCGCGCTCGAAGGGATCATGGTGGACGCCATCGCGGCGGCGTCCGAGATCCCGGCCGAGGACGTCCGGCGGGCGTTCATGCTGTCCGGGCAGCTCCCGGTGACGGGCCTGGCCGCGATGACGGGCGGCCGCGAGCGGCTGGCGGAGTTCAAACTGGCGCTGGGCAGGCCGATCAGGCCGATGCTGGCCTCCCCGGCGGAGTCGCTGGACGAGGCGATCACGGAGCACGCCGAGGCACTGGTCGAGTACAAGATGGACGGCGCGCGGATCCAGGTCCACCGCGAAGGCGACGAGGTGCACATCTACACGCGGACGCTGCGGGAGATCACCGACAGCGTCGGCGAACTGGTGGACCTGGTGCGGTCCCTGCCGTGCACGTCGGTGGTACTCGACGGCGAGACCCTGGCCCTGACCGACGACGGCAGGCCAAGGCCGTTCCAGCAGACGATGAGCCGGTTCGGCAGCAGCCGCGAGGAGCAGGTCAAGGCGCTGTTGCTGCGGCCGTACTTCTTCGACTGCCTGCACCTCGACGGCACCGACCTGCTGGACGCGCCGCTCTCCGAACGGAACGCCGCCCTGCGCCGGGTCGCGGGCGAACACGTCATCCCGGGCGAGGTCAGGCCCGCCTCGGCCGGGGACGTGCTGGACGCGGCGATGGCCGCCGGGCACGAAGGCGTGATGGTCAAGGACCTCGCTTCGCCGTACGCGGCGGGGCGCCGCGGGCGCGCGTGGCTCAAGGTGAAACCGGTGCACACGATCGACCTGATCGTGCTCGCCGCGGAATGGGGGCACGGCAGGCGCACCGGCACCCTGTCGAATCTGCATTTGGGCGCCCGCGACCCCGACGGCGGCCCGCCGATCATGGTCGGCAAGACGTTCAAGGGCATGACCGACGAGCTGCTCGCCTGGCAGACGAAGACGTTCCAGGAGATCGAGACGCACCGCACGGACTGGGCGGTCCACGTGCGGCCGGAGCTCGTCGTCGAAATCGAGCTCGACGGGGCTCAGGTGAGCACGCGGTATCCGGGCGGGCTGGCGCTGCGCTTCGCGCGGGTCGTGCGGTACCGGCCGGACAAGGAGGCCGCGGACGCCGACACCATCGACACCGTCCGCGGCCTCCTCAAACCCTGACCCCTCCCCGCATTTAGTCCTCTGGATGCGGTCCTTGCGCGTGCAACGACCGCATCCAGAGGACGAAAGCGGACCGGTCGAGTGTGGAGGATTCGGGACGTCGAGTGTCCTGAATCCTCCACACGCGAACCACCTGCCCCTGCGAGGGACGGCCGCTCGGCGTGCCGCGTGTTGACGATGCAGGAATCGGGACGTCGAGTGTCCCGATTCCTACATCGTCGAGGGGCGCCCGGGTCCCGGCATCGCCACCGGGCGCGCCGCCACTCACGACGACCGCGACCGCATCCAGAGGACGAAACGCGTCAGTAGCAGCGGTCCGAGGAGATCTTGTACGTGTAGTTGTTCGAAAGGTTGGAGGTCACCTCGAAGCGGATCTTGTGATACACCGGTGGCTCCCCGAGCACGCCGTGCTTGACGGTGCGCTCCTTGCCCGGCGCGATGGCCCCGCTCCAGAGGCCCTTGTCGAAGACGTCGTCGATGATCTGGACGAGCATTCCCCGGTAGTCGTGGTTGTGCACGGTGATGTCGATGCTCTGCCCCGCGCTCACCTCGACGACCTTTGTCTTCCCGCCCATCAACGGTCCGCCCTCACAGACCTTCGACGCCGCCGAAGCGGACGGCGCCATCAGCAGGGTGGCGGCCAGCGCGACCGGGACGACGGCGAACAGCTTCTTCTTCATCGGTTCCCCACAACGGTCTTGACGACATTGGACTGGACGGCCAGGTCGAGGCCGATCTTCATGTTTCCCCCGCAATAGGCCTTCTCGCCGTTCTTGAAATGCACCGTCAGATCCCCGGCGCATTCGAACACCTTGACGTCCCAGGTGCGCGTGCCCGGTTTGAGGCAGATCGCGTCTTTTCCGGCCCGGCGCATCCAGCCGTGATAGCCGGATTCGCAGGTAATGATCGGATCACTGCCCGAAGCGGGCGCCGGAGCCGCCTGTGCGGCGGTGGCAGGCAGGAGCGCCACGGTGAGCGCGGCCCCGGCCAGTGCGGCGACCTTGACGTACGGACGCATGGATTCCCTTTCCGCAAATAATGTGAGAGTGTTTCGGAAAATCCCCGTCCGGGATTCCCGGACGCCGATGACGTTAAGGGCGCCGCAAGCCGCGTCGGAAGCGATTCACGGCCGCGAAATGGCCATGGCCGAAGAACCAATGTCCGCGCAGGTCAGCGCTTTGGCCATCGGCCCGGAAAGTCAAATGACGCGGACCGAGAAGAACACGGCGCGGGTGTTCGGCAGCAGGATGTGGCCCTGTTCGTCGGCCATCTTCCAGTACACCTGGCAATGCCCTGGCCGGTCGGGCGCACGCACCTCGACGGAGACCCGCACTCGCTCGCCGGGCGCGGTCTGCGGAACCGGGACGCGTTCGGGTGTGGCGCATTCGCCGGGATTCCCGAACGAACCGGCGCGCACCAGATAGCGGCCCACCCATCCGACCGTTCCCGCGTTGCGGAATTCCCAGGTCTTCACGAAGACCGACCCGGCCGCGACCTCGCTGCCGTCGGGCACGGTCACGTCGGCGACGAATTCCGACGCGTCACCGGCCGGTGCGGCGGGCTCGGAACCGAACGGGGCGGCGAAGACGAACACCAGTGCCGCGACGAGCACGAGCGCCACGGCCCCGGCGAGCACGAACGCCGTCCGGCGGGACCGCTCCGGCGCGGCTTCGGGCGCGGGTTCGGGCACGGCACCGGCGATCAGCGCGTCCCGCGCGCGTTCCCACTCGCCGCGCCATTCGTGGCGGACCTCGTCCTCGTCGCCGCCGAGCACCCCGGCGGCCAGCACGCGGACGAACTCCCAGGACGTTTCCCAGCTGGGCAGCCGCTCCCCGCGGGCGCGGCCGAAAGCGCCGACTTCGACGCGAGCGCGCCGTACTCGTCGCGCATCCGGTCGTAGGAAGGGTCACCGGCGGCCCGTTTCAGCTCCCACAGCCGTCGCGCGAACTCGGCGACGGGTCCGCTGTCCTCCGCCGGACCCCGCGCGACCCGGCCGCGGCGTCCGGGCCTCCGCTCGACGTCCATCGGTTCCCACGATATGACCCGATGGCCGGGAAGACCGTGCGGCGTCCCGCCCCCGATCGAGTGGCGGCGTGCGGTGGTGACGGGACGTCTCCACCCGGTCACCCATAAAGTGGGCGAATGCAGGCTTCCAAGATCGCGCGTGCCTGGTCCGGCCTGACGGCGCTGGTGGTGATCGCCGGGCTCGCCGCGCAGATCCCGGTCTCCGCTGGCACCACCGGCGGCACCTTCCACACCCCGGCCGGCCGGGTGGCCAACCTGCTCGCGTTCTTCACCATCGACTCGAACATCCTGGTCGGCGTCGGCGGCCTGCTGCTCGCGCTCGGCGCCGCCGGCCGCTCGACCTGGTTCGGCGTATTGCGGCTCACCGGGCTCGTCGGCATCACCGTGACCGGCGTCGTCTTCCAGGTCGCGCTCGCCGATCTGTACGAACTGCACGGCTGGGCGGTGTTCGCCGACACGATGCTGCACAAGGTGTCGCCGCTGATGTGCGTCGCGGGCTGGCTGCTGTTCGGGCCGCGCGGCCAGCTGTCGTGGCGGGTCCTGTGGTGGTCGCTGCTGTACCCGCTGGCCTGGCTCGCCGTCACGCTGGTGCGCGGCGCGCTCATCGGGTTCTACCCGTACCCGTTCGTCGATCCGGGCATCAACGGCTACGGCGGCGTCGCGTTCAACTGCGTGCTGATCGGCGTGCTGTTCATCGGCCTCGCGGCGGCCGCGGTCGGTTTCGACCGCACCTTCAGCCGCCGCGACGACGTGGACGACTACCTAGCCCCGGACCCGGCGGAAAGCGTTGAGCGGATCCGCGACGCCGGCACGTACTAGCGTCCGCACCGCGCCGAGCCGCGGGTCCACCGGTTTCCCGGCGGCCACGCGATGCATCTGCTGGGTGTGCCACTGGATCTCGAGCAGGCTGTCCGCCAGCCGGATGCCGGTCTTCGGCGCCGTGCGCCGGGCACGGACGTCCTCGCCGCCGAGCAGCCGTCCGGGCAGCGCCGGGTCGACGATCAGCGGCCTGCCGAGACCGATGACGTCCAGCGCCCCGGAACGCAGCGCCTCCGCCATGCCCGCCGCGCTGGTGAAGCCGCCGGTGACCATCAGTGCGACGTCGGTGACCTGCCGCGCCTTCGCGGCGTAGTCGATGAAGTAGGCCTCTCGGCTGAGGGTGCTCGCCTTGGCCGAGCCCATCATGGCGGCCTTCTCGTAGGTCCCACCGGAGACTTCCAGCAGGTCGATGCCCGCTTCGCCGAGTTCGCGGACGACTTCGAGCGAGTCCTCCTCGCTGAAACCGCCACGCTGGAAGTCCGCGCTGTTGAGCTTGACCGCGATCGGGACGGCGTCGCCGACCTCGGCGCGCACGCGGGCGACGACTTCGAGCAGGAACCGCCGCCGCCGGAGCGCGTCGCCGCCCCAGCCGTCGGTGCGCTGGTTGGTCAGCGGTGAGAGGAACTGTGACACGAGGTACCCGTGCGCGCCGTGGATCTGGACACCGGCGAACCCGGCGTCGACGACGGTCCGCGCGGCCACGCCGAACCGGTCGATGATCGCCTCGATCTCGCCGACGGTGAGCGCGCGCGGCGTCGCGAAGACCGAGCGGATGCCGCGGTCGCCGAACGGCACCGCCGACGGCGCGACCGGCTGACGGGACAGGAAGCGCGGGCTCTGCCTGCCCGGATGGTTGAGCTGGGCCCACAGCCGGGTCTCGGTCCCGTCGACCGACCGCGCCCACGGCTTGAACCCGGTCGCGTCCGGTTCCCGCGGCACCGCGACGTTGCGCGGTTCGCCGAGCGCGGTGGGGTCGACCATGACGTTGCCGGTGATCAGTGTTCCGGCGCCGCCGCGGGACCACGTCCGGTACAGCTCGGTCAGCTCCGCGGTCGGCCGGTTGCGGCGGTCGCCGAGCTGCTCGCTGAGCGCGGCCTTGGCCAGCCGGTTCGGCAGGGTCGCGCCGCAGCGCAGTTTCAGCGGCTCGGCCAGCAGTTCCTTGGGCTCGCTCATCGCGCTTTCTCCCGCCGTTACCTACCGATCAGTATCCCTACTCGAAGTAACATACTCGCGGTATGTCGAGTACTCAAGGTGCGTCGATACCGAAGGGGTTGTCGATCACGTAGCGCCAGAGCCCGTCCTCGCCACGCCTCGCGACGTCGGTCGCCGTCGCCGCGAGGTGCCCTTCGATGCTCCAGTCGACGATCAACAGGGCCAGGTCACCGGCGACGTGCACCTGGCGCGGCGTCACCTCGATCGGCCGCCCGAGCGCGAGGATCCCGCCGTTCGCGGCCCGGCGTTCAGCGCCAGTCACCCGCACGCTGTCCCGGCGGACGAACACGGCGCCCGGTTCGTAGACCGTGTCGAGGATTTCGGCGGATCCGGTGTTGAAGGCGGCCTGGAAGACGAAGGGATGTTCGGCGGCTTCAGTGGTCAAAGGCACACTGGAGGAATGCGTCATGCGGACAGCGAACCCGACCGCGAAGCAGGTCACCAAACGGAAACCTTCGACGGCGAACTCGTCCCGGACGCCCGTGGCCGCACCCGGCGGCCGGAGCCGGATTGCCCGGTCGAGGTCGCGCTCGCCGCGATCTCGGGCCGCTGGACGACGCTGGTGCTGCGAGAGCTGATGGGCGGGCCTCAGTCCTTCAGCGATCTACGCGCGGCGTTGCCCGGCCTGTCGGCGAAGGTGCTGACAGAACGCCTCGGCGACCTGACCGCGCGACGCCTCGCCGTCCGCGAAGAGCTGCCGGGTTTTCCGAGCCGGACCAGCTACCGGCTCACACCGGCGGGACAGGAACTGCGACCGCTGCTGATCGAGCTGTACCGCTCGGGTTCGGCGCTACTGGCCGAGTAGGCGCGGCGCGGCCGGCTCCACCCGCGCCCGCACCTTCACCTCTTCCGCCATCGCCCGCGCCCAAGCCTGCAACCCCGCGACGTCGATCCCGTGCGGTCCGGCCTCGCGGAACGGCTCGATGTTGTCCGCGCCACGCTCCAGCAGCGAGGCCGCGCCGTTGCCGTTCCCCCTGGCCACGTGGGTCAGGCCCACGGCGAGCTGCGCGAGTCCGCGCCACAGCTCCCGCTCCGGCCCGTCGGTGGACTTCCACGCGTCCTCGAACACCTCGTGCGCGTGGAACGGGCGGCCCGCGTCGAGCAGGCGCTGTGCCTCGGAGATGGTGTCCTCCGGGCTGCGTTCGATGCCCTCGGGCTGCCGTTCGACACCGTCGGCGCCGTACGGGAGCGGCCTGCCGAGACCGTCCCGCGGGCGCGCGTTGCGGGCTCGTCCGGCTTCGTCACGGTCCCGGTCCGTCATGCCGCCAGTGTCCCACGCGGGTATCCTGGGGCCTCGTGCGCTTTCTCGACGGGCATCGGCCCGCTCACGACCTGACCTACGACGACGTGTTCCTCCTGCCGAACCGGTCGGACGTGGAGTCCCGCTTCGACGTCGACCTGTCCACTGTGGACGGCACCGGCGCGACGATCCCGATCGTGGTCGCCAACATGACCGCCGTCGCCGGCCGCCGGATGGCCGAAACGGTCGCCAGGCGCGGCGGGCTCGTCGTCCTGCCGCAGGATGTCGACGCCGCCGCGGTCGCCGACATCGTCACCTGGGTCAAGAGCCGTCACACCGTGTGGGACACCCCGCTCGTGCTGACCGGCGGCGACGCGGTGGCCGACGCGCTGAACCTGGTCGGCAAACGTGCCCACGGCGCCGTCGTCGTGGTGGACGAGGACGGCAAACCCGTCGGTGTCGTGGACGAAGCGGCCTGCGCCGGCGTAGACCGCTTCGCGCGGCTGGCCGACGTCGCGGAGCCCGCGGTCGTCACGGTCCCGCTGGACACTCCGCCCCGCGAGGTGTTCGAGCGCCTGCACGACCACGGTGGCCGTCTCGCGCTCGGCATCGACGAGAACGGCAGGCTCGCGGGCGTCCTGACCGAGATCGCCGCGCTGCGCGCGGAGATCTACACCCCGGCCGTCGACGACGGCGGCAACCTGCGCGTCGCCGCCGCGATCGGCGTGAACGGCGACGTCGCGGCGAAGGCCGAGGCCGTCCTCGCGGCGGGCGTCGACGTGCTGGTGGTCGACACCGCGCACGGCCACCAGGAGAAGATGATCTCCGCGCTCAAGGCCGTCCGGTCGGTGAACCCGCGGGTCCCGATCGTGGCCGGGAACGTGGTCACCGCGGAGGGCACGCGCGACCTGATCCACGCGGGCGCGGACGTCGTCAAGGTCGGCGTCGGCCCCGGCGCCATGTGCACGACCCGGATGATGACCGGCGTCGGGCGGCCGCAGTTCTCAGCCGTCGCCGAATGCGCGGCCGCGGCGCGTGAACTGGGCAAACACGTCTGGGCGGACGGCGGCGTGCGGCATCCGCGCGACGTCGCGCTCGCGCTGGCCGCCGGCGCGTCGGCGGCGATGGTCGGCTCGTGGTTCGCGGGCACCCACGAATCCCCCGGCGACCTGCGCTACGACGAGCAGGGCAAGCCGTACAAGGAGTCGTTCGGCATGGCGTCGAAACGCGCCGTCGGCGCCCGCACGCGTACGGACAACGTCTTCGAGCGCGCCAAGAAGGGCCTGTTCGAAGAGGGCATCTCGGCGTCGCGGATGGCACTGGACCCGGCTCGGCCCGGCGTCGAGGACCTGCTCGACTCCATCGGCTCCGGTGTCCGTTCGGCCTGCACGTACGCGGGAGCCCGGACGCTGGAGGAGTTCCACGAGCGCGCGCTGCTCGGGATCCAGTCCGCCGCCGGCTTCGCGGAAGGACGTCCGCTTCCGTCGGGCTGGTGATTCCACGCACCCGAAGCACTAGGGTGCACCGGGTGAGACGCCTGAGACGGATCGTGGCGGCGGCGAGGGACGACCGCCGCCACGCGGAAAACGGGGAAATCGCCGAGCTGCGGTCCGCGCTCGCGGAGCAGGCGGCGGAGATCGAGCGGCTGCGCGCGACACTGGAACATCGCACGGCCTGGCTCGAGGATCACGGCAAAGCCTTGCGAGACGGTGACGCGCGTATCTCCACCGTCGAGGACCGGCAGGCCGCCCTCGACGCACGGCAGGGAGCGCTCGACGCCTGGCTCGGCGGACACGACACCGCGTTCGAAGGCCTGCACCTCCGCACCGAGAGCCTCGAAGCCGCTCGTGACGTCCGCACGTTCACGCACTGGATCGAACAGCACGAACTCCTTGCCGCACCGAAGATCTCGATCGTCCTGCCCACGCACGACCGGGCCGCGCTGCTGCCGCGCGCCGTCGCTTCGGTGCTGGCGCAGCGTTACGAGAACTGGGAACTGGTGATCGTCGACGACGCCAGTTCGGATTCCACGCCGAAGGTGATCGCCGGTTTCGAGGACCCGCGTATCCGCTCGATCCGGGTCGAGCACGGCGGCGTCTGCGCCGCCCGCAACGCCGGGCTGGCCGAGGTCACCGGCGACGTGGTCGCCTACCTCGACGACGACAACACCATGCATCCGTTGTGGCTCAAGGCGTTGGGCTGGGCCTTCGGCGAGCATCCGGAGATCACGGCGGCCTACGGCGGCTTCGTGATCGACGACATCGGCGGTCTGCCGACCTTGTTCCTGCGCCGCTACGACCGGAAGACCCTGCTGCGGGAGAATCTCGCCGACATCGGCGCCGTCGCGCATCGGGCGGGCCTTCGAGAAGCCCGGTTCGACGAATCGCTGGTCGAAATGGGCGACTGGGATCTGCTCCTGGCGCTGACCGCGGACCGCGCGCCCCTGGTCGTCCCGGCGATCTCCTGCTACTACACCACGACTTCCGGGGACCGGCTGTCCCACGGCCCGACCTACGACGACGACTTCGCGGCCATCCGCCGCAAGCATTCAGGACCGGAGCACCGACCATGACCGAGCCCGCCAAGATCCTCGTGGTCGCCCTCGACGCCTGCGATCCCGACACGATCCGCGATCTGGCCGCCGCCGGCGAAGTGCCGACGTTGGCGCGTCTGCTCGAAACCAGCGCTTCGGCGACCACGCACAATCCCTACGGCCTGTTCGTCGGCTCGCTGTGGAGCAGTTTCTTCACCGCGCGCACCGCCGCGCGGACCGGTTTCCACTGCTGGGAAGAGGTCGACACCAAAACCTACGAACGGCGGCTGACCAGCCCGCTGGAAATCCGCGGGACCCCGTTCTGGGAGACGCTGTCCGGCGCCGGGAAACGCGTCGCCGTGCTCGACGTCCCGCATTCCCGCGCGGACAAACCGCTCAACGGGGTCATGGTGAGCGAATACGCCTGCCACGACCGGCATTTCGGCTTCCACACCTCGCCGCCGGAGCTGGCGAAGGAGATCGAGGCAGACTTCGGGCTCACGCCCATCCTCACCGCCGAACCCGATCTGGTCCGCGACTGGGCACCGGACGACTACCTCCACCGCGAAGGTCCACATCGGACACCCGACGAGGAACGCGCGCTGACCAACGGGCTCGTCGCCGGGATCGGGCAGAAGACCCAGGTGTCGACGAAGCTGCTCGCCGAGGGCGGCTGGGATCTTTTCCTTTCGGTGTACGGGGAATCCCACAGCATCGGCCATCAGCAATGGCATCTGCACGACCCGGCGCACCGCGACCACGACGTCGCGCTCGCCGCGGAGCTGGACCCGATCCGCGCGGTCTACCGCGAGCTGGACAAGGCGATCGGCGAGCATCTCGCGCTGACCGGACCGGACACCACGGTCTTCGTGCTGCTGAGCCACGGCATGGGATCACGGTACGAGGGAAGCCATTTGCTGCACGAGATCCTGCGGCTCCTCGACACCGTGGAGACCGAAGGGTTGCGGGGCGGCGGCGCGATGACGAAGGCCAAACGCGTCTACTCCGCGCTCCCCGGTCCTTTGAGGACGAAGCTCGCGTCGGCCGCGATGCCCTTGCTGCGCAAGCGGCTGGCGGCGTCCCCGCTGCCCGCGGTGCCGAACTGGGCGACCGCCGAACAGCGGTCGAAGCAGCGGTTCTACCTGTCTCCCAACAACTTCGTCTTCGGCGGGGTGCGGATCAACCTGGCGGGCCGCGAGCCGCACGGCGTCGTCCGGCCCGGGGCCGAGTACGAGGCCGTCTGCGAGCAGCTGACCGAAGACCTGCTGTCGCTGGTGAACGTCGCGTCCGGGAAACCGGTCGTGCGCGAGGTTTCCCGCACGAGCGACCACTACGACCGGGAAGCCGACGACACCCTGCCGGATCTGCTGATCGACTGGGCCCGCACCGGGCCGATCGAGACGGTCTGGTCACCCAAGACCGGCGTCGTCTACGGCCCGGACGAGCACTGGCGCACCGGAGACCACCGGCCGGACGGGCTCCTGCTCGCCAGCGGCCCCGGTTTCGAAGCGGGCGCGAAACTGCCGGATCTGGACGTCGTCGATCTGGGCTCGACCCTTTCGGCCATGCTCGGCGTCGAACTCACCGACGACGTGGACGGACGGCCGCTCCCCTGGGCGAAACCGGTCACCTAGGCGCCATGAACGGGGCGTTCCTTGCGAAATTCGCAAGGAACGGCCCGTTCATGGCAGGTGGCTAGCCGTGGTCCTCCAGCATCTCGGTGACGAGCGCCGCGATCGGCGAACGCTCGGAACGGGTCAGCGTGACATGCGCGAACAGCGGATGCCCCTTGAGTTTCTCGATCACCGCCGAAACGCCGTCGTGCCGCCCGACCCGCAGGTTGTCGCGCTGCGCGACGTCATGCGTGAGCACCACCCGCGAAGCCGTGCCCAGCCGCGAAAGCACGGTCAGGAGCACGTTGCGCTCCAGGGACTGCGCCTCGTCGACGATGACGAACGTGTCGTGCAGCGACCGGCCGCGGATATGGGTCAGCGGAAGCACTTCGAGCATGCCGCGGTCGAAGACCTCGTCGAGGACGTCCTGGCTGACCAGCCCGCCGAGGGTGTCGAACACCGCCTGCGCCCACGGCTGCATCTTCTCGCTCTCGGAACCGGGCAGGTAGCCCAGATCCTGGCCGCCGACCGCGTACACCGGCCGGAACACGACCACCTTGCGGTGCTGGCGGCGTTCCATCACCGACTCCAGCCCCGCGCAGAGCGCGAGCGCCGACTTTCCCGTCCCGGCCCGTCCGCCCAGCGAGACGATGCCGACGTCGGAGTCCAGCAGGAGATCCAGCGCCACCCGCTGTTCGGCCGACCGGCCGTGCAGCCCGAACGCCTCCTTGTCACCGCGCACGAGCCGGATCCGCTTGTCCGCGGTGACCCTGCCCAGCGCGCTCGAACTGCCCGCGAGCAGCCTCAACCCGGTGTGACAGGGCAGTTCACCGACCTCGGGCATCCCGAACTCCGCCGGATCAACGGAAGACCCGCTGAACAGCGCGTCGACCAGGGTCTGCGGGACGTCCACGTCCGCCATCCCCGTCCAGCCCGAGGGCGTCACCTCCTGCGCGCGGTACTCGTCGGCTTCGAGACCGACGGCGCCCGCTTTGACACGCAAGGGGATGTCCTTGGTCACCAGCGTGACCGACGCGCGTTCCGCCGCCAGATTGAGCGCGCAGGCGAGAATGCGGTGGTCGTTGGAGTCGGTGCGGAAGCCGACCGGGAGCACCGTGGGATCGGAGTGGTTCAACTCCACCTGCAGGGTGCCGCCGTGCTCACCGATCGGGATCGGCGCGTCGAGCCTGCCGTGCTGACGACGCAGGTCGTCGAGCATGCGGAGCGCTTCGCGCGCGAACCACCCCAGTTCGGGATGGTGACGTTTCGCCTCCAGTTCACTGATGACGACCAGCGGGAGCACGACCGCGTGTTCGGCGAAACGGGTCACCGACCAGGGGTCAGAGAGCAGGACCGACGTGTCGAGCACGTAAGTGGACCGCTGGGATTCGGGCGAGATCGAGGCTTTCTCCGGGCCAGAGGCACCGGTCGAAGAACGGCCAGAGGCCTTGCGGGGTGAACGCTGCGCAGTCACGACGGCATCTCCCTCGTGGGCGTGGCACCACGCCCGCACTCGCTGGGCCGGGCACCTCCCTGGCTAACCGCTCCTTCTGACGCTCTCCGCGTCAGTCGGCACGGCCACGAGGGCCGGGTGCCGGCCCCCTCGTGCATCCACTGGGCGGCTGAGCCGCCCTGTCGACAACCGCCACGACCAGGGCCTCCCGCGAGAGTCCGCATGGGACGCGAACCCTCACTTCCGGAAGGTACCTGCGTCCGGCCGATCGCGCAGGCAGCCACCACGGTGATTCGCCAAACCGTCATCTCACTGTCGGTCGCGTGACACCGACGCTTGGTCACCGTCACCGTGCGTAGTGATGATCTCCATTCAGGGACGCTCGTCGATGCGACCCGGACGGATTAACGCGACGCAGGGCGCTCACCTGATGGGATCGAGGGTTCTACCACGCTTGGTAGCGGGCCGCATTTTGTGACCGAGACAGAGAACCGGACCGAGTGAAACGCGCCTTTTTCGCCTCACACAATGGGCTTACGAGACGGTCACAAATCCTGAATAGCGAGTAATTTTCTCACTGCGGGACACCCCCACCGGATTCGGTGCCCCCGATCCTGAACATCTCTATCAAGGAGTGCGAAGTGCTGAAGAAGGCTGCTTTCGTTTCCGCCGTCGCCGCGGGCATCATGATGGCCGGCGGGACCGCGTTCGCCGCCACCGGCGACACCTCCGGCACCCCGGACCCGACGTTCGGCGACGCCTACAACACCTTCATCGAGGGTGGCGGCGCGCTGGGCTACGGTGCCGCTTCGCTGGTCGCGGGTGCCTA
This sequence comes from Amycolatopsis sp. NPDC058340, assembly GCF_042723975.1. NCBI lineage: Bacteria > Bacillati > Actinomycetota > Actinomycetes > Pseudonocardiales > Pseudonocardiaceae > Amycolatopsis > Amycolatopsis sp. NPDC058340. The sequence continues at coordinate 323,047 of NZ_JBHXIB010000005.1, read as the reverse complement.
CACGGGCATCGCCACCACCCCGGCGCTGATCATCCACTCGCTGGAGCACAACCACTGATCTTCAGTGACGACGTCGAAGGCCCCGGAGTGCACGCCGGGGCCTTCGTCATGTCACCGGTCAGGAACCGAAGCGCCGGTGCCGCCACGCGTAATCGCGCATGGCACGGAGGAAATCGACCCGGCGGAATGCGGGCCAATAAGCTTCGGTGAACCAGAATTCAGAATGCGCCGATTGCCAGAGCAGAAATCCGGAAAGCCGCTGCTCACCCGAGGTACGGATAATCAGATCCGGATCGGGCTGGCCCGACGTGTACATGTGTTCGGAAATATGGTCCACGTCCAGGATCTTCGCGAGCTCGCGGATCGAGGTGCCCTCGTCGGCGTGCTGGAGCAGGAGTTTGCGGACCGCGTCGGCGATCTCCTGACGCCCTCCGTAACCGACCGCGACGTTGACCTCCATCCCGGTGCGCCCCTCCGTGCGCTCCGCGGCCGCGCTGAGGGCCTTCGCGACCTCCGGCGGCAGCAGGTCGAGGGCTCCCACGATGCGGAGCCGCCAGGGCGTGTGCGGCGCGGCGAGCTCGTCGGTGACGTCGGTGATGATCTTCAGCAGCGGGCTGAGCTCCTCGGCCGCGCGGCCGAGGTTGTCCGTCGAAAGCAGCCACATGGTGACGACCTCGACGTCGGCCTCGTTGCACCAGCTCAGGAAGTCGGCGATCTTCTTGGCACCGGCCCGGTGGCCGTCGGCGACGTCCGTGAAGCCCGCTTCGCGCGCCCAGCGGCGGTTGCCGTCCAGCATGATGGCGATGTGGCGTGGATGGCGCCCCTTGGCCTGCTGGATCAGGCGCCTGCCGTAGGCGCTGTACACGACGTCTGACAAGAAGGACCGAAGACTCACGCCAGTGGAGACTAGTCACCCCACGGGCCCCAGTGGGACGCGCCACGGACACTGGCGAAAAACCTACGGTGCCGTAACCTGAGTGAGTGAGCGTTGCGACCGAACCCCAGCCGTCCGGCCCCGCGCCCTTGGTGGACACGCGTCCTCGATTGCGTGGGCACATCCACTTCTGGTCCTTCTTCGGCGCTGTCGCCGGAGCCGCGGCCCTCATCAGTCTCGCGGCGTCCACTGTGTCGGGTATCGCCGCTTTGTCCACTTCGGTCTACGGCCTGACCGTCCTCGGCGTCTTCGGCGTCAGCGCGCTGTACCACCGTCGCTTGTGGAGCCCACGAGCATACGAATGGATGAAGCGCGCCGACCATTCGATGATCTTCCTGTTCATCGCCGGCACCTACACGCCGTTCACCCTTCTGGCCATGTCCCAGCCGACCGGGTACATCGTGCTCGCGATCGTGTGGGGCGGCGCGATCGGCGGCGTCACCCTGAAGATGCTGTGGCCGAACGCGCCACGCTGGCTTGGCGTGCCGATCTACATCGCGCTGGGCTGGGTCGCCGTCTTCGTCCTGCCCGAACTGGCCACGCACGCCGGCGTCGCGGCGCTCGTCCTGCTCTGCGTCGGCGGCCTGTTCTACACACTGGGCGCGGTGTTCTACGCGGTGAAGTGGCCGAACCACTTCCCCGACACCTTCGGGTACCACGAGTACTTCCACGCCTGCACGGTTCTCGCGGCGGTTTCGCACTACATCGCGATCTGGCTGGCGATGTACGCCTAGCTCGCGTTGGTCGTGAGTGGCGAACCGTGTCCTGGGTACGTGCTGGCGGTCTTGTGTGACTGGATGGACGACACACGTGATCCGACGGACGGCACGTGTGTCTGGATGGACGACTCACGGCGAAGGCTTCGCGTGAGCGTGCCGTCCGTCTGGTCACGTGTGTCGTCCGTCGGATCACACGTGCCGTCCGTCCGATCACGCGAAGCCACCGGCGATCATGTCGCGAAAGCGTCTTTCGCGACACCCCCACAACCTTCACAGACCGTCAGCCTGAGACCGGCGGCAGCCGGAAGGTAGCCAAGACACCCTTGACTAGAACCCGAATCGCCACTCGCGACCAATGAGAGCCAGTCGCGCAGTTGATCCTCGTCGCTTCTTTTGATCAGCTGAACCAGACCATGGTTGTCCCGATGGTTCGGAGCATCTCGCAATCTCAGTTGCCAGTCCTCGGCATACACCCGTAGCGCATCGACCAACTCGCACATCGTCTCGTCGAAGGATTCCCCATCCACTGCCACTGGGACGCCCGGGATGAACGCGGACCAGCCGTTTCCTTCGGCGACAACCCGAACAGGCAATGTCGCCTCCTCACAAGGTCGATCGGCCGAGTACAGCAGTTGCGCGGCGGAAACTCGATCACCGGAGTGAGCGTCCCGAGACCCCGTGACCAGGACGGACACAAGCGTGTTCCCTCTGGCACAAGAAAGTGCCTTCTTCCGGCGTCTCGGCCGAGGAGCCATGATCGCCCCATGGCCAAGAACGCACCGCCCCGCCGCCTCGACGACGCGGCCCTCGCCGACTTCATCGCCGAACACACCTTCGGCGCTCTCGCGACCCTCAAGCGCGACGGACGCCCGCACCTCTCCACCGTCGTCTACACGTGGGACCCGGAGACGCGCGAGATCCGGATCAGCACGACCGAAGACCGCCTCAAGGTCAAGCAGCTCCGCAACAACCCGACCGCTTCCCTTTACGTCTCCAGCGCCGACCACTGGAAATTCGCTGTCGCGGAAGGAAAAGCGGAACTCTCCGAAGTCACGCGAACACCCGAAGGCGAACGAAGGCTCTACATCACCCTCAAAACCGACAAACTCTATGGAACGGCCCTCGACATCGCTTAACGTACGCACCTGGGAAAGGCCAGGTGAGGAGACTTCCGATGTGGGAAAAGCGGATGGAGTGGCCGCTCAACGCCGCCGCCGTACTGTTCCTGGCCGCGTACGCCTGGCCGATCCTCCAGCCCTCGCTCGGGCATACCGGCCGGGTCTGGTGCGAGGTCGTCACGTGGCTCGCGTGGGGCGTCTTCGCCCTGGACTACGGCGTCCGCCTCAAACACGCCGCGGACAAACGTGACTTCCTCAAGAAGAACCTCTTCGACCTGCTGATCATCGTGCTCCCGCTGATCCGGCAGCTGCGGCTGCTCCGGCTGGTCACGGTGCTCAACGTCCTCAACCGCAACGCCGGCCTGTCGCTGCGCGGCCGCGTCGTGGTGTACACGGTGGGCGCGACGGCGCTCATCGTGTTCTGTTCGGCGCTCGCCGTCCTCGACGCCGAACGCACCGCGCCCGACGCGCCGATCACCGACTTCCCGGACGCGGTGTGGTGGTCGATCACGACGATCACCACGGTCGGCTACGGCGACCGTTATCCCGTCAGCGGCACCGGCCGGATCGTCGCGGTCGGGCTGATGGTGGCCGGGATCGCCCTGCTCGGTGTGGTCACCGCGACGCTCGCGTCGTGGCTGATCCGCCGGGTGACCGAGGCCGACGAGACCGCGCAGGCCGTGACCCGCGAGCATCTCGACGAGCTGACCCGCGAGGTCAAGGCGTTGCGGGCCGAGCTCGCCGAGCAGCGCGCCGGGGTCAGTCCCGCAGCATCGGAGCCGCTAGGTACTGCTCGGGGATAGCGAACGCGTCCACGAGGGTCCGCGCGTGCGGCCGCAGGTCGGCGCACAACGCGTTCACCGCGGCGGTGACGGCCTTCGAGCGCCCCGAGGTCAGGCGTCCGTGTTCGAGGAACCAGCCCCGGTCCGCCTCGATGTTCGCGAGCGCGTAGAGGTCGCAGACCCGCTCCAGCAGCTCACGGGCCTCCGCGTCGGCACAGCGTTCGATGGCGTCGACGAACGCTTCCAGCACCACCCGGTCGACATGCGCTCGTCCGGCGCGCAGCACGTGGTCCTGCGCGTCGTTAAAGACGCCGAAGGGGTCCGAGCCCGCCTTACGCAGGCGTTGCGCGACGCCACCGAGTACGTGTTCTTCGCGGTCTTCGAACAGCTTCAGGTGCCATTCGCGCGAGAAGAGCACGTCGCCGTCGTCGGCTTCGGTGAGCCGCTCGATGACCTTGCGGGCGGACGTCCGTTCGATGACGGCCTCGACGAGCTGCTCCGCCACGAACCGCGCGGTCGCGAGCGGGCTGAGATCCTCGAAGTGGTCCTTGTAGCTGGTCAGCAGGCCCTTCGCGACCAGCTGCAGCAGCACGGTGTTGTCACCCTCGAAGGTGGTGAAGACGTCCGTGTCGGCCTTCAGCCCGGCAAGCAGGTTCTCCGATAGATAGCCGGAGCCGCCACAGGCCTCCCGGGCCGCCTGGATGGTCGCCGTCGCGTGCCAGGTCGAGACGGCCTTGATCCCGGCGGCACGCGATTCCAGCTCTCGCTGCTCTTCCTCCGGCGCGTCCTCGGCGATGTCGTGCAGCTTCGAGACGAGCCCTTCCTGCGCGAAGTGCAGCGCGTACGACGTCGCCAGTGCGGGCAGTAGTTTCCGCTGGTGGGCGCGGTAGTCGAGGATCACGACCTCCTCGCCGCCGGGCCGCGCGAACTGCCGCCGCCGCTCGCCGTAGCGGATGGCCAGCGCCAGCGCGCGTTTCGTCGCGCTGCCGGCGCTGCCTGCGACGCTGACCCGGCCGCGGATGAGCGTGCCGAGCATCGTGAAGAACCGGCGGCCGTCGCTCTCGATCGGGCTCGTGTACGTCCCGTCCTCGGCGACGTCGCCGAAGCGGTTGAGCAGCGCCTCGCGCGGGATCCGCACCTGGTCGAACGTGAGCCGTCCGTTGTCGACGCCGTTGAGGCCCGCCTTGCGGCCGCAGTCCTCGATCTCGACGCCGCGCGCCTTCTCGCCGCGGATCGGCACCAGGAACGCGTGCACCCCGCGCGACTCGCCGCCGGTGATCAGCTGCGCGAACACCACCGCGAGTTCGCCGTCGCGGGCGGCGTTGCCGATGTACTCCTTCATCGCGCCCCGGTCCGGCGTGTGCACGACGAATTCGCGCGTCGCCGGGTCGTAGGTCGCGGTGGTGCGCAGATGCTGGACGTCCGAGCCGTGGCCGTGCTCGGTCATCGCGAAACAGCCCAGCAGCTCCAGATCCTTGATCGCGCGCAGATGGCGCTCGTGGTGGCGTTCGGTGCCGAGCAGCTGCACGGCGCCGCCGAACAGGCCCCATTGGACACCGGCCTTCACCATCAGCGAGAGATCGCCGAAGCCCAGCATCTCGAACGACGTCAACGCGCCGCCGACGTCGCCGCCACCGCCGTACGCCGGGTCGAAGCCGAGGCCAGGGCGGTCGGTTTCGGCGAGCTTGCGCAGCCATTCGAGCACCTGGGCGCGATGCGCTTCGGTGCCGACGTCGACCGGGTCCTTGAAGTCCTCCGCGGCCATCTGCTCGCGCACCGCGCGGCGAAGCCCGGCCCACCGTCCATCGAGGACGGTGGCCAGCACGTCCGGGTCGATCTTCGCGGGAAGTCCTGGTGTGTCCACTTCGCCAAGCCTGCCGCACCGCATGGGGAAGCGCAGGACGAATCAGACCGGTTCCCCGTTGATCGTCGTGTTCTCGAATCGCAGGTCGTCGACGTGTTCCAAGGTGTTCGCCGTGTTCGCGACGCCGTCGAAGCGGCAATCGCTCACCCGCAGCCCCCGAACGTGTGAGCTGGGCAACCCCCGGACGTCGAACGCCGCTCGCCCGCATTTCGTACCGGTGGAACGGCTGAGGGTGAACGGCCCGAACCGGGGCACGTGCGCGTCGGTCTGTCCGTTGTAATCCGGCAGGACGTACACGACCGAGCGGGCGAACGTGCCGGAGACCTGAGCGAGGTTGACGTTCTCGGTGAACCCGCCGCGCAAGGTGTTCGACTTGACGTACAGTCCGTACTTCGTCTCGCCGGTGACGGAAAGCTGGTACGCGTAGACGTTCCGGATGCCGCCGGTCTGTTCGCTGCCACAGGTGATCGCGCCCCAGTTCCCGTCCATCACGCAGTTCGCGACGACGATGTTCTGGCACGGCACGCCGATCCTGCGGCCGTCGGCGTCCCGGCCCGATTTCAGCGCGACGTTGTCGTCGTGCGCGCCGAGGTGGGAGTTCACGATCACGACGTGGTCGCAGGACTCGGGATCGCAGGCGTCGGTGTTGGAACGGGCGGTGCTCGCGTCGGTGCGGACGCCGTCGATCGTGACGTTCCGGCAGAGCGTGGGATGCAGCTGCCAGAACATCGGGTTCTTCAGCGTGATCCCTTCGATGAGCACGGTGTCGCACGAGTACGGCTCGACGAACGTGGAGCGCATGGCGTGCCCGGAGCCGGGAACGATCCGCTTCTCCGGCGGGATTCCCTTGGCCACCAGCGATTCCAGGTATTCGCGGTCCTTGCCCTTGTTCCAGGAGGCCGTACCCGCCGCGTCGAGGACGCCCTTCCCTGTCACGGCGATGTTGGTTTCCTTGTACGCGTAGATCATCGGCGACCGGTTCACGCACTCGATGCCCTCGTAGCGGGTGAGCACGTTCGGGAACTTCGAGGCGTCGGAACCGAAAGCGAGTACGGCGCCCGCCGCGAGATGCAGGTCCACGTTGCTCCTGAGGTACACCGCACCGGTGACGAAGGTGCCCTTCGGCACCACGACGCGTCCGCCACCGCGCGCGTTGGCGGTCTCGATCGCCTTCCTGATCGCGGCGGTGTCGTCGGTCTTCCCGTCACCCCTGGCGCCGAAATCGAGCACCGGGAACGTCCGGTCCGGGAAGACCGGCCGTTTCGTCCGCGCGACGATGGCTTCGGCCGCGGGCCAGGGAAGGGCGGGGGCCGCCGAGGCGGTGGGCGCGAGCAGTGGGCTCGCGGCCACCACGAGACCGCCCTTGATCAGCCGACGCCGGGAGAATCTGCCGTCCATGACGCCTTCTTTCGCAAGTTGACTTCGGTGAAGACGGCGGAATCCCGACTCTACGGGCGGACCCCTGCCTCAGGAAAGATCCGGTCCCTGTGAGCGGAGATCGTCGACCTTGGTCATCGCTTCCCGGAGCTCGGCGAGCCAGGCGTCCGCGTGTTCGCCGACCAGCTGGACCGCCCAGGCGAGCGCCTCCGACCGCGACCGCGCGACGCCCGCGTCGACGAGGGTGTCGAGTACCAGGCGTTCCGGCTGCCGCAGCCTGGTCATCACCGGCGCCGAATGCGTGGTGAACAGGTGCCGCGTGCCGCCGAGGCTCGCACCCCAGGCGACCTTGCGCTGATAACGATGCTCGGCCTGGCGCGCGATCTCGATCCGCGCGTCGCGGGTCTCCTCGCGGAACCGGCTGATCCGGCCGTCCTCGGCCGCCGCGCGGGCGGCGTCGTCGGCGTATTCCCCGGTGAGGGGCTGGAGTTCACCGACGATGACGATCTCTTCGCGATCCACCGTGACCTCGGGGTCTCCGGTGAACCAGCCCTCCGGGAGCCTGCCGCCGAACCACGCGGCCGCGTCGTCCGCCGCCGGGATGTCCGCCTGCTGCCAGCCGCCCCGGCCTTTCCAGCTTCCGCGTCCCATACGCCTCACCTCCGTGATTACACAATTACAACGCTACCGACGCTACGCGCGCAACGACCGATATTCACGCGTGTTCTCCCCCGGCGAAAACCCGGGGCAACCTGATGACCTGCGCGGACGTGTTCCCACCAGCAGTGGACGAGGAAGGGGAACCTCATGCTCAAGAAGGCCATGATCGGCGCTCTCGTGCTCGGAGCCGCCCAGCTGGCGGTGATCGCGCCGGCCGCGGCGACCACCGATCCCAGCTGGTACCTCGGCCCGAGCCCGCTCGGGCCGGGCGAGCAGATCTACGCCGAAACCAGGGCGGGCGCGGGCGGCTGTGTCCCGGAAGGCCCGGTGACCTCGCCGGGGCTCGCCGAGCCGATCGGGTGGACCATCGGCGGGAACTTCGGGAAGTACGGCGGGTACGGACGCGTGGTGAAGACACCCGGCAAGTACGTCGCGACCCTCGAATGCACCGATGGCCGCAAGTCGACCCGGACGTTCACGGTGACGGGGGTCCCGCCGTCCAGCACCACGAAGCCGCCGAAACCCACCAAGACCACGCCGAAACCGAAGCCGAAGCCTCAGGTCGCGGTGAAGCCGGTCGGGGCGCCGCAGACCGGTGGCGGCGCTTTCGCCCCTATGGCGTGGGACTGGTGAGCTGAGACCGCAGCTCGTCCGCGGTGGTGACCGGGCGCTCGCATACGTACCCGCGGCACACGTATGCGGCGGCGGCGCCGTCGACGAGCGGCCGATCGGCCAGCAGCGGCACGCCGTCCGCGTCCGGTGTCCCGCTCACGACGACGGCGCCGTCCGGCGACGACGCGACCGCCGCGGCCAGCAGATCCGCGCGTGAAGCGGCATCCGGGCCGACGACGGCGACCTGCACCGGGCCCGCCGCGGCGGCTTCGGCCACGGTGAGCCAGTGCCCGGCGAACCGCGGTGCGTGGGCGGCGAGCCGTCCCGCGCGGGCGAGCGCCTGTTCGGCCGCCTCGCGGTAGCGGCCGGCCTGATCGTGCCCGGCCAGCACGGACGCGGTCAGCAAGGCGTTCGCCAAGGCCGAGGCGCCCGACGGGCTCGCGTTGTCGGTCGGGTCGGAAGGCCGTTGCACCAGGACTTCCGCGTCGTCGGCCGTGTCGTAGTAGGCACCCGCCGAGTCCGGGACACCGAAATGGGCCAACGCGAGGTCCAGCAAGGAGACGGCGTCGGCGAGCCACCGCGGTTCCCCGGTCGACTGATGGAGTTCGAGCAGTCCCTCGGCGAGGCACGCGTAGTCCTCCAGCACCCCGGCCGTCGTGCCGACGACGCCGTCGCGGGAGGTCCGGCGCAGGCGTCCGGCCACGAAATGAGTGTCCATCAGGAAAGCCGCCGCGCGCGCCGCCGCTTCGATCCACTGTGGACGATCAAGCCGCGAGCCCGCCTTGGCGAGCGCGCCGATCGCGAGGCCGTTCCACGCGGCGATCACCTTGTCGTCGCGGGCGGGCTGGGGGCGTTCGTCACGGGCGGCCAGCAGCGCACGACGGACCCGCTCGTACCGTGTTTCGTCCTCTGGATGCGGTTCACGCAGCCGCAGTGTCGAGGCGCCGTGCTCGAAATTGCCCTGTTCGGTCACCTGGAACAGCTCGGCCGCCCAAGCGCCGTCCTCCTTGCCGAGCACTTCGGCGAGCTGCGCGGGCGTCCAGACATAGGTGAGCCCCTCGACGCCATCGGTGTCCGCGTCGAGCGACGCCGCGAAACCGCCTTCGGCCGTCCCGAGGTCGCGCAGCAGGAACTCCGCGGTCTCCTCGACCGCTCGCCGCGCGTACCCGTGCCCGGTCACGCCGTGGAACTGCGCGTAGAACCGCAGCAGCAAACCGTTGTCGTACAGCATCTTCTCGAAATGCGGCACTTCCCAGCGCGCGTCGACCGAGTACCGCGCGAACCCGCCCGCGAGCTGATCGTTCAGCCCGCCCAGCGCCATCGCCTCGGCGGTGTGCTCGACCATGGCGAGGCCGGAACCGGTGCGTTCGTGGTGGCGGAGCAGGAAGTTCAACGCCATCGTCGGCGGGAACTTCGGCGCTCCCCCGAATCCGCCGTTCCCGGTGTCGAACTCCTTGCGCAGCGTGGCGGCCGCGGCGTCCAGCGCGGCACCGTCCACAACGGACTCGGGCAGCGGCCCGCTCTTCTCCGTGAGGTGGGCGATGATCTGCCGCGCGCCGGTACGCAGCTCGTCCGGGCGCTCGCCCCATGCCTCGGCGACCGCGACGAGCAGCTGCGAGAACGACGGCATCCCCGGGCGCGGCGACGGCGGATAGTAGGTGCCGCAATGGAACGGCTCCCCCTCCGGCGTCAGGAAACAGGTCATCGGCCAGCCGCCCTGCCCGGTCATCGCCTGCGTGGCCGCCATGTACACCGAGTCGATGTCCGGACGCTCCTCGCGGTCCACCTTGATGTTGACGAAGTTCGCGTTCATCAGCGTCGCGGTGGCTTCGTCCTCGAAGGACTCGTGCGCCATGACGTGGCACCAGTGGCAAGCGGCGTAGCCGACCGAGAGCAGGATCGGCACGTTCCGCCGTTTCGCCTCGGCCAGCGCCTCCTCGCCCCATGGCCACCAGTCCACCGGGTTCCCGGCGTGCTGCAGCAGGTACGGACTGGTCGCGGCCTTCAGGCGATTCGACATGTCATCAGGGTCGCATGCGGAAAAGCGGGGGCGCAGAACGGCCGTCTGCGCGACACTCTCCGGGTGCTCCTGACCATGACCACCACCCGGAACCCGGCCACCGACCTCGGCTTTCTCCTGCACAAACATCCGGAGAAGGCGCAATCGCTCACGCTCTCGGCCGGGACGGCGCACGTCTTCTACCCGGAGGCGGCCGGCGAACGCTGCACGGTCGCGCTGCTGGTCGAAATCGACCCGGTCGACCTCGTTCGCGGCGGTGGCACGTCGCTGACCCAGTACGTCAACGACCGCCCGTACGCGGGCGGCTCGTATCTGGCGGTGGCGCTGCGGGCGGCCTTCACCACGGCGCTGGCGGGCCGGTGCGCGAACCGGCCGGAGCTGGTCGACGAACGCCTCCCGCTGGAGATCCACGTCCCGTCGCTGACCGCGCGAGGCGGCGCCGAGGTCGTCCACAAGCTGTTCGAACCGCTCGGCTGGCAGGTCGAAGCGAAGACCATCCCGCTCGACCCCGAGTTCCCGCAGTGGGGCGATTCCCGCTACGTCGATCTCCGGCTGACCGGCACCCAGCGCGTCGTCGACGCGTTGCGGCACCTGTACGTCCTGCTGCCCGCGCTCGACGGCGACAAGCACTACTGGATCGGCCAGGACGAAGCGGACAAGCTGCTGCGCGCCGGCGAAGGCTGGCTCGCCGGGCATCCGGAACGCGACCTGATCACCAACCGGTACCTCGAACGACGCCGCCCGATCGTCTCGTACGCGCTCGACCGGCTCGCCGAAGCGGACGACGTGCCGGCCGAAGCCGAAGCCCGGGTCACCGAGCAGCCGGACCGGCCGGAACCGCTGGCCGTCCAGCGCCAGGGCAGTGTGCTCGCGGCACTCCGGGCGGCGGGCGCACGGCGCGTGCTCGACCTCGGCTGCGGTGGTGGCGCGTTGCTGCGTGTGCTGCAGAAGGAGCCGTCGTTCACGGAGATCGTGGGTGTCGACGTCTCCGCGAGCGCGCTCGACATCGCCGACAAGCGACTGAAGGACAAGACACGGATCACCCTGAAGCAGTCCGCGCTGACCTACGCGGATCCGTCGCTGGCCGGATACGACGCGGCCGTGCTGATGGAGGTGATCGAGCACGTCGACGAGGAGCGCCTGCCCGCGCTGGAGCACGCCGTGTTCGGGGTCGCCGCGCCGCGGACCGTGCTCGTCACGACGCCGAACGCCGAGTACAACCGGCACTTCGAATTCCTCGAGGAAGGCCGGTTCCGGCACGCCGACCACCGTTTCGAGTGGACACGCGAGCAGTTCCGCACGTGGGCCGATGGCGTCGCGGCACGGCGCGGCTACGACGTCCGACACCTCCCTGTGGGACAGGAGTCCCAGGAATCAGGACCGCCGACCCAAATGGCGGTCTTCACGTCTCGGAAGGAGGCCGTGGCATGAAACTGACCATCCCCGACATGTCCCTCGTCGTGCTCGTCGGCGCCTCCGGCTCCGGCAAGTCGACCTTCGCGCGGACGCATTTCGCGCCCACTCAGGTGCTGTCCAGCGACTACTTCCGCGGCCTGGTGGCCGACGACGAGAACGACCAGAGCGCCTCCGGGGCCGCTTTCGACGTGCTCCACTACGTCGCGGCGAAGCGGCTCGAAGCGGGCAGGATCACCGTCATCGACGCGACGAACGTCCAGCGCGCGTCGCGGGCGAGCCTGCTGAAGCTGGCGAAGGAGTACGACGTCCTGCCGACGGCGATCGTGCTGGACTTACCCGTGAAGGTCTGCCAGGAACGCAACGAGGCCAGGCCGGACCGCGATTTCGGCGAGCACGTCGTCCGGCGTCAGCGCGGCGAACTGCACCGCTCGCTGAAGTCGTTGGAACGCGAGGGTTTCCGCCGCGTGCACGTGTTGCGGAGCGAGGCCGAGATCGCCGAAGCGGAGATCGTCGTCGAGCCGCTGCGCAACGACCGTCGCGACCTGACCGGACCGTTCGACGTCATCGGCGACGTCCACGGCTGCCGTGAGGAACTGGACGAGCTGCTCACCGAACTGGGGTACGTCGACGGCGTGCACCCGGAGGGACGGACCGCCGTGTTCGTCGGCGACCTCGTCGACCGCGGGCCCGACACGCCGGGCGTGCTGCGGCGGGTGATGGCGATGGCCGAGGCGGGCAGCGCGCTGGTCGTCTGCGGGAACCACGAACAGAAACTCGTCCGCGCGCTGAACGGACGCAACGTCAAGACCACGCACGGCCTCGCGGAATCGCTGGAGCAGCTTTCCGCGCAGGACGAGGACTTCCGCGCGAAGGCGCATGCCTTCTGCGAAGGACTCATCGCGCACTACGTCCTCGACGGCGGCAAACTCGTCGTCGCGCACGCGGGCCTGCCCGAGAAGTTCCACGGACGCGCGTCCGGCCGGGTGCGGAGCACCGCGCTGTACGGCGACACCACCGGCGAGACCGACGAGTACGGCCTGCCGGTGCGGCTGCCGTGGGCGCGGGACTACCGAGGGAAGGCAACGGTCCTTTATGGACACACGCCGACACTGGAGCCGGAGTGGATCAACGGGACGATGTGTCTCGACACGGGCTGTGTGTTCGGCGGCAAGCTGACCGCTTTGCGTTACCCGGAGCGGGAAGTCGTCTCGGTGAAGGCGAAGAAGGTCTGGTACGAGCCGTCACGTCCGCTCGAACCGGCGCGGCCGCTGGGCGGACGCGAGCCCGCGGTGCTGGAACTGGGCGACGTCACCGGGAAGCGGATCGTCGAGACCCGGCACCACGGCCGGATCGGGATCTCCGCCGAACAGTCGGCGGCGGCGCTCGAAGTGATGAGCCGCTTCGCCGTCGACCCGCGCTGGCTGCCGTACCTGCCGCCGACCATGGCACCGTGTTCGACGTCCGACGTGGACGGCTACCTCGAACACCCCGAGGAGGCCTTCGCCGAGTTCCGCGCGGCGGGTGTCGATCACGTCCTGTGCGAAGAGAAGCACATGGGCTCGCGCGCCGTCGTGCTCGTGTGCCGTGACGACGACGTTGCTCCCGCGCGGTTCGGGATCCAGGGCTCCGGCGCGGTCTACACCCGCACCGGGCGGCCGTTCTTCACGCCGGAACAGAACGCGCGACTGCTCGCCGGTGTGCGGGAAGCCGCGTCGGACCTGTTCGAGGAACTGGACACCGGCTGGCTGCTGCTCGACACGGAGTTGCTGCCGTGGAGCGCGAAGGCCGGGTCGCTGATCTCGGGCCAGTACGCGGCTGTGGGCGCGGCGGCGCAATCGGTGCTGCCCGCCGCCGTCGCTTCACTGGACACGGCCGCCGCCCGCGGGATCGACGTGTCGGAACTCTTGGCGCGCACCAGGACTCGCGAGTCCACTGTGGACGCGTACCGGCAGGCGTACCGGCGGTACTGCTGGCCGACCGACGGCCTCGACGGCGTCCGGCTGGCGCCGTTCCAGATCCTGGCGTCGGAGGGGCACGCGTACCACGACCGGCCGCACGAGTGGCACCTTTCGCTGCTGGACCGGCTCACCGGCGACCTGTTCACGCGCACACGGACACTGGCCGTCGACACGACCGACCCGGCGTCCGTGGCGCGCGGCGTCGCATGGTGGCTTGAGCTGACCGGCGCGGGCGGGGAGGGCATGGTCGTCAAACCGGCGGCGAACCTGACCCGTGGCGCGCGCGGGCTGGTTCAGCCGGGAGTGAAGGTGCGCGGGCGCGAATACTTGCGGATCATCTACGGGCCGGACTACACGCTGCCGGAGAACCTTTCGCGTCTTCGGAAGCGGGGTCTCAACCGGAAGCGGGCGCTGGCGCTGCGGGAGTACGCGCTGGGGCTGGAGGCGCTGGAGCGGCTGGCGCGGGGCGAGCCGCTGTGGCGGGTGCACGAATGCGTGTTCGCCGTGCTGGCGCTGGAGTCGGATCCGGTCGACCCGCGCCTCTGACGCGCTTCTGACGCGCTTCGGCTCGTGAGTGGCAAGGACGGTTAGAACCGTCCTTGCCACTCACGAGGCGTCAGTCGGACTTGGCGGTCGGTTTCTCCGTCTTCGCCGCGGGCTCCTCCGCGCCGGCCTTCGGAGCCTCGGGCGCCTCCGGCTCGTCGAAGCTCTCCGGCAGCCGCTTCAGGTGCTTGGTCATCGACCGCACCAGCAGCGCGACGGCGATCAAGAACAGGATCAGGATCAGGAAACCCACCGGCGACGACTTGCCGAAGTCCTCACCTTGGCCGCCGTTGTCGCCGTTGCCGGGCTGCTGCGCCAGGAACTGCGACGACACCGTCACCGGAATGACGGCGAACGCCGGCACCACGAAACTCATCTAGCCCTCCTTCAAGCCGGCGAACAGATCGTCCTCCGGCAGGGTGCTGTCCACCAGTGAGCGGACCAGCTCGTACTCCTCGGTCGGCCAGACCTCGCGCTGCAGGTCGCGCGGGACGGCGAACCAGCGGCTGTTCGGGTCGATCTGGGTGGCGTGCGCCTTGAGCGCTTCGTCACGCTGCTCGAAGTACTCGCCGCATTCGACGCGGGTGGTCACCCGCTCCATGACGTCGGCCTTGTCCGGGTCCCACGACTTGAGCCACTCCTCGTACGGCGACTCCAGGCCGCGCGCGAGCAGGCCCTCGTGGAACACGGTCATCCTGGCGCGCGAGAACCCGTGCACGTAGTACAGCTTCATCGGCTGCCACGGCTCGCCCGCGTCCGGGTACCGGTCCGCCTCGCCCGCGGCGTCGAAGGCCGCGACCGAGATCTCGTGCGTGCGGATGTGGTCGGGATGCGGGTACCCGCCGTTCTCGTCGTAGGTGACGATCACGTGCGGGCGGAACTCGCGGATGACCTTCACCAGGGCACCGGTGGACTCTTCGAGCGGGATGACCGCGAACGAGCCCTCGGGGACCGGGGGAAGCGGGTCGCCCTCGGGCAGGCCCGAGTCGACGAACCCGAGCCAGGTGTGGCTCACACCGAGGATCTTGGCCGCGCGGGCCATCTCCTCCCGGCGGATCTCGGTCATGTTGGCCAGTACTTCGGGACGGTCCATGGCCGGGTTCAGCACACTGCCCGCTTCGCCGCCGGTGCAGGTCACGACCATGACCTCGTGCCCCTCGGCGGCGTACTTGGCCATGGTGGCGGCACCCTTGCTCGACTCGTCGTCGGGGTGCGCGTGCACCGCCATCAGGCGGAGGCGTGACTTCGGCGGTTCTTCGGCAGACACCATGCTCCGAACGTCCCCTTCTCGTTCCCTATTCCCCTCCAGACCCTGCCTGACGGCCCGCCCGGCCGGGCGCGGATACTCGAGGGGAACCACTCGCATACGACCCCATTGTCCCTGCGAGCACGACGACACCAACCGGGAGGCCCGGGTTGAGCACGGGACAGGACGCTCCCACCGCGGAAAACACCCGGACGGACGTGCCCGAAGGCCGGTACGGCAAGACCCGTGCCGCGAAGCCCGCCCGCTGGCGGCGGCTGGTGTTCGGCGTGATCGCACTGCTGGTCAGCGGCGGGATCGCCTATGTCGCGTACACGAATTTCGGCAGCGCGCCCATCGAGGGCGAACGCGTCTCGTTCGACGAGAAGCCGGGGGACGCGATGGAGATCACCATCAACGTGACCAGGGACGATGTGAACCGTCCCGGCGTCTGCGTCGTCCGGGTCCGCGACAAGGCCGGCGCGGAAAGCGGCCGTAAAGAGGTCCTCGTTCAGCCTGGTTCGAAGAACAGCCGGGTGACGACCACCATCAAGAGCATCGGAAAGCCGGTCACGGCTGATATCTTCGGATGCTCATACGACGTACCACGGTACCTGTCAAGGCCATAGCGGCCAACGGGGTGAAACAGGCGCCCAACGCCGAGGCGCGACCGAATTCCACCGGCGGCGATACCTCGCGCCGTGTTACTCTGATCTACCGGCACGGCCCAAGACGGGCCGTGTTTTTCCTTTATCTCAGCCAGGCCGGCGCGCCATGCCGGTCCGGTGGCCGGCTTGTACACCCAAGCCTGGCAGGCCCTACTAGGAGATGGTGACCGTGAGCGACACAAAGGTGACCTGGCTGACCCAGGATGCCTACGACAGGCTCAAGCAGGAACTCGACCACTACATCGAGCTCCGCCCGGTCATCGCTGCGAAGATCAACGACAGCCGGGAAGAGGGCGACCTCAAGGAGAACGGCGGCTACCACGCCGCCCGTGAGGAACAGGGCCAGCACGAGGCCCGTATCCGCCACCTCCAGGAGCTCCTCCGCTCGGCCAAGGTGGGCGAGCCGCCCGCCAACGACGGCAGCGCCGGACCGGGCAAGGTCCTCACCGTGCGTTACGACGGCGACGACGAGGACGAGAACTTCCTCTTGGCGACCCGTGAAGAGGGCACCGAGGGTGACCTGGACGTCTACTCGCCGGAGTCGCCGCTCGGCAAGGCGCTGCTCGGCGCCAAAGAGGGCGAGACCCGCGAGTACGAGCTGCCCAACGGCAGCATCCAGAAGGTGACCCTCGTCAAGGCCGTGCCGTACACCGGCAAATGAGCCTCCCGCGCGCCCGGCCCGATATGGCCGGGCGCGCATATGAGCCGTTAGCGTGACCTCCGGAGAATTCTGGAGGGAACCATGAGCGAGCTACCCATCTGCGTCGCCTGCGGCATGCAGTACGCGGAACCCAGGTCCGACTGCCCGATCTGCGAGGACGAACGTCAGTACGTCCCGCAGGCCGGTCAGCGGTGGACCGATCTGAACACCGTCCGCGCGAGCGGGACGTACACGGCTCGCGTCGAGGAGCAGGGCCCCGGCCTCATCGGGGTCGGCTCCACGCCCAACTTCGCCATCGGCGAGCGGGCATTGCTGGTCAAGGCCGGATCCGGCAACTTCCTGTGGGACTGCGCGGGCTACATCGACGACGATCTGGTCGCGAAGGTCCGCGAACTCGGCGGGATCACCGGCATCGCGATCAGCCATCCGCACTACTACACCACGATGGTCGAGTGGGCCCACGCCTTCGACGCGCCCGTCTACCTGCACGAAGGCGACCGGCAGTGGATCGGCAGGCCGGATCCGTCGATCAAGCTGTGGAGCGGCGCGACCCTCGACGTCGCCCCCGACCTGCGGCTGATCAACCTCGGCGTGCATTTCGCCGGCGGGACCGTGCTGCACTGGCCGGACGGCGAGAACGGCCGCGGCGCGGTGCTCTCGGGCGACATCCTGCAGGTCATCCCCGACCGCCGCTTCGTCGGCATGATGTACAGCTACCCGAACCTGATCCCGGAACGTCCCGAGGTCGTCCGCCGCGCCGCCGAGATGCTCGAACCGTACGAGTTCGAGGCGATCTACGGCGCCTGGTGGGACGCGATCATCCGCACCGACGGGCACGAGGCGGTCCAGCGGTCGGCGAAGCGGTATCTGAGCCAGGTGGGCTAGCTCTGCGCCAGCCGGGGCGCTCACGACCGACTCCGTCGGTGTCGCGAAAGCCACTTTCGGGACATCTGACGTCGCGAAAGTGGCTTTCGCGACGTCAGCCGCCTGCGCCCCGCCCGCTAGCTCCGCGCCAGCCGTTCCAGCAGCGGCCGTACGCGCGGCGGAACCGGCGTCGACAACGCGATCGACGTCGACGTCCGCCGCACGTACGGCGCGCCGACCACCTCGTCCACCACCCGCTGCAGGTCGTCGTTGTTGCGCGCCACCATCCGCACGAAGAGATCGCCCTGCCCGGTCGTCGCGTGGACCTCGCAGACCTCGTCGATGGCGGACAGCGCCTCCGCGACCTCGGCCCGGCGGCCCTGCGCGATCTCCAGTACGGCGAACGCGGTGAGGCCGTATCCCATCGCCGCGAGGTCGAGTTCGGGCGGGAACCCGCCGAGGATCCCGCGTTCGGTCAGGCGGTCCAGCCTCGCCTGCACGGTGCCCCGCGCGACGCCGAGACGGCGGGCGCATTCGAGCACACCGAGCCGGGGCGAGTCGGTGAGCAACAGCAGCAGCCGCGCGTCCAGTGCGTCGAGCGCTTCCGACATCGGGCCTACCTCCTGAACAGGTTGTCCACTTTGACCGCGTGTACCCCTCATCGACTGGTCATAGTGCGCAGTGAAATCTTTGACCGTTGCACATTTTGTCACGCGCTCGGATGCTTCAGGGCATGACGCACACAGTGGAACCCCAGGGTGCTCTTGACGACGTGAGCTACGACCAGCTGCGTCAGCTCGTCGGCCTCGTCGACCACGACTCTTCGACCGACCCCTTCCCGGTGAAGTCGATGGACGCGGTGGTGTTCATCGCGGGCAACGCCACGCAGACCGCGTGGTTCTACCAGGTCGCGTTCGGCATGCGGCTCGTCGCGTATTCCGGCCCGGAGACCGGGAACTTCGAGCGCAAGTCGTTCGTGCTGAAGTCCGGCTCGGCCCGCTTCGTGATCACCGGCGGCGTCAAGCCCGACTCCCCGCTGCTCGATCACCACCGCCGCCACGGCGACGGCGTCATCGACCTCGCGCTGGAGGTCGCCGACGTCGACCGGTGCATCGAGCACGCCCGCGCACAGGGCGCCACCGTCCTCGAGGAGCCGCACGACGTCTCCGACGAGCACGGCACCGTGCGCGTCGCCGCGATCGCGACCTACGGCGAGACCCGCCACACGCTGGTCGACCGGTCGAAGTACACCGGCGTCTACCTCCCCGGCTACGAGCCGCGGGAGAGCAGCGTCGTCCGCCCGGAAGGCGCGCCGAAGCGGCTGTTCCAGGCCGTCGACCACTGCGTCGGCAACGTCGAACTCGGCAAGATGGACTACTGGGTCGACTGGTACCACCGCGTCATGGGCTTCGTGAACATGGCGGAGTTCGTCGGCGACGACATCGCGACCGAGTACTCGGCGCTGATGAGCAAGGTGGTCTCCAACGGCAACCACCGTGTCAAGTTCCCGCTCAACGAGCCGGCGATCGCGAAGAAGAAGTCGCAGATCGACGAGTACCTCGAGTTCTACGGCGGCGCGGGCTGCCAGCACATCGCGCTGGCCACCAACGACATCGTCGCGACGGTGAAGGCGATGCGCGCCGCGGGCGTCGAGTTCCTCGACACCCCGGATTCCTACTACGACGACCCGGAGCTGCGCGCGCGGATCGGTGAGGTCCGGGTGCCGATCGAGAAGCTCAAGGAGCACCGCATCCTGGTCGACCGCGACGAGGACGGCTATCTGCTGCAGATCTTCACCAAGCCGATCGGCGACCGCCCGACGGTGTTCTACGAGCTCATCGAGCGGCACGGTTCGCTCGGCTTCGGCAAGGGCAACTTCAAGGCGCTGTTCGAGGCCATCGAGCGTGAGCAGGAGCGCCGAGGCAACCTCTGACCCCGGCAGTTCGCAGGGCGTGAAAGGGCTCTTCATCGCACTTCGTGTGGTGAAGGGCCCTTTCGCTGCGTGACGGGCCCGACTTTGTCGGCGGAGGGTGGTACACCGGATGGGAACTAAACTTCGAACGCACCCGGAACCGGACGCCTCTCCGGACCGTCAGTGTGAAGACGTCAGCACGCAGCTTGGAAGGGTCCCGATGCCGGACAACGTCGACGCCAGCGAACGCATGGTGGACAACTGGACGAAGCAGATCCAGGAGACCGCCGCGCGCTATCAGGCGATGGCCGCCCGCATGCAGGGCCAGACCGTGACCGAGCGGTCGAAGGACAACACCATCGAGGTCACGGTCGACTCGAAGGGCCTCCTCACGAACCTCGTCATCTCCGAAGCCGCGAGCGGCAAACGGATGGCGGAGGTCTCGTCCCAGGTCATGCGCCTCGTGCAGCTCGCGCAGTCGCGGATCCCGGAGCTGCTGCAGGCGGCGATGGCCGAGACCGTCGGCACCACCGACGAGACGGCGAACAGGGTGATCGCGGAAGCGCAGAGCACCTTCCCGGAAGCTCCGCCGGAGGAGGATCTCGCGCCGCCGGAGCCAGAGCGGCACCACCGCTTCGGCCCGGAGGAGGACGAGCCCTCGCCGCCCACGCAGGCGAACCCGCCCCAGAATCCACCTCAGCCGAAGCCGATCCCGCGCCGCCGCCGCACGCAGGACGACGATGACGACGACTTCGGCGGCAGCATTCTTTCGTAGCCGTCCATCCGGCCTGGTAGAGGGGAGAAACCATGGCAGGCAAGGGTTTTGAGCTCGGCGCCGACCTCGACGCGCACGCAAAGCAGATCGACGGCATCGCCGACGGCCTGCGCACGGCGGTCGACGCCGCGCAGCAGGTGAGCATGCCGACCGACGCGTACGGCATCATCTGCCAGCCGTTCCGGATGATGCTCGACCCGGTCGAGGAGTTCGGCATCAACGCGCTGAACAAGGCCGTGGAGGCCGCGACGGCGGTGGCGAACAACGTGCGGTCCGCGTCGAACGCCTACCAGGCGCAGGACGAGAACTTCGCCGCCGAGTTCAAGAACGCGCAGGTGCCCGACTGATGCCCGAGGGAAACCCGCTCGTCGCGAAGGCGCCGACGGATGGTGACGGCCCGGGTCCGCTGACGGCCGGGAACAGCGAATACGGCTACGCGGCGGGCATCGGTGTCGCCGAGTCGGCCATGGACGCCTTCAACGGCATCTCGAACGGCGACTGGATCGGCGGAGGGCTCGGTGTACTGAGCCTCGCCGGCGAACTCGCCAGCGCCGCGATCGACCCGTTCGGCTATCTGATGTCGTCGGTGGCCTCGTTCCTGATGGAACACATGCAGCCGCTGAAGGACATGCTGGACGCCGTCGCCGGCGATCCGCCGGTCATCCAGTCGTACTCCGAAACCTGGGGCAACGTCGCCAAGAAGCTGGAAGACACCCAGGTCGAGTTCTCGAACGCGGTCAAGAACGGCACGACGGGCTGGACGGGCGAGGCGGCCGACCAGTACCGCAAGCAGGCCGCGGAACAGGCCGAGGCGATCAGCGGCGCGGCGACGGTCGCGGGCGCGATCAGCACCGTCGTGATGATCTTCGGCGAGATCGTCGCGTTCGTCCGCGAATTCATCCGCCAGCTGATCGCGGACGCGGTCGGCAAGCTCATCGCGTGGGTCATGGAGACGGTGTTCTCCCTCGGCTTCGGCACGCCCGTGGTGGTCGCGCAGGCCGTCACCGCGATCGCCAAGTGGGCCGCGAAGATCGCCGACAAGCTCAAGGAACTGTGCGACGCGATGCGGCGGGTCTCGCCGCTGCTCGGCAAGCTGGCCGACGTCTTCGAGAAGATCATCAAGATCTTCGGCAAGATCGCGGGCAAGGTCACCGGCCTGGACGTGATCAACACCAAGAACATCAAGACGGGCGGGTTCATCCAGCGCGGCGGCAGCGGCGGCGGTTCCGGTGGGTCCGGCGGCGGATCCGGCTCGGGTTCCGGGGACGGCCCGGACGGCGACGGTCCGGGCAGCGGCAGCGGCTCCGGCGATGGATCCGGCGGCGGCAACTCCGGCGACACCAGCAGCGGCCCGAACGACGGCTCCAGCGGCGGCAACTCCGGCGACACCAGCAGCGGCCCGAACGACGGCTCCAGCGGCGGCACCCCGTCGAACACCACCCGCGGTGGCGACGGTGGCGGCCCGTCTTCCCGCTCCGATGGCGGCTCCCCCAACCGCACCGGCGAGGGACCGTCCACTTCGGACGGAAACTCCGGCGGAACACCCGACGGTGGCGGTTCCCCCAGCGCCGCCCGCTCCGACGGCGGCTCTCCCGGCGATTCCGGCACCCCGAACCGCGCGTCGGACGGCGGCTCGCCGAGCCCGAACCGCGCGGACACCGGCGGTTCGCCCAGCCATACCCCCGACAGCGGCTCCTCGACCCCGAACACCCGCGCCGACAGCGGTTCCCCGGCCCCGCACACGCGGGCGGACACCGGCGGCTCCCCGAGCCACACCCCGGACAGCGGCTCCG
>NZ_JBHXIB010000005.1:65418-301029 GCF_042723975.1 Amycolatopsis sp. NPDC058340 | reverse complement strand
TCCACCCCGAACACCCGCGCCGACAGCGGCTCCCCCGCTCCACACACGCGGGCCGACACCGGCGGCTCCCCCAGCCACACCCCCGACAGCGGCTCCGCCACCCCGAACACCCGCGCCGACAGCGGCTCCCCCGCTCCACACACGCGGGCCGACACCGGCGGCTCCCCCAGCCACACCCCCGACAGCGGCTCCCCCGCCCCGCACACCCGCGCAGACAGCGGCGGCCCCAGCCACACCGGCGACGGCGGCTCACCCCGGACGCACGGTGGCGACGGCGGCGGTTCACCCACCCCCCGTTCCGACCCGTCGCCCGGCCACCACGGCGGCAACGACGGCGGCAGCCCCACCCGGCCGACCGACAGCGGGACGACGACCAGCGGCACCGCTCCCACGGCACCTCGTCTCGGCGACGCGGGCCCGTCGCATATGCCCTCGCAGCGCGGCGGTACCGGCGGCGACGGTTCGCCCGGTGTCCCGCCGCAGGGCCCGGTCGCCAGCGGTATGCCGCCTCAAGGTGCTCCGGGCGGCACTCCCGGTTCGCCCGGCGGCAGGCCGCAGGGTGGCGGCTGGACGGGCACGCCCGGTTCGCCCCGCACCCCGGACCCGCATGCCCCGCGCACACCCGACACCCACACCGGCCCCAGCCGCGGCCCCGGTCAGACCGGTCCCGGCGGACGGCCGAACCAGCCGCATCAGCCGCAGCCGGTCGCCCGTGGCAACGACTTCGGCCCCGGCGCCCAGCCGCACACCGGCACCCCCGGTTCGCCGGGCACGCACGGCCCCGGCAACCGGCCCGGCGGCACCGGCCCCGGCAACACCGGCCCGGGCGGCCGTGGCCCCGGGGGTCATTCCGGGCCGCCGCATTCGCCGGACGGTCACGGCCCCGACGGGCACGGCCCGCGCCAAGATCCCGACGGTTCACCGCACGACCGCAGCCCCGACGCCGAGCCGGATCGTCCGCTGACGCCGGACGAGGTCAACCAGCGGCATTCCGAAAGCACGCCCGCGGGTAGCTCGTACCACCGCGGCGACGCGGACATGGGCGACCTGCCGCACCGGGTCCAGCCGGATCCGGACGGCCGCTACACCGTCGACGTGCACGTCACGCCGGACGGGCACGCCCGCATCGGCAACCGCACCTACACCCCGGAAGAGTTCGCGGACATCCTGCGCCGCAACGGGGATTACGACGGCCGCCCGATCCGGCTGATCGGCTGCGACGCCGGCTCGAACGATTTCGCGCGCCGTCTGTCTCGGGAACTCGACACCGAAGTGATGGCGCCGAGCAAGCCGGCGTGGACCGACTCGAACGGGCGTGTCTTCTCGTCCGACTACGAGATCGGTCCCGACGGCCGTCCCCGGCCCAAGATCCCGCCGAACGGCGATTGGGACGTCCACAGCCCCGACGGCACCGCACGCCGGGCGAGCGACGACGGCTTCACCCCGGACACCTCGCGCACGGACAAGCAGGACGTGGACGCCGACAGCGCCCGCAGCCGCGGCGACGGGGACGGGGACACTTCGTCCCGTCGCGACCAGCCACCGCCGGGCGCGGACCCCGACACGACACCCCGGCGCCAGGACCCTCCGCCCAGCGCGGACACCGACACCGGTATCCCCAGGGACCGGAACCCGCATTCGGAACGGCAGGAAGCCGAACTGCTCGACAACACCCGTCAGCAGAACATCCACCGCAATCCGCAGCAGCAGACCGATTTCGTCCCGCCGACCCCGCCGAATGCCACCCCCGCGCGGATCGGCGGGCCGAACCCCGACACCGACATCCGGCCGCCTGCCCGTGGCGAGCGTTTCCCCGGCGACCAGAAACTGGGGCGCAACCAGGCGTACGAGGTCTTCGACGACGCCGGAAACCGGCGCGGCGTCTACCACACGGACCGCACCGGCCGGGTCACCCACATCGACACCCACCACCCGAACGAACAGCCGCGCGTCAAGAAAGAGGACGCGAACGGCAACGTCGTCTACGAACCGAACCCGAAGTACAACCCGAACCCCGACGTCGCGAACCCCCACCCGAGCACGACGTACCGGGTCGAGATCGAGGGCAGGCACCAGACGTTCTCGACGGACGCGGACAGTGTCCCTCATCCGTCGGTGACGTTCCACCGGCCGGACTTCGTGGGCGATCCGGTCACGGTCGGGTCCAGTCACCCCCACGCGCCGGACCCCAAAGCGTCTTTCGCGAGCGGTGGCCCGTACGCACCGCACACGCGGTACGAGGTCACGGATTCGGCGGGCGTGCATCGCGGCACCTTCTACACCGACGCCCAGGGACACGTCCGATGGGCGGACGTCGAGTCCGGCCGGATGATGCGCACCAACCCGGACATCGACGCGAATCGGAAGCACGGCATCGGCGAAGGCGACCCCATCGTCCGCCAGCGCCTCGACCCGAAAGCCGAAGTACCGCACGGTGCGAAGAATCCGGAGCGTTTCCGCGGCAACGAGCAGGTGGACGTCACCCTCCGCCGTGGCGACTCGTTCCTCGATTCCCTGCCCAAGGACGCGGACGGAAAGCCGCACCTCGAACCGAACAAGAAGTACGTCGTCAGCAGCGAGTACCGGAATCCCGGTCGCGAGATGCACACCCGGTCCATCTATTGGACCGACGAGCACGGCAACGTCGTCGTCGAGACCTATCGGCCGTCGAGTCCCGATCTCAACAACCCCGCGCCGAACGTGGTCTACAACGTCGACGGCGGCAAGTTCGTCTACCACACCGGCCCGGAGTTCGACGGCGGCAAGGTGGACACGGTGCGCGGGCATGCCAACAATCTGGAACTGCAGGGACCTGACGCGGCGCCGAACCGGGACCCGTCGGCGCAGGACACGTCGAACAAGCAGGCCGTGGGGACGCCGGGCAAGTACGACGGCGGTCACCTGTTCGGCAAGCAGTTCGACAGTCCCGGTGAGCTGCTGAACATGATGGCCCAGTGGCGGCCACAGAATCAGGGCCGGAAGATCGCGGGGCCGGACCACTGGCACGCCTTCGAAAGCGACCTCGCCAGCTTCCTCGAGAAGGGCGGCGGGAAGCGGAAGATCGAAGGTATGGAGGTCTTCCCGATGCGGGACGGCAGCCAGGTGCCGCACACGATCCAAGTACGCTGGATCGAGCTCGACGAGTTCGGCAACCGCAACGTCCACATGCGCAGCTTCCCCAACAATCCCCCGGCGAGTACGTGATGACCGCGGTGGCACCAGAAGAAAGGAACCTCTCCGATGCCCCGTGACGCGGAAGAGCTCCAGCAGCTGAAGTACGACATGGTTTACGCGCTGTCGGACGCCGCGCCCGAGGGTTGGCGCCGGATCGACCTGGTCTGCCGCGCCAACGTCGACGTGCACGACTTCACCATCGCCGTGCTGATGGGCGACGGCGGGTACGCGACCATCGAGGTACCGCAGGAGGCTGTGCGGATCGCGCTCCGGATGCGGGAGCTGTACTACGAGGACGGCGAGGGAACCTGGTTCTCCATGCGGTTCATCGTCGATCCGCCGACCCGGTTCCGGATCATCCACAACCTCGAATGGGATCCGCGGTGGCAGCCGTCGATCGATCCCCTCGGCTGGGCACGGGACCTGGAGGCGTTTCCGCGGGACGCCGAGTACATCCCGGCGTGGCTGCGCGAGAAGCTCGCCGAGGCGGGGCAGCCCGTGGCGGAGCCGGTGGAAACGGAACGCACCGAGCCGCTCGACGCCGCGGAGCAGAACGGGCTCTGGGTACGGATCGCCAACGCCATCGCGCTGAACGTCCCGACCGACTGGGCGCAGGTCATGCTGACGTACCGCGTGATCGGCGGCTACACCGAACTGGCGGTGATGGTCCGCCGGGAAAGCGACGGTGGCCTGCAACTGTGGGACCTGCCGGAGCAGGTGCCCCCGCTCCTCGCCGAACTCCGGAGCGGGATGTACCGGCCCGGCCGGGGAACCTGGTTCCAGGCCGTCGCCCACGTCCCGTACGACCTGAGTGCGGAATACGAGTACACCTGGGACGACGAACCCGCTTGGGACGGCGAACCGCCCGCCGCTCAGTTCGCCGCCGAACTGGCCGCCTTCCCCCGCGATCCGGCGCGGATTCCGGACTGGCTGAACGAACGTCTCGGCTCCGGGCGCCCGGCCGGCGCGGACGACGACCCCGAGGCCGTCGTCAAGGAGGCCCTCGACGTGGCCGCCGAACTGGAACTGGACCCGGTCCGCTACCGCGTGGGCGAGGTGGCCGACGGCGCTTGGTGTCTCGTGGCCGAAGAGGGCCGCTGGGCGGTTTTCCAGGCACAGGGCGAGAACCGGCTCGAAGAGGTCGTCTTCGACTCGGCCCGGAAGGCCCTCCGGTACTTCGTCGGGCACCTCTATCTGAACCAGGCCGATTTCCGCGGCGAACTCCCGCCGGACGCCAAACGACCGACCGAGGACTGGCCGATCCAGCCCGTCGGCGGCGACGTCGGGCTCCAGTTGTACGGCGGGAAACGGGTCGCGACCCTGCCGCCGGGAACCGAGATGGACCGCTACGGCGCTCCGTCCGGCAACACGCTCTACGCGGCGCGGACCGAGTTCACCCATCGATCGCAGCCCGCCGACGAGCAGCGGTTCGAGTACCACGTGTACCGGACGCTCCGTCCCGTGCGCGCGATCGTCGGCTCGCCGATCCCCTGGTACGACCAGGCAGGCGGCGGTACCGCGTACGTTCTCGAACGCTCGATCGCGGAACTGCTCGCCGACGGCTCCCTCGTGGAGATCCCGCAGGCGACGACGCAGCCCCCACCGCGGACCTGAGGGGAGCATCGATGACCACGCCGCCCGGGCCGCTCGGCCCGGAACAGCAACAGCAGATCGTCGCCCAGATCGGCAACGGCCTCGCGTCGATGGCCCCGCCCGGCTGGCGGAGGCTGCGGACCGAGCACCGGGCCGTCGGCAGGCATCTCGAAACCGACGTGCTCATCACCGGACCGGACGGAACGACGCAGCCGATCGCGGCGCCGCCGGAACTGGTCCAGCTCCTCGGCACGCTGCGCGCCGGGATGTACCAGCCCGGCCAGGGCACCTGGCTGGCCGCGACACTGACCTTCGACGCCGCTCAAGGCACCTCCGTCGATTTCACGCTCGACCAGGAGCCGGTCTGGCGGCGTCCCCCGCCACAGATCGGGTTCCAGGACGAACTGCGGTTCTTCCCGCGGACCGAGCAGTACATCCCACCGTGGCTGCGGCAGCGCGCGGGTCTGGCGCCCACGCCGGTGGCCACCCCGCCCGCGGACGCGCCAGAGGCCTTGAAGTCGCCGCGGGTCTACGACGGTCTCGACGAGTCGGGCCGCCCGGTGGTGAACCGCGAGCCGCTGTCCCCGGCCGAGCGGGATCGCGTGCTCCAGTACCTCGACGGCGCGCCGGTCGTGCTGGCGTCGCGAACCTACGACGCCGACGCCTTCGACCCCGACAGGGAACCGCTGGTGCCGTTGAACTTCCGCACGGACGGCCGCTGGTACTGGCCGGGCGCGGTCGCCTACTACCTGCGTGAACACAACGTCGCTCCCGATCCCGAGCTCCTCGGGCACATCCGGGCGTTGCGGTTCACCCTGCCCGAGGTCGGCGAGCCCGAACGGGAGCTGGCGGTCGCCGCGATCACCGGCCGGCCGTCCACTTAGGACTCAGGTATTCGAGGCCGATCCGCGGCCGGAAGTTGCCACCTGACGGATACGTCACGTGACAAGTTCGCGGTCCGGGTACTCTTGACGACGTCGGCGAAGGCGACCAGGGAGCACACCATGGCACGGGGGAACATCGGCAGGGTCCGGGCGACCCGCTCCGCCGGGCTGCTCCCGGTCGTGCTGGCCCTCACCTCGGCCGCGCTGCTGACCGGCGCCGCCGTCTACACGGTCGACCGGGCCGGCTGCGTGGACCCGGGCCAGTACATCCGGCACGACAACCACATCGAGCTCGTCGGCGGCTGCGTCGACGGCTCGGAGCTGCCCGCCGCGCCGCAGGGGACTTCGCACGAGGCGGACGCGAAACCCGGAGTCACCCCCAGCAACTTCCGCCCCTGACCGGGCGCTTCCTCCCACCACACCGCGCTGACCAGCGCGAAAAGAGCAAGGGACCTTTGCTGTCATTTGCTTAGCATGGCTACGCGAACGACAGCAAAGGTCCCTTGCTCACGCTCTGGGCTCGGCGGCGGTCAGCCCAGGGCCTGGGCCAGATCGGCGACCAGGTCGCTGCCGTCCTCGATGCCGACCGACAGGCGAAGCAGGTTGTCCGGCACCTCCAGGGTGGACCCGGCGGTGCTCGCGTGGGTCATCCGGCCCGGGTGCTCGATGAGCGACTCGATCCCGCCCAGCGACTCGGCGAGGATGAACAGCTTCGTCTTCGACGCGGCCTCGAGAGCGGCCTGCTCGCCGTCGACGTGGGTGAACGAGATCATGCCGCCGAAGCGCCGCATCTGCTTCGAAGCGACCTCGTGGCCGGGGTGCTCCGGCAGGCCCGGGTAGTAGACACGCTCGACCTTCGGGTGCTTCAGCAGCATCCGGGCGATCAGCTCGGCGTTGTCGCTGTGCCGCTCCATCCGCAGCGCGAGCGTCTTGATCCCGCGCAGGGTCAGCCACGCGTCGAACGGGCCGGGCACCGCGCCCGCGGCGTTGCGCAGGTAGAACAGCTGCTCGCGCAGTTCGTCCTCGTTCGTCAGGATCGCGCCGCCGACGACGTCGGAGTGCCCGCCGAGGTACTTGGTCGTCGAGTGCAGGACGACGTCGGCACCCAGCGAAAGCGGGTTCTGCAGGTACGGGGTGGCGAAGGTGTTGTCGACGACCAGGCGGGCGCCGGCGCCGTGCGCGACCTCGGCCAGCGCGGCGATGTCGGCGATGCCCAGCATCGGGTTCGTCGGCGACTCGCACCAGATCAGCTTCGTCTCCGGCCGGATCGCGGCGCGGACCTCGGCGATGTTCCCCAGGTCGGCGACCGTGTGCTCGACTCCCCACAGGCTGAGCACCTTGTCGATCAGCCGGAACGTGCCGCCGTACGCGTCGTTGCCGAGCACGAGGTGGTCCCCTGGCCGCAGGGTCGCCCGCAGCAGGACGTCACTGGCCGCCATCCCCGACGCGTACGCCAGACCGTGCCGCGCGCCTTCGAGCGCCGCGAGCGCGACCTCCAGCGCGGTGCGCGTGGGGTTCGCGGTACGGGAGTACTCATAGTCGCCTTCGCGCGTGCCGCCGACGCCGTCCTGCGCGTAGGTCGAGGTCTGGTAGATCGGCACGATGACCGCGCCGGTCCGGGGATCAGGGGTCTGCCCGGCGTGGATCGCGCGCGTCTCGAAGCCCAGCAGAGAGTAATCGTCGGCCATACCTCCAAGGGTACGGCCACCCGCTCGAGATCCCATCGGCTGGGATTGAACTCACCACTGCGCGGGTGGCTGTCCCTGCTGCTGGGCGCCGGGGGCAGGCGGATATCCGAAGTTCGGCGGCGGCATGGCGCCAGCGGCCGTGCTCTTGGCCGCCAGCCAGCGCCCCGTCGGCGGGATCAGCGCCAGCACGAGGGTCACGATCGCCGGGATCAGAACCACGAAGAGGAGCCAGCCGAAGCCGAAATGCAGCATCACCCCGCCGTACGAGAAGTAGAAATGCGAGCCGAGCGCCCGGAGCAGGAAGGTCAGCGCCACGAAACCGATCGCGGCCGCCGCCCCGATCACGGTGAGCAGCCGTCCGGCGCGTTTGCGCACGAGCAGCAGGATCCCGCCGCCCAGGAGCAACGCCGCGCTGACGAGGTCCAGCACTGCCCCGACGACGAGGAACGAAATGACGTAATGGGAGAGCTCGATGACGTGGGACACGGTCCCGGCGAGGAACCAGAGCCCGCCGAGGATCGCGAAGATCCCGGCTATGATCGCGGTCGCGCCGCTCGGTTGCCGCGCCATTCCCGGCGGCGGGTAGGCACCGGGTGCCGGGTAGCCGCCCTGCGGCGGGTATTGCTGGTAAGTCATTTCTCCCCTTGCCGATCCTTGTTCCATCCCCCGGCTACCAGCCGGGAAGCCGATCCTGTTTCGACGGCTCTTCGTCGTCGCGCCGCCGTCCCTCCAGCCAGTCCGAGGTCGGCCTGATCACCGACAGCACCAACGCGGAGAAGGTCATCACGAACAGGACGAACGCGACCACCTCACTCGTCATCAACGCCTCTCCGTCCACTTCGGCGAAGAAGTAGGGGCGGGCCGCGCCGTTCGCGAGCAACGTGGCCGCCAGCGCGAGCGCCGATCCGGCGGCGACGAGGGTGCGGCCGATTCTCCTGCGCAGCAGCAACAGGACGCCGCCCAGGAACAGAGTCGCCGTCAGTGCCCCGTTCCACGCCGTCCCGGCGAAGTACTGGGGAGCCTGCTCGAGAAGGGCGAGTTGCCCGACGAAAGCGGCCGCCTCGGACAAGTACCGCATGCCGCAAAGGATGGCGAGGACGGCCGCACCGATCGCGGTCCCCGAAGACTGGTTCTGACCCATCGAACTCCCCCAAGCCGAGCCGGACGGCTCAGGATCTCACCATCCGCCCTGCTGGGGAAACTGATTCTGCGGCCGATACGGCTGCACCGGGGCCGGCCGCCAGCGCAGGTACCTGAACGTCGGCGGGAGCACCGCCAGCAGCAGCGCCACCAGGCCGAACACGACCATGGCCAGCCGGAGAACGCCGTCGAAGGTCGCGAACCGGAGCAGGATGTCGAGATGGATCCGGTACGGCACGCGGAAGGCGATCGGTTCCAGCACGACGGCCAGGATGGCGAGCAGCGAACCGAGGATCAGCAGGATGGCGCCGATCAGCGACCGGAAGAACGTCGTCAACGCGCCCATCAGCAGGAACAGCGCGGCGACCAGGTACAGCACCAGCTCGACGAGCGCGAAACCGGGCAGGTTCGAGAGGCTGAACCCCGACGGGAGCTCGATGAAGTAGCGGATCGGGATGAAACCGGACGCGAGGGCCCCGACGAGGCCGAGCACCGCGGCGATGATCGCCGTCGCCCCAGACGGCTTGGCCTGCGGTGCCGGGTACCCGAAACCTGGCGGTCCGGGCTGCTGGGCGGGATATCCGTACGGACCGGTCACGTCGCTCCCGTCGGGCCGGGTGTGGGGTTAACGGCGCTCACCCTAGCCCGCGGGCACTGGCCGTGGCAGGCGAATCGGCATACCCCGGCGAAAACGAAACGCCCCCGGCCACGGGCCGGGGGCGTTCCGAACGAAACCGTTCAGCGGCGGCGAATCACCACTGCTGCGGGGGCTGACCGGGCTGCTGGCCCGGCTGACCGAAACCACCACTGGGCGGACCCTGCTGCCCGGGCTGCTGCCCGAAACCGCCGGGCTGCTGCGGAGCCTGGCCGAAACCGCCCTGCGGCGGCTGGCCCGGCTGGGCGAACCCACCGCTGGGCGGACCCTGCTGGCCCGGCTGCTGCCCGAAACCACCGGGCTGACCCGGCTGCGGGAAACCACCCGAAGACGGACCGGGCTGCCCGGGCTGACCGAAGCCACCCTGCGGCTGGCCGAACTGACCCGGCTGACCGGGCTGGCCGAAGCCACCCTGCGGCGGACCGCCGAACCCACCGGGCTGGCCGCTCTGCGGGGCACCCAGCGCCGAACCGCCGCCACCGAGGCCGACGAACTGCGCGGTCGCCGGGATCAGGCCAAGCACACCGACGATCAGGATCACGATGCCGAGGAGCAGGTGCAGCAGGCCACCGCCGATACCGGCGCCTTCCCTGGCGGACGGCGGCAGCTTGTCCAGGAAGTCCGACGACGGGGTCGAACCGCTGAGCAGGAGGACACCGAACAGCACCAGCAGCGCACCACCGGCGGCGACGATGATCGGCGCGATCTTCTTCACCGTGCCGGGGAGCTTGCCCGCGAGGGCGAGCCCCACGCCACCGGCGAGGGAGACGAGCGAACCGACCAGGAGCATGATCACGTAGAACCAGGTGGCGCCCGGACCGGCCACACCGGCCTCGTCGAGGAACTTGTCGATCTGTTCCTGGTTCGGAGCGCTGTCGAAGATCTTCGAGTAGTCGCTGGCGTCACCGAAGTAGACGAACGACACGATCAAGGCGATCAGGCCGAGCAACGCCACGACGCCGCCGGCGATGAACCCGAACATCTGGTTCCCACCGCCGCCGGAGCCCGCGGCGCTGTAGCCCGGGGGCGGCCCGCCGAAACCGGGCTGCTGGCCGAAGCCGCCCTGCGGCGGCCCGCCGAAGCCCTGCTGCGGCTGACCGAAACCAGGCTGCTGCTGGCCCTGCGACGGGTCGAACCCGCCCTGCTGGGGCCCGCCGAAGCCCTGCTGCTGCCCGAAGCCGCCGCCCTGGGCGCCGTAGGCACCGGCGGACGGGTTGTCGGCCGCGCTCGGCGGCGGGGCGTACGGGATGGCGGGCGGCTGCGAACCCGGCGGCACGAGCTGGGTCGACTCGGCGGTGGGGCTCTCCCCGCCACCGCTCACCGGCTGCACGACCTGGGTCGCGTTCGCGTCGCCGGAACCCGGCTGGACCGGCTGCACGACCTGCGTGGGCTCCGGCGTGTCGCCGAACCCGCCGCCCTGGGGCTGCTGCTCATGCGGAGGCTGCTGCCCGTACTGCGGCTGCCCGTAGTCGGGCTGGGCCGGCTGGCCGGGTTGCACCACCTGGGTCGGTTCCGGGGAACCGAACGGGTTGTCTTGCTGCGGCTGAGGGCCACTCGGGGGTCCCTGCGGTGGCTGGGCGCCACCCCAAGGCTGATTCGGTGGCTGCGGAGCACTCATTTGGGTCTTGAACCCCCTTGACGAGGACATAAAAGTTCAACTCACCCGACACGCTATCGGATAGCCGGGTGGGCCGCTCGTAACGCCCCGGCCCGACCATCCGATGAAATGCTTCTTTAGCGTCCCGCGAGAAACGCGAGCAGGTCGTGCCGGGTGACGACACCCGCCGGTTTGCCGTCGACCAGCACCAGCGCGCCGTCCGCGCCCGAGAGCGCGTTCATCGCCGCGCCGACCTGCTCACCGGCGCCGATGGTCGGCAACGGGGGCGACATGTGCTGCTCGAGCCGGTCGGCGAGCTGGGCTTTGCCGGTGAAGAGCGCTTCGAGCAGGTCTCGCTCGTTGACCGCGCCCACGACTTCGGCCGCCATGACCGGCGGCTCCGCGCTGACCACGGGCATCTGGCTGACGCCGAACTCCGAAAGGATCGCCACCGCTTCGGCGACGGTCTCGTTCGGGTGACTGTGCACGAGGCTGGGCAGCGAGCCGCTCTTCTTCATCAGGACGTCGCCGACGGTCGCGCCGCTGGAGTCCGGCGGCAGGAAGCCGTAGGAGGACATCCAGCTGTCGTTGAACACCTTGGTGAGGTAACCGCGGCCGCCGTCGGGCAGGAGCACGACGACGACGTCGTCCGGGCCGAGGCCCTCGGCGAGCTTGAGCGCGGCGGCGACGGCCATACCGCACGAACCACCGACGAGCAGCCCCTCTTCGAGCGCGAGGCGGCGGGTGATGTCGAAGGAGTCCGCGTCCGAGACCGCGATGATCCGGTCCGCGATGTCGCGGTCGTAGGTGTCCGGCCAGAAGTCCTCGCCGACCCCCTCGACCAGGTACGGCCGCCCGGTCCCGCCGGAGTACACCGAGCCTTCGGGGTCGGCGCCGATGACCTGGACGCGGCCGTCGCTGACCTCCTTGAGGTACTTGCCGGTGCCCGAGATCGTGCCGCCCGTGCCGACGCCCGCGACGAAATGCGTGATCTTGCCCTCGGTCTGGCTCCAGAGCTCCGGGCCGGTCGAGTGGTAGTGGCTGGCGGGGTTCTCGGGGTTCGCGTACTGGTTCGGCTTCCAGGCGCCCTCGATCTCGCGCACGAGGCGGTCGGAGACGTTGTAGTAGGAGTCCGGGTGCTCCGGCGCCACCGCCGTCGGGCAGACCACGACGCGGGCACCGTAGGCCTTGAGCACGTTGCGCTTGTCTTCGCTGACCTTGTCCGGGCAGACGAACACGCACTTGTATCCCTTGCGCTGCGCCACCATGGCCAGCCCGACCCCGGTGTTGCCGGACGTCGGCTCGACGATGGTGCCGCCGGGCTTCAGCTCGCCGGAACGCTCCGCGGCTTCGATCATCCGCAGCGCGATGCGGTCTTTGACGCTGCCGCCGGGGTTGACGTACTCGACCTTGGCCAGGATGAGCGGTTGCAGCCCCTCGGCCAGTGCGTTCAGCTTGACCAGAGGGGTGTTGCCCACGAGGTCCACGATGTGCTCGACGTATTCCACTCCCACAGCCTAAACGCCGCAGGTCGCGATGTGTCCACTCAACCGGGCGCACCGAGAACCGCAATCGGAAAGAGTGGCGTGGGTCGCGTTCGCCTTTGACCCGCACCTCCCTCCGGTGGAGGATGCGAGGTGAGCAACCGCTTAGCGCGTCTGGATCGAGAACAAGGGAGTGTCGTTCCATGCCCGAAGCCGTCATCGTCTCCACCGCCCGATCCCCGATCGGCCGCGCCGGCAAGGGATCGCTGGTGAGCATCCGCCCGGACGACCTCACCGTGCAGATGGTCCGCGCCGCGCTCGACAAGGTCCCCGAGCTCGACCCGACGCAGATCGAAGACCTCATGCTGGGCTGTGGTCTCCCCGGCGGCGAGCAGGGCTTCAACATGGGCCGCGCCGTCGCCGTCGAACTCGGTTACGACCACCTGCCCGGCTGCACGATCACGCGGTACTGCTCGTCGAGCCTCCAGACCACCCGCATGGCGCTGCACGCGATCAAGGCGGGCGAAGGCGACGTGTTCATCTCCGCCGGCGTCGAGACGGTTTCCCGCTTCGCCAACGGCAGCTCGGACTCCTGGCCGAACACGCACAACCCGCTGTTCGCCGACGCCGAGGCCCGCACCGCACAGGTGGCGGCCGAGGGCGCCGACAGGTGGACGGACCCGCGCGAGAACGGCGCCCTGCCGGACGTCTACATCGCGATGGGCCAGACCGCCGAAAACCTGGCGCGGCTGAAGAACGTTTCGCGCGAGGAGATGGACGAGTTCGGCGTCCGTTCGCAGAACCTCGCCGAGAAGGCCATCGCGGACGGCTTCTGGGCCAAGGACATCACGCCGGTCACCCTGCCGGACGGCACCGTGGTCTCGAAGGACGACGGCCCGCGCGCCGGCGTCACCCTCGAAGGCGTCTCCGGCCTCAAGCCGGTGTTCCGCCCCGACGGCCGGATCACCGCGGGCAACTGCTGCCCGCTCAACGACGGCGCGGCCGCGGTGATCATCATGTCCGACACCAAGGCGAAGGAACTCGGCCTCACCCCGCTCGCCCGCGTCGTCTCGACCGGCGTCTCCGGGCTGTCGCCGGAGATCATGGGCTACGGCCCGGTCGAGGCGTCGAAGCGGGCGCTCGCACGCGCCGGGATGTCGATCGGCGACATCGACCTCGTCGAGATCAACGAGGCGTTCGCCGCACAGGTCATCCCGTCGTACAAGGACCTCGGGATCGACCTCGACAAGCTGAACGTCAACGGCGGCGCGATCGCCGTCGGCCACCCGTTCGGCATGACCGGCGCGCGGATCACCTCGACGCTGATCAACTCGCTGCGGCACCACGACAAGCAGTTCGGCCTCGAGACGATGTGCGTCGGTGGCGGCCAGGGCATGGCGATGGTGCTGGAGCGCCTCTCCTGACCCACTGACCTGCGGAAAGAGAGCAAGGGACCTTTGCTACCACTCGCTTAGTGTGGCTAAGTAAGCGGTAGCGAAGGTCCCTTGCTCTCTTTTTGGCGCCCTAGTGGGTCATGATCGGCGGCGCCGCGGCGACCTCACCGCCGGCCGCGCCCTCCGGCACGGCGGGCTTGGTCTTCGGCAGGAACGCCGCCGGGATCAGGCACAGCGCGAGCAGGATCATCGACCACAGGAACGTCGTCGAGAACGCGTCCGCGGTCAGCCCCGAAGCCACGTCGTGCGTCGCCGGGTTCATCACCGCGGCGGTCGCGGCCAGCTGCCCCTGCGCGGTCGGCACGCCGAACTTCCCGGCCAGCAAGGCCGCCAGGATGATCGACAGCACCGCCGAACCGATCGCCCCCGCGGTCTGCTGCAGGATGTTCGTCGCCGTCGACGCCTTCGCCATGTCCTCCGACTTCAGCGTCTGCAACGCGGCCGAGGTGATCGGCATCATCGTCGCGCCCATGCCGAGCCCCATCACGAACAGCGCCGAAAGCAACAGCCAGTACGGCGTCGCCGCGGTGATCTGAGTGAAGGCGATCAACCCGGCGAGCATCAGCACGAGACCGGGCAGCACGATCTTCCGCGCGCCGATCTTGTCCGCGAAACGGCCCGCGATCGGCATGGTCAGCATCGCGCCGACTCCCTGCGGGGCGAGCAGCAGGCCGGCGTTCATCGCCGATTCACCGCGCGCCAGCACGAAATACGTCGGCAGGAGCAGCATCGCGCCGAAGAACGCGACGCAGAAGAAGGTCATCGTCACCATGGCGACGGAGAACGACCTGTTCTTGAACAGCTTCAGGTCGAGCAGCGGGTTCGTGACCCGGTTCGCCCGGAACACGAACGCCACCAGCAACACGATCCCGGCCAGCGCGGGCAGCCAGACGTCGACCGCGCCGACACCACCCGCCGACGGGATGTTCGAGACACCGAAGATCAGCGCCGCCAGCCCCGGCGACACCATCAGCATGCCGACGAAGTCGAACCGCTCGCTGGGCTCCGGCCGGTCCTTCGGCAGCACACGCCAGGCCAGCGCCATGGTGATCAGGCCGATCGGCACGTTGATGTAGAAGATCCAGCGCCAGCTCACCGCGTCGACCAGCCAGCCGCCGAGGATCGGGCCGCCGATCGGGCCGAGCAGCATCGGCACGCCGAGCACGCCCATCACCCGCCCGATCCGGTGCGGACCGGCGGCCCTGGTCAGGATCGTCATGCCGGCGGGCATCAGCATGCCGCCGCCGAAGCCCTGCAGAACCCGGAAGATGATCAGCGATTCGACGTCCCAGGCCATCCCGGCGAGCATCGATCCGATCAGGAACAGCCCGATCGCGGTCAGGTAGAGCCGCTTGGTGCCGAACCGGTCCGAAGCCCAGCCGGTGATCGGGATGACCGTCGCCAGGGCGAGCATGTAGCCGGTCGCGATCCACTGGATGGTGTCGAACGAGGTCTGGAACTCGATGGTCAGTTTCTGGAGCGCGACGTTGACGACCGTCGTGTCGAGGATCGCCATGATCGCGCCGAGGATGACGACGCCGGCGACCTTGAGCACGCCGGCGTCGAGTTTGTCGCCGCCCGGTGCGGCCGGGCTTTGCGTTGACATGAAAAGTCCGTCCCCTGTTACTGAGTGGACGCGACAACCCCCGTGGTCGCGACTACGAATTCGATGCCCGGCGCGGCGCCGGGCCTTCCCCAACCGAGCTTGTGCATTAGGGCGCAAGCTCAGGTACGTAGCCGAGGGTAGCCGAACACGGGTTTTACCTGCCAACTTTTTCCCCGTATACGGGCCGAAAGGGCAGACCCGCGTACGAGATGTCACGAAGAGTGATCAGCAGACGCTGTCGGTCGGAGCCGGATTGCCGAGACCGAACAGCGGCCGCAGCTTGAGCCCGATCCAGGTGCCACCGAGCGCGAAGACGCCCCACAGCCAGCCGTGGAGGCTGCCGACCGAGATACCGCCGAGGTAGGCGCCGATGTTGCAGCCGCCCGCCATCCGCGCGCCGACACCCATCAGGATCCCGCCGAGCACCGCGGCCACGGCGGTCCGCCACGGGATCGAGCTGTGGATCTTCCACGCGCCGGCCGCCGCGGCCGCGACCCCCGCGCCGATCATGATGCCGATGTCGGTGAGGCTGTTCTTGTCTGTCCAGATCGGCCCGGCCAGCGAAGCCGCGTTCGCCTTGATCCGCCAGAACTCCCAGGTTTCGGGGTGCAGGCCGAACACCTGCAGGATCTTGGCGCCCCACAGGCTGAACGCGCTCGTGACCCCCCAGATCCCGCCCGAGACCAGGAAGACCGCGCCCGCCAGCACGCCGAGGACGACGGCGCCGACGAGGATCGGCCAGGAGCCGCGGTAGATCCGGGCGAAACCGCGCGCGGTCGGGACGACGTCGACCGGCGGCGGGTTGCGGCGCTTCTGCACGAACCGGGTCCCCACCACGATCGCCGCGAGGACGGCGACGGTGATCACCCACGAACCGAACCAGCCGACGTGGTCGGCGAGCAGGACACCCTTGAACTCGGGCCAGCCCGACAGCAGCGGATACGCCCACGTGTAGAGGACCGAACCGGTGATGAACCCGCCGAGCGTGAGCACGATCGTCGATTGCCCGGAACCGACGGCGAACAACGTTCCCGACGCGCACGCGCCGCCCAGCTGCATGCCGATCGCGAAGATCGTCGCGCCGACGAACAGCGCCAGCCCCAGCCCGCCCGCGGTCGGCTTCGGCGTGCTGCCGAAGAGCCCGGAGCCGGTGCCCACGATCAGCGCGATCAACGTCGCGGCCGTGCCGAGCAGCAGCGTGTGCGCCCGCAGGCCTTGGCCGTTCCCGACCGCGATCAGCTGACGCCAGGCCGAGGTGAAGCCGAAGCGGGAGTGGAACAGCGCGAGGCCGAGCAGCAGGCCGAGGATGAGCAGGACACCGAACTTCGCCCCGTGCGCGGCCCAGACATACCAGGTCAGCCCGACCGCGAGAGCGCCCGCGACCGCCAGCGGCACGACCTTGACCGGCTCCTCCGGTTGCGGGACCGGGGCGGCGCAGGAGGTCGGGAAGTCGAGGAGTTTCTTCTCACCGGCTTGGGTTTCCGTCGTCGCCACCAGGACTCCAGATCGATCGGCGGGGTGGGGGACGAGCAACGTTAGGACCGCTGACCGTCCGATCGCAGCCCGTCCCACACTGTGCGACGAACGGCGGCTCCCACGCGGCCGGATGGCGGGTGGTAGCAAAGGTCCCTTGCTCCCCCGGCACGCGTGAAGGCCCCCTTCCCTCGACTGAGCCGTGGGAAGGGGGCCTTCACGTGCTTAGTGCTACTCCGCCGTCTTGATGCAGATCGTGGTCGGCGGCGTCGAATACGTCGCCACTCGCCTGGCTTCGGTGCCCTCGCAGGACGCCTCGTCCGAGACGTTGGCGATCTTCACCATTTCCGCGTCCTTGGCGGGGTCGGTGCAGGACACCTTCTGGTAGCCGGCGGTCTTCGAGGTGTAGCCCTTGAGGCAGTCGCCCTGTTTGACGTTGGGCATGAGGCACAGCGTGTACGAGATCCGGCCGGACATCGAGATGCTGTCGTAGCCGCCCTCCGGGCAGGACTCCCCGCCACCCACGCGGGCGGCGATCTTGACGTTCGCCTCCTGCGCGCCGCAGTCGGCCTTCTTCGGCTCGTCGGCCGTCCGGGAGAACTCGGTCACGCTCAGGCATTCACCGGCCTGGGCGCTGCCCGTCCCGGTGAAGTAGTTGAAGAGGAACAGGCCGCCGCCGATCACGACGACGAGCACCGGGATGGCGAATCTCAGCCAGCGGAGCTTGGACTTCTTGGGCGCTGACGGCTGACCGAAAGCGTCGGGCTGTCCCACCGGCATTTGGCCCCCAGGGGCCGGCTGGGAAGTGGTCACCGAGAACCTCACAGGTGTGAAGAGGAATAAGAACCTCGGTATCAAACACGTATCGTGATCAACCACACGCACCGGGCCCCCGAACGAGTGAAACGCCCTGGTCGAACCGGCTATTTGAGGCTCTTCACACAGACCGTCGAGGGCGGTGTCGAATAGCTCTTGAGGTGGGTCGCTTCCGTGTCGTCACAGGTCACGA
The DNA here is from genome assembly GCF_042723975.1 of Amycolatopsis sp. NPDC058340. Taxonomy (NCBI): domain Bacteria; kingdom Bacillati; phylum Actinomycetota; class Actinomycetes; order Pseudonocardiales; family Pseudonocardiaceae; genus Amycolatopsis; species Amycolatopsis sp. NPDC058340. Next base: position 283,272 of record NZ_JBHXIB010000005.1, on the reverse strand, counting down.
CACCGTCGGCCACTTTCAGGACCTCGGCGTCCTTCGCCGGGTCGGAGCAGGGCACCTTCTGATAGGCCACGCTGTCGGCGAGGAAGTTCTCGAGGCAGTCGCCCTGCTTCGCGTTGATCATCATGCAGAGCCGGTACGAGGCGAACGTCTTGTCGACGGTGAGCTGGTCGTACTCGCCCGCCGGGCACGCGCCACCGGCGTCGGTCTTCGCCCCGGCCTTCGCGTTGGCCTCGACGGAACCGCAGTCCGCCTTGGCCGGATCCTCGTCGACGTCGCCGAAGGTCGTGACCGCGTAGCAGTCGCCCACCCGGACGTCGTCCGTGTTGGAGAGATAACCGATGATCCACGAAGACGCGCTGAGCACCACGATCGCGACCGGCAGCAGGATGCCCAGCCAGAACCACTTGGAACGCCTGTGTTCGGTCATGCCAGCAGGGTATTCGCCACCACGGAAAAGGGCGCCCCGATCGCTCGGAGCGCCCTTTCGCGGAGAATCGGCGTCAGTCGTTTTGGAAGTACGACAGCAGCCGCAGGATCTCGAGGTACAGCCAGACCAGCGTGGTCATGAGACCGAAGGCGGCGAACCACGCCCACTTCGACGGCATGCCTTCGCGGATCATCCGGTCGGCCTGGTCGAAGTCGAGCAGGAAGCTGAACGCCGCGACACCGATCACCACGAGGCTGAAGATGATCGCGATCGGCCCGCCGTCACGAAGCGGGTTGAAGCCGAAGAAGCTGGTGATGAGGTTGACCAGCATCAGGATCGCGACACCGACGACGGCGCCGATGATCCACTTCGTCAGCTTCGGGGTGACCTTGACCGCACCGGTCTTGTAGACGACCAGCATCGCGACGAAGACACCCGCGGTACCGATGATCGCCTGCAGCGCGATACCGGGGTACAGCGCCTCGAAAAGGCCGCTGATCGCTCCGAGGAAGACGCCCTCGGCCGCCGAGTACGCCAGCGTGAGCGGGCCGCTCGGCTTCTGCTTGAAGATGATCACGAGCGAGATCACGAGGCCGACGATCATGCCGCCGACGAGGGCGCCGATCACGCCGCCGCTGATACCGGTGATCCGGCCCGCGGCGTCCACGGGCAGCTGGCTGATCGCCCAGATCGCGGTGAGCACACCGGTCACCAGCGCGGTGCCGAGGCTCAGCGCCGTCTTGATGACGACGTCGTCGACGGTCATCGGACGGTCGTCGGCGCCGGCGGAGGTCTGCGGAGGGCCGTAGCCGGGCACGCCGCCCTGGGGTTGGTTGAAGCCTACGTTGGGTCCGTACTGCGCCGCGCCACGCGGCAGGTTCCGGAACGCCGGGTTGCTACTGGATCGCACCTGATCCTCCTGGATCTACTGGCACCTGCATCGGGTTCAACGACCGCGTGGGCCGCCCGGTTCCCGTCGAAGTAAAGACGACTTTACTCACAATCGGCGCGACGCCCATCCCCCACACCGTATGCGGCGGAGATCACCGACCGTTCACCGATACCCCACCTGATGCCCTATTGCCAAAACCGCTGCTCACCCGCCACCCTCCACGTTGCGTGTTCGGATAATCACCGAAGGCGTGTCGGGGAACCTATCGATCGTGTGACCTGCGTCGACGTAAGGGCGTCGATGGCAGCGCACGGCCAAAGGAGTCAACACACCATGGGGTGGACCACACGCCCGAGCGTGCGTTCGCGCGCCTTGACCAGCCTGATCGCGACGTGCCTGCTCGGCGCCTTGTCCGCCACCGTCGCGGCGACACCGGCCTCGGCCGCCAAGGAGGAAGGCGTCGGCTACCAGGTCACGCCCGGCCAGACGGTCGGCAGCAAGCCCAGAGAACGCGACTGGCTGGGCTCCTACGTCGTCAACGGCAAGCACGTGTTCTGCGTCTCGTTCCAGCTGAAGGCGCCGGACACCAACGAGAAGTACCAGCCCGGCGACGAACTCCTCGACAAGTGGGGCGCGAAGCTCCCCGAGGACACCGCGGCCAACATCTCCTACCTTCTGCTTCGCTACGGCGGCACCAAGGACAACGCCGAGGCCGCGGCGCTCGCGCACCTGCTGCACTCGTGGACGTCGAAACCGCGCTCCGACGCCGATCTCGACCCGAAGCTCGGCCCGGACAAGATCGGTTACGACATCAAGGGACACCTTGAGAAGCTGAAGGCACAGAAGCCCGACGCCGCGACGGCCGTCGAGAAGCTGACCAAGGACGCCGAAGCCAACCGCGGCCCGTGGACCACCGCGATCGCGCCGCCGAAGGAAGACCAGCACATCGGCACCGCGGGCGAGTGGACGATCAGCGTCAAGAACGCCAAGGGCAAGGGCGTCTCCGGTGTTCCCGTGCAGCTCACGCCGTCGAACGCCACGATCGACAGCGGTGAGACCACCAAGCCCGCGTCGACCTCGAACGCCAAGGCCGAGAAGGCCACCACGGTGAAGACCGGCGAGGACGGCACCGTCACGGTCAAGGTGACGCCGACCGGCGACCAGCCGAAGCTGGCCAGCTCGCTCTCCGCCCCCGCGGACCGGCCGTACGTGCAGTTCCCGGTCGAGACCGGCGTGCAGAAGGTCGTGTCGACCGGCGGTGAGAAGGAACTGAAGGCCCAGGGTGTCGCGGTCGTTTCGAAGCCGGGCAAGGTCCAGGTGACCAAGGTCGACGCGAAGACCGGCAAGGGCATCGCGGGCGCCGCGCTGCGGATCACCGCCAAGGACAAGTCCACCGCCGCCGTCGGCCACGACGGCAAGCCGCTCAACGGCGCCGACGGCAAACCCGCCGTCGTCACCACCGAAGGCGAGAACGGCACGGTCACGGTGGAGAACCTGCGGACCCCGCAGGAGATCTGCGTGGTCGAGGTCAGCGCGCCGCCGGGCTACACCAACGCGTTCGACCCGAAGAATCCGCCGTCCGCCTGTGGCGAGCTCAAGCCGGGTGAGACGCTGGCCCTCAAGGTCGCCAACACGCCCAACGAGGTACCGCGCACCATCCCCGCCGGCGACCGGCCGGTGGCGATGATGCAGGGCACCGTCGAGAACTCGGCGTCGACCGCCGGCATCCTCGGCGTCGGCGCGCTTGCGCTGCTCGGTTCGGTGATGGTGGGCGTGGCCGCGCGGCGGTCTTCGCGACGCTAAGAGGATTCAGGAATGTCAGTACGACGCGGGTTCGCGCTGGGAGCGGTCACGGTCCTGTGCGCGGACCTCGTCGCGGCCCTGCTCATCTGGCCGCCGACGACCGTGGTGACGGGGACGGCCCAGCCCGTCTCCGTCTCCGTCGCGGGTGGCGCCCCCGCCGCGCCCGCGCAGCAAGAGGTCCCGCCTCAGCCGGACATCGTCCCCACGACTCCCACGTCCGCTCCGCCGCCTTCACAGCAGCCCGAAGCCCCGAAACCGCAGGGTCCGGGGACGATCCGGCTGCCCGCGGGCGGCGCGGCGAAACTCGTGCGCAAGGAACTCGGGCCGGGTGCGGAGCTTCCGGTGCCGGAGAACCTCGGCGAGGTGACCTGGTGGGGCGCCGAGCTGAGTTCGGCCACTGGGGCGAGCGTGTTCGCCGGGCACGTGAACTGGAAGGGCGCGACGGGCCCGTTCGCGGAACTGTGGACCGAGCGGATCGGCGGCGCCGTCACCGTGGTCGACAAGGCCGGGAAGTCCTGGCGGTACAAGGTCTCCCAGCTGATCACGCTGAAGAAGAACGAGCTGCCGCAGCGGGCGGACGAGCTGTTCGGCCAGTCCGGTCCACATCGGATAGTCCTCGTCACCTGCGGCGGCCGCTGGGTCGGCGGGGAGACCGGCTACGCCGAGAACCGGGTCGTCGTCGCCGACCCCGCCTAGTTACCCGTGAGTAACTTCACCGGTGTCCTGGTGGTCCTCGCCGTCCCGATGCAGCAGAATGCCGGGGGGACGCGGGCGAGCACGGTGAAGGGTGAGGCAGATGGCGACTTTTCTGGTGACCGGGGCGACCGGACTGATCGGGCGCCAGTTCACCCGGCTACTGCTCACCCGGGACGACGTCGACAAGGTGGCGCTCGTCGTCCGCGCGTCGTCACGGGACAAACTCGCGAAACTCGTGAACGCCTGGCCGCATCCCGAACGCGTCACCCTCGTCACCGGTGACCTCGGCGAGCCGTTGCTGGGCGTCGGCGAAGAGGATCGAGAGACGCTTCGCGGCGTCGATCACGTCGTCCACCTCGCCGCCCTGTACGACCTCACCGCCGACGACGAAGCCAGCATCAAGGCCAACGTCGAAGGCACCGCGCAGGTGATCGCGCTCGCCGCCGACCTCAACGCCGGCTGCCTGCACCACGTGTCCTCGGTCGCCGTCGCCGGTGACCACGAGGGCATGTTCACCGAGGAGATGTTCGACGTCGGGCAGCGGCTCATCACGCCGTACCACCGCACGAAGTTCGAGGCGGAGCGGCTCGTGCGTGAACAGCAGGACGTGCCGTGGCGGGTGTACCGGCCCTCGGTCGTCGTCGGGAACTCCGAGACCGGCGAGATGGACAAGATCGACGGCCCGTACTACCTGTTCCCCGCGATCAGCAGGCTGGCCGGGCTGCCCGACGTGCCGATCGTCGGCCCCGACCTCGGCGACACCAACGTCGTGCCGGTCGACTACGTCGCCGAGTCGTTGAACGCCCTGATCACCACGAAGGGCCTCGACGGCCGCGCGTTCCACCTCGTCAACCCGGAACCGCAGCCGGTCGTCTCGGTCTACAACGCCTTCGCCAAGGCCGCGGGCGCGCCGACCATCTCCGTACAGCTCAACGAACGCGTGTCCAAGGGCATCGTCAACCTGGTGAAGCTGAGCGAGCACATCCCCGGCTTCACGATCGCGCGCGACGCCGTGCTGGAGCGGCTCGGTATCCCGCCGGTGCTGCTGGAGACGATGGCCTTCCCGTCGGTGTTCTCGTCGGCGTCGACGCGCAAGGCACTCATCGGTTCGGGTGTCGAGGTGCCCCGGATCGAGGAGTACGCGCCCACCCTGTGGCGCTACTGGCGGGAGCACCTCGACCCGTTCCGCGCACGCAAGCACGGCCCGCGCGGCGAACTGGACGGCCGTCGCGTGATCATCACCGGCGCTTCTTCGGGTATCGGCCGCGCGACCGCGATCAAGGTCGCGGCCGCGGGCGGGGTGCCGCTGCTCGTCGCACGGCGCCGTCACGAACTCGAAGAAGTGCGGGACGAGATCATCGCCGCCGGCGGCACGGCGTCGGTGTACCCGGCCGACCTGACCGACGAGGAATCGGTGCACAAGGCCGTCGACGCGATGCTCGCCGAGCACGGCCGCATCGACATGCTCGTGAACAACGCCGGCCGCTCGATCCGGCGGTCGATCAAACTGTCGTACGACAGGTTCCACGACTACGAACGCGCGATGGCGATCAACTACTTCGGCGCGGTGCGGCTGATCCTCGCGGTGCTGCCGCATATGTCCGAGCGGAAATTCGGGCATATCGTCAACGTCTCGTCGATCGGTGTGCAGGGTATCGCGCCGCGCTTTTCGGCATACGCGGCGTCGAAGGCCGCTTTGGACTATTTCTCCCGGATCGCCGCGACCGAGACACACGGCGACGGAATCACCTTCACGACCATCCACATGCCACTCGTCCGCACGCCGATGATCCGGCCGACGAAGATCTATGACGCGTTCCCGACCAAATCCCCGGACCAGGCCGCGGACATGGTGATGAAGGCGCTGCGGGAACGTCCCAAGCACATCGGCACGCCCGCCGGGCAGGCGATCGGGCTCGCGTACACGCTCACGCCGGGGCTCACGGATGCCGTGGCCTACCAAGGATTCCGCGTGTTCCCGGATTCCGCGGCCGCGGGCGGCGAAGGCGGACTCAAGATCGGGAAGGGCGAGCAGCATCTGTCCCGCGCGGCGATGGCGCTCGCCCGGCTCAGCCGCGGCTTCCATTGGTGACACTGCGCACACGGGTGGCGGCCGTTCAGGTGAGGGATCGCAGCTGAGAGACGACACACGTCGGTGAATCACCAAGCCTGACAACGGCGACCCCGCGTACGCAGGTACCGTCGTGGCCATGGTTCCCGAGCGAGACAACGGCCTGTTGCCCCTGCGGCGCGAGTACACCCAGGCCTGGCACGGCTTCGACCGGAACGAAGTGCGCCAGTATCTGGATCATCTCGAAGCCCAGCTGCATCGCGTGATCACCGACCGCGACGCCGCGATCGCGCAGGCGACCTCGGCCACGCGCGAACTCGAAACCGTCCGCCACGAGGTGGCGAAGCTGAACGCCAGGATCGAGGAGCTGAAGAAACCGCCGGAGCGGCTCGAAGACCTCGACGAGCGGATGCAGCGCACCGTCACGCTCGCGCAGGCACGCGCGGACGAGATCACGAAGCGTGCCGAAGTCGCCGCCGAGAAGCACTGGGCTTCTTCGAGCGAAGCCTCGAAGAAGCTCCGCGAGCGCTACACGCGGCTCGTCGCCGAACTGGACAAGCAGGCGGACGCGCTGCACTCCGAGCACGAGTCCGCCCTCGCCGAGACGCGCGCCGAGGTCCAGCGGCTGACGGTGGAGGCCGCCCAGCGCCGGGAACTGCTGGACAACGAGGCCGAGCGCAAGCGCCGGAAGATCGAGCGCGAGTTCGATCAGACGATCGCGGCGCAGAAAGCGGCGCACGAGAAGCACATCGCCGACCAGCAGACGGCCAGCAAGAACCAGGCCGAACGCCGGATCGCGGAGGCCACCGCGGAGGCGAAGCGCCGCATCGACGAGGCGACGACCGAGGCGAAGCGCCGGCTCGACGAGGCCACGACGACAGCCGCCCAGCGCACGACGGCCGCCCAGCGGAAGGTCGAACGGCTGGCGGAGATCCGCGAGCAGGCCCGAAAGAGCCTCATGCAGGCCGACGAGGTCCTGAAGGGCAGCGAGGCGATGCTCGCGGCACTGCCCGAGGAGTCGGTGATCCCGCACGCTTCGAAGCTCGTCGGCGGCGACAGCAAGGCCGAGGAGACGAAGCCGGCGGGTAAGCCGGCCGAGCCGCCCGCGTCGAAGGCCACCGCTCCGGCCGCCGCCAAACCCGCACCCGCACCCGCTCCCGCCAAGCCCGCTTCTTCGGCGCCTGCCGCCGCTGCGCCGAAGAACGGACAGACCGAGCAGAACGGCCCGAAGGCGAACGGGCAGAAGCCGTCGCCGGCCAAAACCGGCTCCTGACCAGCGCGAAGTAGCAAGGGACCTTTGCTACCACTCCCTTTGAAGGGTGGTAGCAAAGGTCCCTTGCTCACTTTCGGACGCGGTCAGGAGGCGGTGGTGCGTGGCCAGGGATTGGCCGCTTCGAGCTGGGCGGCGAGGCCCAGCAGGAGCGCTTCCCCACCGGGCGCGGCGACGAGCTGGACACAGGCCGGGATGCCCGAAGGATGCACGCCGATCGGCACCGACATCGCCGGATAGCCCGCGAGATTCCACAGCCCGGCGAACCCCGCCACGCGCAGGGACGGCAGGACGTTGGCGATCCAGCGGCTGTCATGCCACGTGCGCGCCTTGAGCGGGAGGGTCGCGATCATGGGGGTGACCAGGACATCGTGGTCGGCGAAGAACTCTTCGGCACGTTCCAGCCAGCGCTCCCGGGTGGTCTCCCGGACGCGCTTGGCCATCAGCCGTCCGAGCCGGACATGGGTACGGGTGCGAGGCTGGAGTGCGCCGAGATCGAACTCGGCCGCTTGCTCGGCCGGACCCGCGACCCAGCGCGCGAGGAGGCCACCGATCGCACCGGCGTTGTACCGCGGTGTTCCGGGCGCGACGGTGTGCCCAGCCTCGCGGAACAGCTCTCCGGCCCGTGTGACGGCCCGGCTGAACGCGCGCGGCAGCGGCGCCCTCGTCAACGGGACCTGGGTCGACAGAGCGATGCGGGACCGCTTCGGGTCGGTGAGTTCGGCCAAGCCGGGCTGTTCGGCGAGCACCGACATCAGCACGGCGGCGTCCGCAACCGTGGTCGTCATCGGACCGTGCGTGGACAGGCCGAACCAGCCGTTCTCCCCCGGGACCCGGACCACGCCCTTACCCGGTTTGAGACCGACGATCCCGCACATCGCGGACGGCAGCCGGATCGAGCCCAACCCGTCGGTGCCGTGCGCGATGGGCACGAGCCCGGCCGCGACGGCCGCGGCGCTCCCGCCCGACGAACCGCCGGCGGCGTACGACGGGTTGCGCGGATTACGCGCCATCCCGTCCGGATCGTCGCTCGACGGCCAGACGCACAACTCCGGCACCCGGGTCAGGCCGACGATCACCGCACCGGCGGCGCGCAACCGCCGCGCTATCTCACCGTCCTCTGTGGACGGCGTCGACGAACCCGCGCGTGACCCCCACGAGGCGTATTCGCCCTCGATCGGCGCGACGTCCTTGACCGCGACCGGTACCCCGGCCAAGGGCAGGTCCGCCAGGTCCGTGCGTCCCGCGACGGCCGCGGCCTCAGCGAGCGCCTCCTCGGCCCTCACTCGGCGAAACGCGCCGACCACCCCGTCCGCCGCCTCGATCCGGGCCAACGCCTCACGCGTCACCTCGACCGGGTCGAGCTCCTTGGCGCGCACAGCCGCCGCGATTTCCACTGCCGTCTTGACCATCCCCGCACTGTAGAACGGGCGGCCAAGATCAGCTGCGCGCCGAACAGGCGAACTTCGCCGAGTCCGGTTCGAACGCCGGGAAATCGGTGTAGCCGTCGAGCCGGGCGCCGTAGTAGACGTCGTGATCCGCCTCGGCGAGCGGTGCGTGGAGAGCGAATCGGGCAGGCAGATCCGGATTCGCGATGAACAACCTGCCGAAGGCGACCACGTCCGCCAGGCCGGATCCGATCAAGGACTCGCCCTCGACGCGGCTGGTCGGCTTCTCCGACCGCAGATTCGCGACGAGCGTTCCTGGCCACAATGGCCGCAAGTGCGACAGCACCTCGACGTCAGGGGTATCGATGACGTGCAGGTATGCGAGCTCGTATCGACGGAGTTCCGCGAGCAGTCGTGAGTACACCTCCTTCCAATCGTCTTCCACGATGTCGTTCTCCGGGTTGCCCGGCGAAATTCGCAGAGCGACCCTGGCCGCACCGATCTGCTCGGTCACGGCCGCCACCACCTCGAGCGAGAAGGTGAGCCGGGCGGCGACCGAGCCGCCGTAACGGTCCTCCCGGCGGTTGGTGTTGCCGGCGAGGAACTCCTGGATGAGGTAGCCGTTGGCGCCATGGAGTTCCACGCCGTCGAATCCCGACTCGACGGCCCTGCGTGCCGCCTCGGCGAAGTCCTGGACGACCTCGCCGATCTCCTCCTCGCCGAGCGCCCGGGGTTCGGCGGTGTCCGTCCAGCCGCCGGCCGAGAAGATCCGCCCGGCCTGCCGGACCGCCGACGGCGCCACCGGTGTCCGGCCCGTCACGCCGGGGTGGCTGACCCGTCCCGCGTGCCAGAGCTGCGCGTAGATCCGGCCGCCTTCCTCGTGCACGGCCGCCGTCACCTCACGCCATGCCTCGGCCTGCCGCTCTGTCGCCAGGCCTGGGATTCCAGGGCCGCTCTTGCCGGTCTTGTCCACCCAGATGCCTTCACTCACGATCAAGCCTGCGCTCGCACGTTGCGCGTAATACTCGGCCGTCCGCGGATGTGGCACGCCGGTGAGATCGTCGGCGCGCCCCCTGGTCATCGGAGCCATCGCAATGCGGTTCGGCAGCTGGATCGCGGTACCGCGGAACGCTTCTAGCAACCTCATGAACGCGAAGCTAAACCCTGACACCGGCGTCACGGTCAACCTCGGTTTCCGCGGCTAATGTGGACTCATGCGGATCGGCGAACTGGCGAAGCGAACCGGGGTGAGCGTCCGCTCGTTGCGGTACTACGAAACGGAAGGCCTGTTGCGTCCCGACCGATGCGGCAACGGCTACCGGACGTTCACCGAAGACGACATCGCGAGGGTGCTGCAGATCCAGCTCTTCTATTCAGCCGGGTTGTGCAGCGGCAAGATCGCGGAACTCCTTCCCTGTGTTTCCGGGGACCACACGCATTTGGTGCCCTCGCCGGAGATGACCGGCGAACTGGAGATCGCCAAGACCCGCATCCAGAACCAGATTTCCTTGCTCACCTCCTCTCTGTCGGTTCTGGAACGTGTCCTGGCCGCGGCCAAAGGGACCGACACCGCCGCGGTACCGGTTCCCGCCCGGCCCGTCCGGCGACATCGCGGGATCCATGTCTGAGCCGTATCAGGCGTTCGGGTCTCGGCCCATCAGTCCGAGCAGCCTGTCCTGCAAGGGCGCGTCTTCGGGCACCTTCACTTCGGAACCGAAGACGACGATGCCGGGCCCGAAGGCTCCCGGGATCCTCATCTGGTCGGGGATCGCCTGCGCCGCCGGCCACATCCGCGCGACCTCCTCCGGATCGATCGTGTCGTCCTGACCGGTGGCCCTGGCCAGGTCCCAGCCGTGGATCACCATGTCGGCACTGACGACTTGATCGATGTGCTGTTCGGCGGTCATCTTCCCTGTCGGCGTCTCGTGCTCCGTTGCTGCGAGCACTGGGTCGCCGAGGACCGCCTCGACATCGGCGCGAGCCGACCGGAAGGCACCCAACGGGTCTTCCATGAGCGACGGCGCCGGCCCGAGGTCACGTCCGAACGGGCTCAGCATCGCGGCATGCATGTCGACGATGTGCCCGACGACATCCCTGGCGTTCCAGTCTTCACACGGAGACTTGCACTCCCACTGGCTTGCTTCGACAGCGGCGACCTTGCGCTCGAAAGCGTCGGCCCGGACGCGATATCGGTCGGCGATGGCACTCATCGGGTTCCCGCCCTCACCGGGACGGCCACGACCTCGGCCAGCTTGTCGAAGCCTTCACCGACGCCCCGTTCCATCCCGGACTCGAGCACGGCGTCCCGGATCCGCTTCGAGCCGTACCGCACCACCTGGGTCAGCATGGTGACCCCGTCGTGTTCGACCAGAGTCAGAGTCGCCAAGGCCTGACCTTCCGACGCCTCGCAGTCCTCGTTCGTCTCGAGGGAGACGAGCCGTCCCGGACGGTCGATCTCCTGGTACACGCCCTGCAGCAGCATCTCCCTTTCGCCGCCGTGGCGCAGCCGGTAGCGCCATCTGCCACCGACCCGCAGATCGATCTCGCATTCGACGACCTCACAGTCGTGCGGACCGAACCAGCGGCGTACCAGCTCCGGTTTGGTCCACGCGTCGAACACCAACGCCCTCGGTGCGTCGAAGGACCTTGTCATGACGATCTCGAGATCGCCGGATTTCGTCACGCTGAGAGTTCGTCCCATCGTGCTGTTCCTTTCCGCTCGTGCGGTGGTCAATCGGTCTCGTCCCGGCGTTCGGGGTGCTGGATCTCCCCTTCCAGGACGAGATCCAGCTTCGAGAAGGTCTCGTCCCAGTAGCGGCGGTAGCCACCGAGCCATTCGTTCGCGTTCTTCAGCGGCTGGGCCACCAGCCGGCAGGGGCGGCGCTGAGCGTCGCGCCCCCTCGCCACCAGCCCAGCCCGCTCCAGCACCTTCAGATGCTTGGAGATGGCGGGCTGGCTCATAGCGAACGGCTCGGCCAACTCCGTCACCGTGGCCTCACCACGCGCGAGCCGGGCCAGGATCGCCCGCCGGGTGGGGTCGGCGAGCGCCGCGAAGGTGACATCGAGCAGATCCTGTGCCACGGTCGCCCGCCTTTCCGTTTCATCTGTTCTCACGAGTTCGGCTTCTCACGATCGCTTCGGCGCCTGCGGCATCGTGGATAACCTTGCGGTTCCATAACCATGTGGTAATCTACGACGGAGCAGATCGATCTGTCAAGCCCGGACATCCGTTTGACGAGGGAGAACGCGGAAGAGGAAGGAGGTGGGGCCAGAGGTCCGGCAGGCGCGCTCATGCACCAAAGGGCACGCAAGCGCGTACGAAGGGGCAAGCCGGGTTACCGTCGACACCGGCATGGACGACGAACGAAACGAGCCGATGAACTCCGGTCGACCGAAGACGACGAAGCGATGGACGGCCGTCATCCTGGGAGCCGCGACCGTTCTGCTCACCAGCGTGCAGTGCGGTACGGCGAACGACGATGCCGGATCCGCACAGCCGGCGGGGACGGTACCTCCGCCGCGTAGCAGCGTCGCCTCGGTCCCACCCAGCTCCAGCAGGCCTGCCCCCTCGCCGTCACCGAGGGCGGAACAGGCGCCTGCACCAGGCTGCGACGCCGTCATCGCCGGGATGAACCCCCGGCAGCGGCTGGCCCAGCTGGTGGTGGTCGGCGTGAACGCCGGAGACCCGCAGGCGGCGGTGAAGCTGGTACGCGATCAGCAGGTCGGCGGGATCTTCCTCGGCGGCAACGAGACGGCCATCCTGCGGAACGGCGCGTTGGACGAGGTCCAGCGCGCGGCGAAGGTCCCGGTATCGGTGGCGATCGACGAGGAAGGCGGCCGTGTCCAGCGGATCGACGCCCTCGACGGCGACATGCCGAGCGCACGGAAGATGGCCTCGACCCTGACACCGGCACAGGTCCGGGCGAAGGCCGCCGAACGAGGGCGGCAGATGCTGGCCCGCGGCGTCACCGTCGACTACGCGCCCGACGCCGACATCACGGACCAGCCGGACCGCGACATCGTCGGCGACCGGTCGTTCGGCGCGAATCCCGAAGTCGCGCGGAAGTTCATCCTGGCGTTCGCGCAGGGTTTGCGGGACGCCGGAGTGCAGCCGGTACTGAAGCACTTCCCCGGGCACGGGCACGCCAGCGGGGACTCCCACAAGGGACTGGTGCGGACACCGCCGCTGGCCTCGTTGCGGAAGGTCGACCTCGTTCCGTACCGGGACATCGGCGAGTACGGCGAAATCGGCGTCATGGTCGGACATCTGGACGTGCCCGACCTGACTGGCGGCACTCCGTCGACCCTGTCGGCGCCGGCGTACCGGCTGCTGCGGAAGGACTACGCGTTCGACGGCCCGGTGATCACGGACGATCTCGGGGCGATGAAGGCGATCACGTCGCAGTATCCGCTGCAAACGGCTGTGCTCAAGGCACTGCAGGCCGGGGCGGATCAGGCGTTGTGGTCCTCTGGCGGCAACGTCGGCACGGTGCTGGCCACGCTGGAGCAGGCGCTGGCGTCCGGCGATCTCCCGGCGGCCCGGGTCGACGAGGCCTTGACCCGCGTGCTCACGGCGAAACGCGCCTGCGGCTGATCAGCCACGGCCCAGGTCGGCGATCAGACGGTCGCCCGGCAGGGTGAGGTGAAAAACGGTCCGAAAACTCAATGAACACAATGCTGACCAGGCCCGCGTCAGGAGTGACCCTGATCACCGCCCTGCCGCCCGATCAAGGAGGATCGCGTGCCTGGTCCCACGAAATACCTGCGCCGTCTCGCGCTGACGGCCGCCGCCGCTGCCGGACTGAGCCTGCTCACCGCCCCGATGGCGTCGGCCATGCCGTCGCCGATCGATCATCCGGTGCGGACGACCGGCTGCCAGCGTCCGTCCCCGGTCCCCGCCGGGGCGACGACGCTGCGGACCGTGACGTCCGGCGGTCTGGTCCGCGAGTACACGGTGCACGTGCCGGCGCAGTACCGGTCTTCCCGGCCGTACCCGCTGGTGTTGTCGTTCCATGGCCACAAACGGACGTCGAAGTATCAGGAGGAGCTGTCCGGGTTTTCCGCGTATGACGCGATTTCCGTCTACCCGCAAGGTCTTCCGGGTACGGACGGGGAGTCGGCATGGACCGGCGCGCCGTACTCGGCGGCCGCCGACGACGTGCTCTTCACCAGCGATCTGCTGAACACGCTCCAGCGTGAACTGTGCGTCGACTCCCGCCGGATCTACGCGACGGGCAAGTCGAACGGCGGCGGGTTCGTCGGCGTCCTCGCGTGCCGGATGCCGGGCCGGATCGCGGCGTTCGCCCCGGTCGCCGGCGCGTTCTACCCGCAGGGCGGCGAGTGCCACCCGTCGCGTCCCGCGCCGATTCTCGATTTCCATGGCACGGCCGACGCGACGATCCCCTACACCGGGAATCCCGCCAAGGGTCTGCCGACGCTGCCGGATTGGCTCGCGGCGTGGGCGGACCGGAACGGCTGCTTCCCACGTCCGATCCAGTACTCGCCGAAAGCCGATGTCACCGTCCAGCGATGGCTCGGCTGTTCGCTTCAGCACTACCGGGTCGAAGGCGCCGGGCACGTCTGGCCGAGCACCGCACCGAACAACGACTCCGCCACTCCGACCGTCATCGACGCGACCCCGGTCATCTGGAAGTTCCTGCTCGCCCACCGTCTGCGTTAAGAACTCGTCGATTTCCTTGCCGGACCAGCCCACCCGGCGCTACCGTCGAGATGACCGGATGACCAGATAACCAAATCTGGTCACGAAGTCAGACTCTGGGAGTGCACGTGGCAGAACGTCCGGACCGCACCGCCGGCCGCGCCGATCGCATCCTCGACGCGGCCGGCGTCCTGCTTTCGCGGCTGGGCTATCGCAAGGTGACCATCGAGGACATCGCGAGCCAGGCCGGCATCGGGAAAGGCACGATCTACCTGCACTGGCCCACCAAGGAAACCCTCTTCCACGCGCTGCTCCTGCGTGAATCCCTCCTTGCCGCCGAGAACCTTCTCGAGCGGCTGGAAGAAGACCCGGCGGAAGTCGTCCCGCACCGGTTCCAGCGGGCCGCTTTCCTGTTCACCCAGCGAAACCCGTTGCTCGGCGCACTCATCACCGGCAACACCGAATTGCTGGGCCGGTTGAAGAAACATCCTTTGCAGGATCAGGACGCGGTCGTGACCGAGCGGTACCTGAAGACGATGACCGACCGGGGCCTGCTGCGCGACGACATCCCGAACCTGCTTTTTTCCCTGCGTGCTTCGGCGCTGGGGTTCTATCTGATGGACAGCTTCACCAGCGACGGCGCCGACCTCACCATCGAAGAGAAGGCCGACGCTCTCGCGCACATCATCCGGACGGCGTTCGAGCCGCCGGAGCCACCGTCCACGGCGAATCTGGCCGCCACCGCGGCCGAAGTGATCCAGGCGTTCCAGGATCTGATCTCGTCCTATCGCGCCTGGATCTACCGGAAGGACGGCCCCGAGGAGCCCGCTTGATCCGCGCTCCTCCACCACGAGAAGAAGGGGGCAAGCCATGACCACGATCGCCGAAACCTGGGGTGTCCACGAAGCCCAGTTCTGGCTTCGGGACGAATTCCCGGCCGACCCGGTCCGTTTCGCCCCGGAGACGGGCATGTGGAATGTCTACGGCCACGCCGAGGCGTTGAAGACCCTGAGCGACCCCAAGGTGTTCTCTTCCGACACCACCCGGCTGATCCCCAAGGAGATCTCGCCGGACAAGGACCTGTTCGTCGAAGGCAACCTGCTCCAGATGGATCCTCCGGATCACAAGAAGCTGCGCACGCTGGTGAGCCACGCCTTCACGCCGAAGGTCGTCGCGGATCTCGAACCGCGGATCGCCGCGCTGACGAACGAGCTCCTCGACGCGGTCGACGGCGCGGACTCGATGGAACTGGTGACCGATCTGGCCTATCCGCTGCCGGTGATCGTCATCGCCGAACTGCTCGGCATCCCGGCGAGCGATCGCGACCTGTTCAAGAAATGGGTCGACACGTTGCTGCGGAACAGCCAGCAAAGGTCGTTGATCAAGCAGACCGAAGAGGACAAGAAGGCCGCCGAGGAAACGTCCGCTCAGGTGAAGAACCTGGTGAACTATCTTTCCGGGCACGTCGACGATCGACGGCGGAAACCGCG
The DNA here is from genome assembly GCF_042723975.1 of Amycolatopsis sp. NPDC058340. Lineage (NCBI taxonomy): Bacteria > Bacillati > Actinomycetota > Actinomycetes > Pseudonocardiales > Pseudonocardiaceae > Amycolatopsis > Amycolatopsis sp. NPDC058340. Next base: position 267,576 of record NZ_JBHXIB010000005.1, on the reverse strand, counting down.
CGAGGACCTGCTGACCAAACTCGTCGAAGCCGAGGTCGACGGCACGAAACTCACGCAGAACGAAGTCGTCAACTTCGCGAACGTGCTGCTGCTCGCCGGGCACATCACGACCACGATGCTGCTCGGGAACACGGTGCTGTGCCTGGATTCCCACCCGGACGAGTACCGGCGGGTCCGTGAGGACCGCGCGTTGCTGCCCGCCACGATCGAGGAATCACTGCGGTTCCTCAGCCCGTTCGCACTGGTCGCCCGCGCCACGACGACCGACGTCGAACTGGGCGGCCAGACGATCAAGGCGGACAGCATGCTCGCTATCTGGGTCGCGGCGGCGAACCGGGATCCGCGCGCCTTCACGGATCCGGGTGTCTTCGATCCGGCGCGGGCGCACAATCCGCACCTGGCTTTCGGCCGCGGGATCCATTTCTGCATCGGTGCCCCGCTCGCCAGGCTCGAAGGCAAGACGGCGCTCAACATCTTGCTTGACCGTTTCCCGGATCTGCGCACCGATCCGGCCGTTCCGCCGTCGTTCATCCCCAGCCCGCATATGACGGGGGTGAACGAGCTCCGGCTGCTGCTGAAGCCCTAGCGGTCCGCGAACCGGGAGGCGAGCGGGACCACCATGCGCGGGATCCGCTTCCCGGGCGTGTACCTCAGTTCGGTGATGTTGCCGTTCGGCACGAGGTAGGTGTCGGCGAAGGTGCGGAATCGGCGCATGGCCGCACTGTCCGGAGTGGTGGTCCCGGTCAGCAATGACCACATGACCGCGCGGATGAAGAGCCCGTGCGTGAAAACGGCGATCGGCCCGGGTTCCCGTTCTCCAAGCCGCGCCAGGAATTCCTGGGTCCGGCCGAAGAGAGCGGCGAAGGATTCCGCGCCGTTCACCGCGTGGTGCGGATCGGCACGGGACCAGTAGGCCTCCGTGTACGGCTTACGGGTGGCAGTGGTGGTGACCTGTCCATGGAGTTCGCCGAGAAAGGTGAACTCCTGGACAGGCCACTCCTCACGCTCCGCGCCGGGGAACCGCTCGATCGTCGGCTCGGCGGTCTGCCGAGCCCGCAAGAACGGCGACGTCACGATCAAACGAGGCGGTTCGGCCAGCGATTCCGCGATTTCGACGGCCTGCCGCCGGCCGAGTTCGGTCAACGCTGAGGCCCCCGGCTCACCACCGGGAAGCCCCGCGTTGGATTCGCTTTCGCCATGTCTGATCAGCCACACCCGTGCCACGATCGCCTCCTAGACCCCGTGTGCCATCGACGATCGCACCGAGCGGAGTTGACCGCGTCTTCCAGGATGCCCAATCACCGCCGAAGTGGCGGAATTTTCAACGATCGAACTGTCCCGGCGAGCGTCCCTCGCCCGCGGGGCCGCGGTACGCCTGCGCGATGTCGAGCCACTGGTCCGCCAGCGCGCCCTCGGCGCGGACGTCGAGGTCGTCGCGGTGACGGCGCCGGGTGACCAGCAGACAGAAGTCCTCCGCGCTGCCGGTGACACGCTGCCGGGAGTCCTCGGGCCCGAACGTCCACAACTGCCCGGACGGCGCGGTGATCTCGAACCGGAACTCCTGTTCCGGCGGGGTCAGGCCCCGTGCCTCGTAGCCGAAGTCCCGCACCCGGACGGCGAAGCCGACGAGGTACGCGAGCCGGTCCGTCCGTTCCGGCCGCACTCCCAGCGCGTCCGCGATGTCCTGGCCGTGGGCGAACAGTTCCATCATCCCGGCGCAGGCGAGGATGGCCGGCGGCAGCGGGGTGACCAGCCACGGGACGACCTGGTCCGCCGGTACCGCGGCGAGCGCCTTGATCCCGGCGTCGCGTTCGGCACGCCAGCGGCTGAGCAGGACCTCGTTGGGGTCGCCGAGGTAGTCGTCGAGGGCCGCGTTGACCGCGGCGTCGAAACCGCGCGCCATCGAGCGCTTCATGACTTCGGCGAACGTCTGCGGCTCACCCGCGGACAACCCGGCGATCTTGAAAATGAAGGAGAGATGCGCGATCTGGTGTTTGACCGACCAGCCCGCCGCGGGTGTCGGCAGCTCCCATCCCGCGTCGTCCAGGCCGGCCACCAGGGCATCGACCTGTTCGCCCTCCGTGGTGAGGTCCCTGATCACGTACCGGAAGTCAGTCACCGTGCCGTCCTCTCGCCGTTTCCACCCTCTCGAATGATGCGGACGCGCCGGGCCGTCGTCTTCTCTTCGTGAGCCCCGGTCGAATTTCGAACTTGATTCTGGAGCCGGGTCCAAGTTCTACCCTCACACCATGCGAACCGAAGCGACGAAGGCGCTGGCGGCGTTGACCATGTCCCAGGTGACCTCTCGCGCCGGAGTACGGCCGGACACCGTGCGCTACTACGAGCGCATCGGCCTTCTGCCAACGCCCGCGCGGACTTCCGGGGCACACCGGCGCTACGACGAGGACGTCATCGACAGGCTGCGGTTCATCCGCGGCACCCAGCGGCTCGGGCTGTCGCTGACGGAGATCGGTGACCTGCTGAGCGTGCGCGACACCGGGGTGTGCCCGTGCGAACCCGCCGAAACCATGCTGGAACGCCATCTCGCCGAGATCGAAGCGGAAATGGCGCGCCTCGGCGAGCTGCGCGCCGAACTCACTTCCATGCTGTCCGGGATGTCCGGCGCCGAATGCGCCGATCCGCTTCCCGGTGCCTGGTGCCCGCCCGCCCGCGGACCCGAGGGAGGAGGTGGATGACCATGCGGAACGACGACTGGTGCGATTGCGACTGCTGCGGCAGCGGCTGCTGCTGACCCGCTCCGGCGGGACCGGCCGGGCTTGACGTCACCCGGCCGGCCATCCGAGGTCAGTCCCGCGGCAGGAGCACCGTCTTCCCGATCCGGTCCTTGGTGACTTCGGCCGAATAGGCCATCAGCCCGCCCGCCTGCGCGTCCCGGAACAGCCGCTGGATCGGCGAGGTGCGCAGGAAACCCGAACCGCCGCCCGCCTTCAGCGCCACCTGCGCGACGTCGCGGGCGATGTCGTTCGCGAGCACCTTCGCCGTCATGGTCGCGGGCAGGAACTCCGGCGAATTCTGATCCGCCAGCCACGCCATGTTCCGGGCGTACATGAGCGACGCTTCGAGACGGGCGTGGACGTCCGCGACTTCGAACTGCAGCCATTGCATTCCGGCCAGCGGCTCCCCGGTCGCCGGGATGACGCGGCTCCGGGCGTGCGAGATCAGCGCTTGTTCCGCCGCGTCGGCGATCCCCAGCGACAAGAAGGCGAGACCCGCCGCGATGTGGTTCGGCCGCTGCACGGTCGTGGGCGGGCACCGGCGATCCTCCCGGAGGAGGGTGCCTTCGAACGAGACGAGCTGGCTTCGGCTGGCCCGCAGTCCCATCGTGTCCCAGATGGGGACGAAGGTCATCGTGTCGTCCGGCGCAACGCCGAAGAACGTGGGCACGCCGCCGACGAGCGCGTTGACCAGGAAGTGGTCGGCGACCTCGCAACCCGAAACGAATCGTTTGGCCCCGGTGAGCCGGTACCCGCCGTCGACGGGTTCGGCGACCTGTTGCGGCATCAGGAACATGTTGCCGCTGCTCGGTTCGGACAGCGCGTTGGCGAAGCGCTTGCCGCCGATGAGCTCTTCGGCGTAGAAGCGACCCACGTCCGGGGCGGACAACTGGGCCAGCCCGACAGCAGCGCCGATGTGCATCACCCAGACACACGCTGTCGATGAACAGGCCGCGCTGAGGATCCGGACGATCTCGCCGTAGGTCCGATAGCTGAGATCCTCGCCGCCGAACTCCGCGGGCAAGGTCGCCCCGTCGAGTCCGGTCGCGTGCAAGGCACGAAGGTTGGCGATGGGCAGCTCGGCCGTCTCGTCGAACTCGGCGGCGCTCGCGGCGAAGTCTTCCGCCAGTTCGGTGACGGTTTCGATCCAGTGACGTTCGTGGGCGGGTGGGGCGAACGGATGGACGGGCTCGGTCATGCCCGCATCATGCCGGAATCGCGAAGGCCTCCCCGCCACCCCGAGAATGGCGAAGGAGGCCTTTCACGGTCCGGCCGTCACACTCCGGTGCAGGCGGCCATCGCGAATTCGCCGGAAGCGGTCTTGGTCGAAACCACCGCGCCGTCGACGGTGATCTTGCAGGTCACGGATCCACCGGTCTCGCCGGTGGTGACCGTGAGCGTCCCACCCTTGTAGACGCCCTTGTTCTCGACTTCCTTGTTCCACGGCAGCGCCGGGACCGTCTCCGTGACGGGGTTGAGGACCTCGCCGTAGATGACCTCGACGTTCGTGGCGTCGCCGGTGACCTCGTAGGACACCTTCGCGGTGCGGTTGATCTCGTTGTTGACCTCGTCGACGGCCGCGTTGAACACGAAGATCCAGACCACGCAGACCACCAGGCCGAGCGCGGACAAGGCGATACCGGTGATGGAGAGCCCCTTGTTGGAGGCCTTCCCGTTCTTGACGCGGACCAGGCCGATGATCGAGAAGATCAGGCCGAGGATCACCAGCGGCCAGGCGATGACGCCGACGAACGGGATCGGGGAGAAGACCAGCCCCACCAGGCCGAGGACGAAGCCCGTGACGCCGATGCCGTTGCGGGGCGGCATCGGGCTGGCGGGGGCTTGCGGGGCCGGCGTGTAGGGGGTTTGCTGGGTCACGGGGGTTTTCCTTTCCAAAGGGATGAACGAGGCGGCATACAACCAGCGATCGCGAGGCCCCCGCGTCGTCCTCGGCGCGCCAACCCGTTACGACGAAAGTCGTAATTCACGCGTCGTGATCGACCGGTTCCGCTGATGCGGCCGGCCAAGCGGGTTTGCGTACGCTCAGCGCATGGCAAGGCGTGTGCTCGGTGTGGTGCTCACCGTGGTGGCGGTCGCGGCGTGCGTGATCAGCAGCATTTTCGTCTTCAGCGCCCAGGGTTACCTTCCGGCGACGCAATCGTTCGACCCGACTTGGTGGTCCACGCTCGGTTTCTTCACCGGGATCGCGGCCGCGGTCATGCTCTGCTGGCGGCACAAATGGCCGGAACTCGTCCTCGGCATCGCCTTGGTGCCGCCGCTGTGTTTCCGGTCCGACGCGCTGGCCGCGCTGGTCGCCCTCGCCGCCTTGGCCGCGCGCCGTCGCGACCGCGTCCTGTGGATCGGCTCCGTCCTGGTCTACGTCGCCACCGCGTGGGCGTTGTTCGGAGACGCCAACCGCCATCCCGACGTGACCGTCGCGGGGCAGATCGTCGGCAAGCAGTTCTCCGCCGTACAGCTGATGGGGACGTTGACGGTCGCCGTCGTGATGACGGCAGTGCCGCTCACCGTCGGCGTCGTCCGCGGGATGCAGGACACGCTCGCGATCCGTGAGGCCAAGGAAGAGGAACTCCGCGCCGAAATGACCCGCCGCGCGGAACGCACCCGGATCGCGCGCGAGATGCACGACGTCCTCGGGCACCGGCTCTCGCTGTTGTCGCTGCAGGCCGGTGCGCTCGAGGTCAGCAAAGGACCCGCGACGACGGAGGCGGCGAAGACCGTCCGCACGACCGCGCGCCAGTCGCTCGAAGATCTGAGACAGGTCATCGGGGTCCTCCGCGATGGCCAGGGTTTCAGCGAAAACAGCGAGAACGGAGTCCATCCGGAGCCGCCACAGCCGACGCTGGCGGACATCCCCGAACTGGTCGCCAACGCCCGCCGGGCCGGTTTGGGGGTCAACGTGACGATCCTGCTCGACGACGCGGGCGGCGCGCCGGCGCTGCTCGGCACGACCGCCTATCGGATCGTCCAGGAGTCGATGACCAACATCCTGAAACACGCGCCGGGCGCGACGGCCGAGGTCTCGGTTCGCGGCGGGCCGGGGAACGGGCTCACCGTCGAGGTCGTCAATCCCCTGGCCGCGACCGCCGCGGTGGGAAGGCCGCCGGGCGCGGGCGCCGGGCTGACGGGCATCGGCGAACGTGTCACGCTGATCGGCGGGAACGTCAGCGCCGGCCCCACCGAAGAGCGCACATTCGCCGTCCGGGCTTGGCTACCGTGGGGACACCACTAACCTGTCCGGGTGAACCAGCGCCCACTGCGAGTGCTGCTCGTCGACGACGACCCGCTCGTGCGAACCGGTTTGTCGATGATCCTGTCCAGCACGGGCGACATCGAGGTCGTCGCGGAAGCGGGTGACGGGGACGAAGCGGTGCCGAAGGTGACCATGCACGCACCCGACGTCGTGCTGATGGACATCAGGATGCGCCGGATGAACGGCCTCACCGCGACCGCCGCGGTCACCGCGCTGCCCAACCCGCCGAAGGTTCTCGTGCTCACCACCTATGACCTCGACGAGTACGTCTTCGACGCGCTCGGCGCGGGTGCCAGCGGTTTCCTGCTGAAGGAGGGCTCGCCGCAGGAGATCATCGACGCGGTGCGCGTGGTCGCGGCGGGCGAGGCCATGCTGTCGCCGCGGACGACGCGGACACTCATCGGGCATTTCGTCGCGACCAGGACGAGCCCGCGCCGTCATCGGGCGCGAGCCGGGCTCGGCACCCTGACCGAACGCGAACGGCAGATCGTCACCGCCGTCGCGCAGGGCGGGACCAACGCCGAAATCGGCGCGGAACTGCACCTGAGCGAGGCGACGGTGAAGACTCACATCACCCGGATCTTCGCGAAACTCGACGCGACCAACCGGGTCCAGCTGACGATCTTCGCCTACGAAGCCGGGCTCGTCGCTCCCTGACTTCCCGTCGCGAGCAGCCCGGCGAGGAGGGCGGCGGCCTCCTGCGGGTGAACGAGGAAACGGACGTGACTGCTCTTCAGTGACCGCACGTCGGTCGGGTTGCCCGGGGTGAGCGCGTCCGCCTCCTTGATGAAACGGTCCTGCAGCGCGAGCGGCATCGACCGGTCCTCGGTGAGCCTGATGTAGGTGCGCGGGATCCGGCCCCAAGTGGCGGCGTCGGCGAGTTCGGTCCCGGCGTCGAGGCTCTCGTCCGGCTCGAGAGTGTTGAGGTAGGCGAAGAATTCCTGCTCGGTGCCGTCCTCGATCATCGCGGTCTTCAGCGCGGCCAGCAGCGCGGGATCGGCGGTGCGCCAGTTCATCCGGAGCGCGCCGAGCTCGGCCGGGTTCGCGACGACGACCCCGCCGACGTCGTTGAGCGCGCTGCTCGCGTACTCCGGCCCCTGCATGTACTCGCCCACCGTCGCGTCGACGCAGCACCATGCGGAGATGTAGACGATCCGGTCGATCAGTTCCGGGACGGCGTTCGCGACACCGGTGAGCGCGAGCCCGCCGCGGCTGTGCCCGACCAGGATGACCGGACCGTGCTCGGCGACCTTGCGCACGACGTCCACCACCTGCTCGACGGCCTCGGCCAAGGTGGCCCCGGCCTGGTTCGACGGCGCCGAGGCCAGCGCTTCGAGGTCTTGCGGTGCCTGGTAGGCGGCGTGGAAACCGGCGGCGAAGCCGTGTCCGGGAAGGTCGACGGCCAGCGAGCGGTGGCCGAGCAGGGCGAGCTCGCGTTGCAGCGGGCCCCAGGTGAACGAGGCGCTGCTGGAACCGTGGACCAGGACGTAAGTGGGAGTCACTGCTTCATTCTGGCAGTGCCGCTTGGCCGGACCGGCATGCCTTGTGTTCGAACGGGTGTCGCGAGCGGCCCCCTCGCCCGCTCGCGACACCCTGCTCAGGATTCCTCGGCTTCCGGCCGTGAATCCGGCTCGGGATCAAGGAAGGAAAAGTCTCCCTTCTCGAGAAAGTCGATCTGGCGGGCTCCCGTGCGCCAATCCTGTGACCTGCGACGACGACGTTCCTGTTCACGAACGATCCAATCGCGGCCCTCCGCCGCCACCGCTTCCAGGACATGCAACGCACCCGCTATGCCGGACGCCGTGAGGGACGTCTGGAGAATCGACGATTCGTCTTCCATGGTCACGTCGGTCAGGCCACCCGCGCCCTCCACCAGAACAGTGATGTCCTCGCTGCTGAGCAGGGACAGCCGGAACTCACGGCTCCGCACGCTGACAGCGCCGAGGTGGGCCGGATCGTCGCCTCGAACGACGTACCGCTGGTTGTCAGCGAAACGGATACCGACCTCGACGACATGCGCCGACGCCAACGCGTCGTAGCGGAACGACTTCCGCTGTTCGTTGTGCACGTCGCCGGTGAGGAAGTTCAGCTGGACCTCGATCTCACGCACCCCGCTCTTCGTCAGCAGGAAGACCAGCACCACGTACTTGGAGTACCGGAGCGGACCACGGGGAACGCGTGCCCGCTGCGCGTCGGGCGTGCCTTCCGTCAGGACGACGTGGGCGACGAGATCGCGGTTCACCAAGGAGGCCCGCCTGAGCGCCTCGGTCTTGAGGTGGTTCTTGTCGAGGTCGAGCCAGCGCGCCATCTCCGCATCGCTCGGCCTATCAGCGAGAACTTGCCTCCACTCCGAGTACGCCTGCTGCTCGGCATCGTAGGTCGCTCGCGCCGCGACGCTCTCCAGAATCCCGTCCTTTTGCGTCGCCAAGACATGGACGGCTCCCTTGACGGCCAGAAAGACCCCGATCCCGAGGAAGAACGCGACGCCCACGAAACCGCCCCCTGCGAAAAGCAGGAACAACGATCCTGCGACGCAACCGCCCACGCTCGCCTTGAGCAGGGCAGGCACACGCCCCGTCGGTCGCATCGAAGCCTGGTAGGCGAACAAGGTTCCAGCACGCCACTGCTCCGAGACCTGGCGCGCGTGCCAGCGCATGAGCCACCGGACGCTGTCCGGCTCCACCTGGGCGTTTCCGTACAGTGCGACGAAACGTGTCTTGAGATACTGCCGGATACCGAAGGTGTCGGTATCCCAATTCCCCTGGATATGGGGCCTCGCCTCGGCAAAACTCTGGTCGACCAATTGGTGAATCCGCTCCACGAAGCGAGTCGAGACCCAATGCCCAGGCGAAACCGGCCGCACGAGCTGGGGCGGGATCCCGTGTTCGCGGTTCTTGCTCGCCAGCCGCCTTTTCGCGACTTCCAGTTCCAGTCCCCAGCGGAAAGCTCCGAAACCTCCTGCGCCCACCAAGAGCACGCCGAGCAAGCCGAGAGCGACACTCCCGTCCCCGAAGCTTCCGGCTGCGGAGAACAAACCGAGAAGAAGAGCGAAGATACCCGAAATGAGTTTGACCCAAGCACCGGCGCCCGCCTGGGGCGGCACGCTCGTCCGCATGCGTGGCGGAGCGGGGTCGGGCTCGAAGAACTTCCAAGCACGGCCGGCCCTGTTCTGCGCCAACCTGTCCTCCGCGACCGTCTTCGCGTAGACGACATCGAGGCTGTCTTGGACGGCACCACTGAGGATCATGTTCAGATGGCGGGTTATCTCCCGCTGACGCTGTGGAGGCAGGCCACCGAAGTCCTTCAACGCGCTCTTCATCGCCTGCGGGTCGAACGTACTCCCGATCTGCTGCCCCCACACGCAGCTGACGAGATCCGACACGACATCGAGCGCGCTACGCCATTCCCCTGTCCCGAATCCGGCGGCCAAGGCGAGCGCGTCCAAGAAGGCGTCATGTACCTCGTCGTTCATCTCGCTGAGCGAACGCCCGCTGAACACGGCCAGCGCGTAGTAATACGCGAATTCGGCGGAGGCGATCTGACCTTGCTTCATCACGTCGCGGAAGATCTCCTGCGCCATGCGGGCATTGCCACCTTCGAGGTGGTTCTTCGCCACCTTGAGTTTTCGTTCCGGCGGGTCTTCCGCACTGACGTGATAGGTGTTCTCATACCGATGGAAGGTCGTCGCCCCATAGTTCACGCCGATCTGTTGACCGACCGTTGAGTTGCCGGACGCGACGAATTCGTAGGGCGCCTCGTTCGACCCGTACTGCCAATGCGGCGGCGTCATCGCGACCTCCCGGAATCGCCCATACCGATGGTGGTGTCACCGTGATTCGTTCCGATCTGCTGCCCCACTCTCGCGTTGTCACGCGCGACGAATTTGGAGGACGACGGAGCCGCCGCCCGCCTCGGCGAATTCCACCCACCCTGGCCGTCTTCATGCTCATCAGCGAGTTCGGCGGCCACGGCGATGGCGAACTCCGCCGCGTTGGCCGCCGCGATGTCCTGCCAGCCTTCCGCGTCCGTCCGATCCTTGGCTCCACCCGCGAGATCACTGATACCGCGAATCGTGACAGCGGGTACGCGTTCGTTGAGGTGGCCGGCGGAGGCGAACCCGGCGCTCTCCATCTCGACCGCGATCGCGTCGTTGTAGTTGCGCCGGAGTTGCTGCGCCAGGTCCGAGGTTCGCGAGTTGAGCACGACGTCGCCGGCCGCGATCGGCTCGAACCAGACCTTCGGCACCGACGAGGACTTGTCTCGCCTTTCCTCCGATCGGGTCCATTGTTCTTCCCTGGCAAGGGAACGGGCGATCTGATCCACGCCGTGCGGAATCTCCCAGGCACGTGGGCGCGCGAGAAACTCCGCGTCTTCGCTACGTCCTCCTTGGTAGGCATAGACCTTTGTGGCGACGACGACATCACCCAGCCGCAGCCAGTCACGCAGTCCACCCGCGACACCCGAAAAGATCACGGTCGACGGTTCGAACTCCGCGATCGCCCTTTCGGTCAGTGCGGCTGCCGACAAGTTGCCCATACCGACCACGGCCGTGGCGACCTTGCAGCCGGGATGGCCGGGCACTTCTCCGATTTCGAACAGGGTTCCGGCGGAGTGCCGGTGACGTACCAATCCTTTCAACCGGGCACGTACCGCGGCGTACTCGGACTCCAACGCGGTCAGTATGACGATCATGCGACCACGTCGATTCTTTTCACCACAATGTTTTCCTCTCACAGACCGCGCCGGCGATACCGGCGCGATGTAGCCGAGCATGGCGAAGATGCGGTCGCCCGCCAGGACGACGGGGCCGGCCGACCGTGTTGTGGGAGTGCTTGGTGCAGCATGCACCGTAGCGGAGCAGCACCATTCTCGTCAATTAGACGATTACTCTGCGCGAGGCTAGACTGTCCCAGGTGGACACAAAACCTCGCCCACGCTCGTCGCCGAAACCTCGACAGAAGGCGGCCAGGATGCCTGATGACGACTGGACGATCCCCGAGATCACAGTGGCGGTCGACCTCGCGATCCTCACGGTGAAAGCGGGCTCCCTGCAGATCATGCTGGTGAAGCGGGGCATCCCGCCGTTCGAGGACGAGCTCGCCCTACCCGGCGGCTTCCTGGAATCCACCGCCGAGGATCTGGATTCCGCGGCCGCCCGTGAACTCACGGAAGAGACCGGCCTGCGCGCGGAAGATCTACATCTGGAGCAGCTGAAAACCTACGGAGGCCTCGGCCGTGATCCACGCGGCCGAGTGGTGAGCGTGTGCTACTTGGCCTTCACTCCGAACCTTCCGGCCCCTTCGGCCGGCGGCGACGCGCGCGAGGCGATCCTGACTCCCGTCGACGAGGTCCTGCGACCACAGGCGACGATGGCCTTTGACCACAAAGAGATCATCGCCGATGCCGTGGAACGCGCCCGAAACAAGCTCGAATACACAACCCTGGGCGCCACCTTCTGCGCTCCGGAGTTCACGATCACCGACCTGAGGCAGGTTTACGAGATCGTCTGGGGCGAGAAGCTCGACCCCCGCAACTTCCATCGCAAGATAACCAGCGTGCCGGGCTTCCTGACCCCGACCGGCGGACGGGTGACCAGACAGGCGGGTCGCCCAGCGGCCCTCTACCGCCGCGGACCGGCCACGATCCTCCATCCCGCGATGCTGCGAACCTGAACCCCTTTATCGTCAACTTGACGTTAACCACCGGCCGGCGATACCTTCAGAAAGGTAATCGTCAACATGACGAGAAGGGGGCAGGATGGAGATCCGGTCAACACTCAGAGTTGCCGCGCGAGTGGTCGGCTTGACCTTCGCGAGCGGTCTCGCCTGCGGCCTGATCATGTCCGGCTGCACCCAAGGCCAGGCCCGCGGCTCGTCCGCACCAGCGGACCACGGCCATTCTCAATCCGCGATGAGCACCTGGCCCGCCCCGTCGAACCGGTAACCGACCCCGCGCACCGTCGCGATCGGCGTCAGCACGGGTTCCAGTTTGCCGCGGATCTTGCGGACATGGACGTCCACGGTCCGCCCGTTGCCGCCGGACAGACCCCACACCCGCTCCATCAGGGTGATGCGGTCGAAGACCCGGTCCGGATTCCGGCTCAGGAACAGCAGGAGGTCGAATTCCAGCCTGGTGAACTCCAGTACCTCCCCGCGCAGCAGCACTCGCCGCGAATCCGGCTCGATGCGCAACGGCGGAGCGGGCTCACCGGATCGCCGTCGTCCGGCGAGTTCGACGACCTGACCGGTTTGGACGGTCCGTGCCGTCAACGTCACGCCGACAGTGTCCTCAAAGGACTCAAGCAGGCGCGCGGCGATCGTGGCGGCGTGTTCGGAGTCGGTGCTCACCCGCAACGCCAGGGTCAGCTCGACGGTCGGCTCGACACTCACCGCGACCGACTGCGTCATCTCACACCACCCGGACCGGATGACGGACGACTGCGTCGAACAGGTAGCCCTGGGTGTTGTGCGGGGTCGCCTCGGGCTGCGTGGCACCGGTGATGTCCGTGGCTCGCGCCCGCAGTGTATGGACACCGGGAACACCGGCGCGCCAAGGGATCTCCCAGCGCTGCCACCCTCGATCCGCGGCCGCGCCCACGAACTTCGCCTGCCGCCAGCCGCTTCCGGTATCGACGTCGACCCGCCGGATCCGGCCGTTGCCCGACCACGAACGGCCACGCAGCATCTGCCTGCCGCCCGCCGCGAACCCGGCGTTCCATGGCAGTTCGAACGCGCTCTTGACCACCTGCCGGGTCACGAGCGTGCCCTCCGCCGGATAGTCCGGCCCGAGCAGCCGGTAGTACTGCGTGTTCCACGGCGACACCAGCGGCGTTTCCGAGACTTCGATACGCCCCAGCCATTTGATCGACGAGATCCCGGCCCAGGAGGGCACGACGAGCCGCACCGGATGGCCGTGGTCCGGCGGCAATGGCTGCCCGTTCATCTCGTACGCCAGCAGAACGTCCTGCAGCGCCTTCGCGACCGGCAGCGGGCGGCGTACCTTCCCCAGGTTGACCCCACCGGTGACGTAATCGGCGTCCAGCCCCTCCGGCAGGACGTCCACCGCGTTCCGCGTCAGGCCCGCCTTGGCCAGCACCGTGGAAAGCCGGACACCACGCCAGCGCGCGACGCCGATCGCGCCGAGCTTCCAGGCCGTGCCCGACACCGTTTGGCCCTGCTGGCTGGTGAAGTAACTCCGCCCGTTGCCCGCGCATTCGATGGCGGAAGTGATCGTCTCGGAAGGCAGCCGGAGCAGATCTCGATAGCTGAATTCGACCGGCCCTCCGCTCAGCCCGGTCCCGAAGAGCTTCAGCCGCCAAGTGCCGACGTCGATCGCCGGAGTGGCGGTGTGGTTCCGCACGAAGAACCGTTCGACCGGGGTCAGATAGCCCTGACCGCTCATCGCCTCCCAGCGCGTCTCCGCATTGGTGCCGTAGACCTCGAAGATCTCCGGCGGCAAGGGCTTCACGATCGGTGTGGCCGCCGACGCCGTCCCGGACGGAAACGCACCGAACGCCGTCAGCGCGAGTGAGCCGCCGGCCGTGAGCCGGAGCATCCCGCGCCGCGACAGCGCCTTCCCCGCCCGCCATTGCTCGATCCGCGTGCGGTCGTAAATGGCTTCGTCGGTCAGGCCGGTTCCGGTCATGCGGATCATTGTCGGCAGCGGCCGACCGCGCGGACCAGCATGTCCACAGAGCGGAACACCGCGTGTCCGTTGGTGCCCCGGACGGGGATCGAACCCGCACTGTGTCGATTTTAAGTCGACTGCCTCTGCCAGTTGGGCTACCGGGGCACGATAAGCCTAGGCGATACCCCTCAGCTCGCTGCTTCAGTACGCCGATATTCGAGCCAACGGAGCCCGAGCTCATTCCACACGGCCTGGTACTCCTCGAACTTCTCGTTGATCAGCCGGGGATCGATCCGTTCGGGCGGGGTCGACGCGATGTAAAAGCTGAGCTCGTCACGGAGCCGGTAGAGCCGGAACTGGACCTCTTCCATGAGAACCCACAGGGAACGCCAGGCGAAGAAAGGTTCGAGCGCGCCGACCACCGTCGTCACGGCGACGAGGGCGAACGCGACACCGGTCCACCCGTTGAGGTTCTGCAACCCGAGGATGATCGTGGACGCCGCCGACAGCGCGAGCAGAAGAAGCCTGATCGACACCGCGCGCCAGCGGAAACGCCTCTTCCGGGATCGCGCGTGCGCGTTGTCGCGCTCGATCCTCTCCAAAACGTGCTTCGCCAGGTCTGCGGGAGTCAGACCGGTCGCGAGCGGGACAGCGGGTACGGACTTCCGGAATGCCTGCACCGGCACCTTAAACGCCGTGAGGGCCTCCTTCCCTACGTTCAAGGTAGGGAAGGAGGCCCTCACGGACTTACGAAATCAGGACTTCGACAGCCGGTCGAACTCCTCGCGCGGGTTGTTGATCTGGCCGAGCGAGATGACCTCACGCCGGAACAGGCCACCGAGCATCCAGTCGAACAGGATGCGGATCTTGCGGTTCCACGTCGGCATCGCCTTGAGGTGGTACGCGCGGTGGAAGAGCCAGGCCGGGAAGCCCTTGATCTTCAGGTTCAGCGCGTCGGCGACACCCTTGTGCAGGCCGAGGCTGGCCACCGCACCCAGGTTCTTGTGGTAGTAGTCCTTCGGCTTGCCGCCGCGGATCACCTTGATGATGTTCTTCGACAGCAGCCGCGCCTGACGGACGGCGTGCTGCGCGTTCGGCGGGCAGGTCGCGGTCGGGTCCTGCTCGGTGCGCGAGAGGTCCGGCACGGCGGCGTTGTCACCGGCGGTCCAGACGTCGGGGTGCCCGACGACCTGCATCGCGGCGGTGGCCTCGACCCGGCCGCGCTTGTCGAGCGGCAGGTCCGAGCTGGCGAGCACCGGGTTCGCCTTCACACCGGCGGTCCAGATGATCGTGTCGGTGTCGAATTCGGTGCCGTCCGAGAGCACGACGTGGCCGTTCTCGAAAGACTTCGCCGCTGTCGACAAATAGACTTCGATGCCGCGCTTTTCGAGCTGCTCGACGGTGTACACACCGAGCGTCTCGCGCACCTCGGGAAGGATCCGCCCGGCGGCCTCGACGAGCACCCAGCGGATGTCCTCGACCTTGAGGTTCGGGTAGTAGTTCTCCACCGCGAACCGGGTCATGTCCTCGAGTTCGGCGAGCGCTTCGATACCGGCGAACCCGCCGCCGACGACGGTGAACGTCAGCAGGCGCTTGCGTTGCTCGGGATCGAGCGTGCTGGCGGCCTCGTCGAGCTTCGTCATGACGTGGTTGCGCAGGTAGATCGCCTCGCCGATGGTCTTGAAGGCGATACCCTCTTCGACCAGGCCCGGGATCGGCAGGATGCGCGCGACGGCGCCGAGCGCGACCACGAGGACGTCGTAGTTCAGCTGCTCGACGTGCCCGTCGGCGGCCTCGACCGTCACGGCTTTGCGCTCGTGCTCGATCTTCGTCACGCGCGCGGTGAGCACGTGGCAGCGCTTGAGCACGCGCCTCAGCGGCACGACCACGTGCCGCGGTTCGATCGCACCGGCCGCCGCCTCGGGCAGGAAGGGGGCATAGGTCATGTGCGGCTGCGGATCAACGACCGTCACGGACGCTTCGTTGGCCCGGAGCATCTTCTGGAGCCCGTACGCCGTGTAGAGCCCGACGTACCCACCACCAAGGACGAGGATCCGTGTCGGTTCCGACTTAACACCAGCCATATTCCTATAGTCGCACCCATCTGCTGAGATCGCTCGCAGACCCCATCCGGCTGTGACCAGCGTCGCCACGGTTTCCGCACCGATTCAGTTCAAGCCCGCCGCCGAGGTCGCGGCGGCCAGGACGTCGCACACCATGTCAAGCGTCAGGCGCCCGGTCTGGACATTGCGCTGCGACACGTGATAACAGCCGAAAAGGCGCAGGTCGCCGAGTTCCACTTCGACTCCGTGACCGAATTTCGGGCGTGGCGCGGGCACCGGCCAGCCCGCCTCCGCGAGCACCGGCAGCAGCGCCTGCCAGCCGAACGCGCCGAGCACCACCACGGCCTTCAGCGTCGGCTTGAGCAACGTGAGCTCGGCCGCGAGCCACGATCGGCAGGTTTCCCGTTCCTCAGGTGTGGGCTTGTTGGCGGGTGGCGCGCATCTCACCGGGGAGACCATCCGGGTCCCTCGCAGCTCGAGCCCGTCACCTATATGGGTCGACGTCGGCTGCGAGGCGACTCCGACCCGGTGAAGCGCCTTGAAGAGGACGTCGCCGGACGGGTCACCGGTGAACAGCCGTCCGGTCCGGTTCGCACCATGTGCCGAAGGAGCGAGGCCGACGATCGCCAGCGACGCGTCCGGTGGGCCGAAGCCGGGCACCGGCCGGGCCCAGTAGGTCTCGCCGGCGAAGGCCGCGCGCTTGACCACGGCGATCTCTTCGCGCCAGGCGACGAGCCGCGGGCAGGCACGGCAGTCCACGACCTCGGCGTCGAGTTCGGCGAGCGAACGGAACCTCATAACGCTTCTTTCAGTGTGTCACGGGCGAGGCGGTCGGCGTGCCGGGTCGTCTCCGGCTGACGGAACGACGGGGCCAGCCGCAGCACCTGGCGGCACGCGTTGTCCAGCGAGATCTTGTGGCCGACGGAGACGTAAACAGGCTTCACGCCGTCCTGGGTGCGCAGGACCGCGCCGACGACCTCGCCCTCGTCCAGCAGGGGCGCCCGCGAGCCACGCGCGCCGCCGGGCTCGTCGTGTTCGCCGACGAACCGGGTCTTGCCGACCCCGATGGACGGCAGGCCGGTCACGACGCCGACGTGGCAGGCGAGCCCAAACCGGCGCGGATGCGCCAGGCCGTGCCCGTCGCAGACCAGCAGATCCGGCACGTGCTCGAGCGCGCGGAGGGCGTCGAGCAGCGGGGGAAGCTCACGAAACGCGAACAGGCCCGGTTCGTACGGGAACGAAACCCGGGAAACGACCGATCGCTTCTCCACGACGCGGAATCCGGAGGTCTCGAGGGTGACCGCGGCCGCGGCGATGAGGCCGCTGTCCTCGTCGTACGCGACGTCCAGCCCGGTGACCGTGACGATCTCTTGTGGACAGCGATCTTCGAGATCGACCAGGCCACGCAGGGTTTCCTGGATCTCGATCGCCTGCCGGGGCGTGCCCGGGCGATCATGCGCCGTGACGATGTCCACTCCTACAGACTGCCAGTAAGTTGGAGGCATGCCGGACACCAATCCCGATGCGAAGGCCACCGACGAGAAGGACACCCCGTCGGTGGAAACCAAGGTCGAGCCGACCGACGACCTGGTCACCACGAAGCACACGCTGACGCTCAAGCGCAAGAAGCTCGCCTATACCGCCCAAACCGGGCGGATCGTGCTGCGAAAGGAGGTCGTCACCGACGGCAAGTCCGAAGGCCACAAGGCCAAGGCCGAGGTGTTCCTGACCTCCTACACGCTCGACGACGCGGAGCCCGGCTCGCGCCCCGTCACGTTCGCGTTCAACGGCGGGCCCGGCTCGGCGAGTGTCTGGCTGCACATGGGCCTGCTCGGCCCGCGCCGCGTGCTTTCGGGCGATGTCGACGACCCGGTCGCGCCGCCCTACGGGCTGACCGACAACCAGGAAACCCTGCTGGCGCACAGCGACCTGGTGTTCATCGACCCGGTGTCGACCGGCTATTCGCGCGCCGTGGACGGTGAGGCGGCCAAGGAGTACCACGGGTACACCGCCGACATCGAGTCCATCGGCGAGGTCATCCGGCTGTGGGTCTCGCGCAAACAGCGCTGGCTGTCGCCGAAGTTCCTGGCAGGCGAGTCGTACGGCACGCTCCGCGCGGCCGGGCTGGCGTCGCATCTGCAGGAACGCCACGGGATGTACTTCAACGGGCTCCTGCTGATCTCGTCCGTGCTTGATCTGGGCACGCTGCGGTTCACCGAGGGCAACGACCTGCCGTACTCGCTCTACGTGCCGACGTACGCGGCGATCGCGCACTACCACGGTCTCCACGGCGACCGGCCGCTCGACGACGTCCTCGCCGACGCCGAGGACTTCGCGGCCAAGGAACTCCCCTGGGCGCTCGCACGCGGCGCTCGTCTGTCCACACAGGACCGTGCGGAAGCGGTGGCGACCCTCGCATCGCTGACCGGACTGAGCGAGTCCTATGTGGACCGGGTCAACCTGCGGATCGAGCACGTCCGGTACTTCACCGAACTGTTGCGGGACAAGGGTCTGGTCGTCGGGCGGATGGACGGCCGGTTCACCACCTGGGAGCCGGACGGCGGCCGCGAGCATATGAGCGACGACCCGTCGATCTCGCGGATCATCGGCGCCTACACGGGCGGGCTCAACCACTATGTGCGGGCCGAGCTCGGCTACGAGAACGACCTGCCGTACGAGATCCTGTCGACGGACGTCTTCAAGGCCTGGTCGTACTCGGACTTCGAGGGGCGCTCGGTGTCCTCTGTGGACTCGCTCGCGTCGGCCATGCGGGCGAACCCGCATCTTCGGGTGCATGTCGCCTTCGGTCACTACGATGGCGCGACGCCGTACTTCGCTTCGGAGCACGTGTTGGCGCGCCTTCAGATCCCCGAGGAGCTGCGGGAGAACATCGACACGGCGTACTACCCGGCCGGGCACATGATGTACGTGCACGAGGAGTCGCGGGTGCGGCAGGCGAAGGACCTGGCGAAGTTCATCAAGGCCGCTTCCGGAAAGTAGCCGGATACTCGTGAGTGGTAAGGACGGTTAGAACCGTCCTTACCACTCACGAGACACAGCGATCAGCCGCGCAGGTACTGGGACCCGCGCGTCACGGCCGACCAGGCGTCCACGGCACCGTGGCCGTAGAAGCCGTTGAACGAAGCGTCACCGGTGCAGGTCGCGGTGAACGACGCGTCCCGGCCTTCCTTCAGGTAGTCGACGGTCCGCGGCGTCGGGCAGGCGATGTCCGAAGCGGTGCCTTCGAGCACCCGCTGCACGGCGTCCGGGTTCATCCCGAAGTCACGCGAACCCTTGCCGTACTGCGAAACGATCAGCGCGGCGACACCGGTCGCGTGCGGCGACGCCATCGACGTCCCCTGCAGCCACTGGTAGTAGCCGACGCGGCCGTCGGCGGCGGTCGCCTTCTGGATACCGGCGGCGACACCGTCGGGCGTGAGGTTCCCGTCCGCGTCGATCATGCCCTCCGCGACACCGACGTTGCGCGGGTACGCCGAGAGGATCATGTTCTCGTTCGTGCGGTGCCACGGGGTGCCGAAGTAGTCACGGAAGTATCCGCCGGGCGCGGACACCGAGATCTGCTCGACGCCGTAGTTCGAGTAGTCCGCCTTCGCCTGCGACGGGCCGAAGGACGAGACACCGATCGTGTGCGGGCCCTCGACGGGCAGCGAGAGGCAGCTCGCGTTGTCGATCTGCCGCGGGTGCGTGCTGTTCGAAGGGTAGTTGGGGCTCGACGCGTCGGGCTGCGGGGCGCCGAGGTCGCTGTGCTGGTTGCCCAGCGAGACGACCTGGGTGACGCCCTTGCGGTGCGCGTAGTTCAGTGCGCGGGTCGTCGCCTCGATGATGGTGCGCTGCTCGGCCTGCTGCTCAGCCGAATCCGCGGGGTTCGCGGTGCAGTTGTACAGCCAGGGATCCGTGAAGAAGCTCATGTTCACGACGTCCACCCCGGCGTCGCCGGCGTAGGTGATCGCGTCCACGGTCGGCTGCAGGAAGAACGAGCCCGAGTCCTGCCCGGCGCGGAGGTTCACCAGCGTCACGTTCGGGGCGACCCCCGAGACACCGAAACCGTTCGCGGCCGCGCCGATGGTGCCGGCGACGTGCGTGCCGTGCCCGTTGTCGTCGTGGTCCACCGGGTCGACACAGCCGCGGAACTCGCACGGCCCGTCAACGACGGCGCCGTTCACGTCGGTGACGATGTCCTTCGTGAAGTTCCGCGACGCCGCGCGATCGAAGTTCGGCGCGATGTCCGGGTGACTGCCGTCGACGCCGGTGTCGATGACGCCGACCTTCACCCGCTTGTCACCCGGCTGCTTGGTACGCGAAAGGTCCGACCGGACGGATTTGAGGCCCCAGAGCTGATCGTCGAGCGGGTCCATGCCGACGGCGTTCGCCTGCACCGGCTTCTTGGCCGACGCGCCGCCGCGGCCCTCCTTCTCGACGGCACCCGGCTTGTCCTTCACCTTGCCCTGCTTCGGCGCGGTGCCGATCGCCTTCGCTTTGGCGGCACCGAAAACCGCGCGGTCCGCGGCGACCCGTTCCGCGAAACCGTTGGCGGGCGCGGTCGCGGTGATCAGGCCGACCGCGGCGTTGCTCGTCACCACGGTGCCCCCGGCGGCGCGGATCGCCCTTTCCACCGAGGCCACGCTTTGGCCTTCACGGGCCAGGACGGAGAATTCGGTCGCCGCACCGGAAAGCTGTGGCTGCGCGGAAGCCGTCGGCGCGGCCACGATTGCACCGAACAGCGGTACCGCGAGCGCGATCACGAGAGATCTTGGCTTTTTCACTTCCTGCCTCCTGAAGAAAACTATTCGTGCAAACTACGTCAGCCATCGCCGCGTATCAACGAAGTCCCTACGAAAGTCAGGGGACGACGGTTTTCTCTTCCGCGAAATGACAGGCGGACAAATGCCCGCCCGACCGGGTGATCAATTCGGGTTCCTGATCCGCGCAAATGTCCTGCGCCTTCCAGCATCGCGTGCGAAACCGGCAGCCGGACGGCGGATCCAGCGGGCTCGGCACGTCGCCTTCCAGGCGGATCACCTGCCGCTGCCCGCGCAACGCCGGATCCGCGACCGGCACCGCGGACAGCAACGCCTGGGTATAGGGATGCGACGGATGTTCGTAGATCTCCTCTTCCGTCCCCATTTCCACGATCTTGCCGAGATACATCACCGCCACTCGCGTGGAAAGGTGACGGACAACGGACAGATCGTGTGCGATGAACACATAGGAAAGGCCGAATTCCTTCTGCAGTTCACCGAGCAGGTTCATCACCTGCGCCTGGATCGAAACGTCCAGCGCGGACACCGGTTCGTCGCAGATGATGACCTTCGGCCGCAACGCCAGCGCCCGCGCGATCCCGATGCGCTGACGCTGCCCGCCGGAGAACTGGTGCGGATAGCGGTTGATGTGCTCGGGGTTCAATCCGACGACGTCGAGCAGCTCCCGCACCTTCGCCGCCCGCGAGCCCTTCGGCGCCACTTCGGTGTGGATTTCGAAGGGTTCGCCGATGATGTCGCCGACCGTCATCCTCGGGTTCAGCGAGGTGTACGGATCCTGCAGCACGATCTGGATCTCACGCCGCAGCCTCCTCAGCTCGGCTCCCCGCAACGCGAAGATGTCGCGGCCTTCGAAGGTCGCGAGCCCGCCCGTGGGTTCCTCCAGCCGCATCAGCACCTGGGCCAGCGTGGACTTGCCACAGCCGGACTCCCCCACGACGCCCAGCGTTTCCCCTGGCATCAGGTCGAAGGAGACCCCGTCGACGGCCTTCACGTGCCCGATGGTGCGTTTGAAGAGGATCCCGGCCCGCACCGGGAAGTACTTCACCAGGTTCTCGACCCGCAGAATGGGCTCAGACACGGCCGCTCACCACCTCGTCGGCGAAGTGGCAGGCACTGACCCGGCCGAAACCGAGACTGTGCAGGGCGGGCCGTTCGGTCTCGCACCGGCTTTCCGCCCGCGGGCACCGCGGATGGAACGGGCAGCCGGGCGGGACGTTCAGCAGGCTCGGCGGCAGGCCCTTGATGGTCTCCAGCGTCTGTCCTTTGAGGTCGAGCCGCGGCAGCGAGGCCATCAGCGCCTCGGTGTAGGGATGCCCCGGCGAACGGAAGAGCTCGGCGACGTCGGCCTGTTCGACGATCCGGCCCGCGTACATCACGGCGATCCGGTCGGCGACCTCGGCGACCACCGCCAGGTCGTGCGTGATCAGGATCAGCCCCATCCGCCGTTCGGCCTGGATCTCCGCCAGCAGGTCCATGATCTGGGCCTGCACGGTGACGTCGAGCGCGGTCGTCGGCTCGTCCGCGATCAGCAGATCCGGGTCGAGCGCGAGCGACATGGCGATCATCGCGCGCTGCCGCATCCCGCCCGAGAACTGGTGCGGGTACTCGCGGACCCGGCGGGCGGCCGCCGGGATACGCACGATGTCGAGCAGTTCGATCGCCCGTTTCCGGGCGTCCTTTTTGGACATTCCGAGCCGGACCCGCAGCTGCTCCTCGATCTGGAAGCCCACGGTGAACACGGGATTCAAGGCCGACAGCGCGTCTTGGAAGATCATGGCGATCTCCCCGCCCCGCACCTCACGCCGCCGCTCTTCGGTGGCGGTGAGCAGGTCCTCGCCGCGGTACCGGACCGCGCCGCCGGTGACGACGGCGGGCGGGCTGTCGAGGATGCCCATCACGGTCTGCGCCGTGACACTCTTGCCGGAACCGGATTCTCCCAGCACGGCAAGGGTTTCCCCGGCGTGCACGGAGTAGTCGACCCCGTTGAGCACGGTCGCGACACCGTCGGACGTGCGGAATTCGACGTGGAGGTCTTCCACCTCCAGCAGCAATTCTTCGGTCACACCGATCACCGGGCCTTCGGGTCGAGCGCGTCGCGGATGCCGTCACCGAGCATGACGAACGCGAGCACGGTGATGGTCACGAACCCGGCGGGGAACAACAGCATGTGCGGATTCACCCGGAAGTAGTCCCGCGCGTCGCTGATCATCACGCCCCACGAGACGACCGGCGGCCGCACACCGACACCGAGATACGCCAGCGTCGCTTCCGCGCCGATGAACGCGCCGAGCGCGATGGTCCCGTAGACCAGCACCGGCGCGACCGTGTTGGGCAGCAGATGCCGGAACACGATACGCGGCGTGCTCGCGCCGAGACCGCGCGCGGCCTTGACGTAGTCGAGCTGTTTGGCCACCAGCGTCGCCGACCGCATGATGCGCATCGCGACCGGCCAGCTCAGCGCGGCGATCGAGACGACCACCTGCACGATGATGGTGACCACACCGGGATTCGAGCCGGGCGCGTTGAACGTGGTCAGGATGACGATCGCGCCGAGCACGAACGGCAGTGCCGCGAAGATGTCGCCCACCCGCGAGAACAGGCTGTCGACGAGACGGCCGTAGTACCCGGCGATGATCCCGACCACCGAACCGATCAGGATCGTCAGGATCGTCGCGAAGACCCCGACCAGCAGCGACGCCCGCGCGCCGTGGATGGTCCGCGCGTAGACGTCGTAGCCCTGGTTGTCGTAACCGAACCAGGCGTCCGCGGACGGTCCTTCGTTGGCGTGGAGCAGATCGCTGAACCCGGCGGGCCGGGAGCTGAACAGGTCGGGCGCGATCGCGATGAGCACGACGAGCGCGATGATGACGGCGGAGATGATGAACGACGGCCGCTTGCGCAGCATCCGCCACGCGTCGCCGCCGAGACTGCGCGGTTTGTGCGCCACCGCGGAATCGTCGGCGACACCGGCGCTCGCGACGTCCACAGAGGACACCCCGCCGGCCACATTGGGGTCAGTCATAACGGATCCTCGGGTCGAGAACGGCGTAGAGCAGGTCGACGATGAGACTCACCAGCAGGTAGACCATCACCAGCAGGACGACGACGCCGGTGACGGTGGCGCCCTCCCGGTTCTGGATACCGCGGAAGATGAGCCCGCCGATGCCGTTGATGTTGAACACGCCTTCGGTGACGATGGCCCCGCCCATGAGCGCGCCGATGTCGGTGCCGATGAAGGTCAGCACCGGGATCACCGAGTTCCGGAGCAGGTGCACACCGACGACCCGGCTGCGCGGCTGTCCTTTCGCGACGGCCGTGCGGACGTAGTCGGCGTGCCGGTTCTCCGCGATGCTCGTTCTGGTCAGCCGGGCTATGTAGGCCATGGAAAGGCTGCCGAGCGCGATTCCGGGCACGATCAGTTCGCCGATCGTGGCGTCCTCGGACACGCTCGCGTCGATGATGCCCAGTTCCGAACCGAGGACGATCTGCAGCACGATCGCGGTGACGAACACCGGGATCGAGATCAGGAACGTGGTGGACATCAGCACGAGGTTGTCGAGGAAACCCTTGCCGCGCAGGCCGGTCAGGATGCCCGCGGACAGGCCGATGATCGCTTCGATGGCCACCGCGATGAGGGCGAGCCGGACGGTCACCGGGTAGGCGTTCCCGATCAGTTCGCCGACCGAGACACCGTTGAAGGTCTCGCCCCAGTCGCCGGTGAACAGGTTGCCGAGGTATTTGAAGTACTGGACGAAGATCGAATCGTCGAGATTGAACTTCGCCGTCATCATCTCGATGTAGGCGGGCGGGCAGGCGACCTGACCGCATTTGCCGGCGAACGGGTCACCGGGCACCGCCCACACGAGGGCGTAGATGAGGAAAGTCGTTCCGAAGAAGACCGGGATGAGTTGAAGTAGGCGTCGGAGGACGTACTGGGGCATGGGCGTGCCGTCCTGGGGATCGCGTGGTGGGAGCCGTGGGTCCGGCCGGCCGGGAGCGATGCGCTCCCGGCCGGCACGACCACGCGATTACTTCGCCGCGACCTCGATGGACGAGTAGTCCGCGAGACGGCCGAAGTCGAGCTTCGCGACCTTGAGCCGGTTCGACTTGCCGCCGACGCCCTTCTCTTCCCACACGGGGATCTGCGGCAGATCCTTCGCGATCAGGTCCTCGGCCTGCTGGTACAGCTTGATCGCGGCCGCCTTGTCGGCGGTCTGGTCCGCCTGGGTCAGCAGCGCGTCGACGGCCGGGTTGTTGTAGGTGGAGTCGTTCGACGAACCGGTGCTCTTGTAGCGCGGGTTCAGGTAGTTCTCGATCGACGGGTAGTCGGCGGACCAGTCGGACCGGCCCATGCCGGTCAGCTGACGGTTGTTGACGATGCTGCGCCACTGCCCGAAGTCGGTCGCCGGCACGAAGTCGCATTCGACGCCGAGCGCGTTCTTGATGCTGTTGCACGCCGCGACCAGCGGCTCCTTGCGGCCACCGTCGGCGTTGGAAGCGATGGTGAGCTTGCCGGTGTAGCCGGACTTCGCGAAGAACTCCTTGGCCTTCACCGGATCGAACTTGCAGAACTCGCAGACACCGGGCCGGTAGCCCTCGATACCGCGCGACACGTAGCCGTCGGCGGGCGCGTAGGTGTCGTTCATGACGGTCTTGACGATCTGCTCGCGGTCGATGGCCAGCGAGATCGCCTTGCGCAGGTCGAGGTTGTTGTAACCCGGGACGTAGTACGGGAGGGCGAGCGCGCTGATACCGAGCAGCTTCCCTTCGACCAGACGCTCACCGAGGTCGGTCTTGTACTTGCCACCGGCCTTCGCCGCCGGCGGGAGCGCCTCCATGAAGTCGAGGCGGTTGCTCAGCAGATCCTGGTACGCGGTCTCCTGGCTGGTGTAGATGCGGACTTCCAGGTCCTTGAACTTGACCTTGTCCTCGCCCTGGTACTCGTCGAACCTCGTGAGCTTCATGTTCTGGTTCGGCGTGCGCGAAACGAACTTCAGCGGCCCGTTCCCGATCGGGGCCTTGGCGAAGCCCTCCGGGTCGGCGAAGAACTTGTCCGGCAGCGGCGCGAAGGCGAGGTAACCGATCTTGGTGGCGAAAACGGAGAACGGTCCCTTGAGGGTGACCTGGAATTCGTAGTCGTTCACGACCTTGAGCCCGGACATCGTCTGGACGGCGGGTTCCTTGGCGCTGATCTCGTCGTAGCCCTGGATCTGCTCGAAGAACGACGCGTTCTGCATGCCGTTCTTGCCGTTCGCGCTGTAGTTCCAGGCGTCGACGAAGTTCTTGGCCTTGACCTCGGTCCCGTCGTGGAACTTCCAGCCCTTTTTGATCTTGATGTCGAAGACCTTCGAATCGGTCGTGTTGATCGATTCGGCCATCAGGTTGTACGGCTCGGCGGTGTCGGATTTGTAGCCGACCAGCGCCGAGAAGACCGGCTTGAGCGCCTTGGAGCCACCGAGCTCGTTGGTGTTGGCGGGAATCAGCGAGTTCTCCGGCTCGGTGCCGTAGACCGAAACCGACGCGTTGGCGTCGGTGGCGCCGGATCCCTTGTTCTCACCGGACCCACCACCCCCACAGGCCGTCAGCAGCAGGGCCGCCGTGGCCACCACCGCCGTCGCTCCCCAGAACCCGCGTGAAGCCCGCATGTCCCCTCCAACTCTCGTCGTCGGATCGTCCGGCGGGCGCTGGTCGCGCCCTACCGCCCAGAAGGTGAGACGACGCTATGGGACAGGTGAAGCCGATCACAGTGCGTTGGTGTTGCAAATGTGTGACGGTCTCCCGGACCACCCGGTTAGAGCACAACGTTGGTAGGAACCAGGCTGGGCCGAATGGCTCAATCCGGACTGGAGGTCACCACTTGATCACCTAAAGAAATGGCTTCACGTAAGAGAAAACCCGACTGTCAGGCCAACGACAACGCGATCCCGTCGAGGATGTCGTGCTCGGAGATCACGAGCTCGTCGGGACCACCGCGCGTGGCGAACTGCTCCGCCAGCACCTGCACGATCACCGAGCCGCCGCCGATCACGTCGACCCGGCCCGGGTGGATCACCGGGTTCGCGGCGCGGGTGGCGTGGTCGGCCGTGAGGAGCGACTGCGCGACCCGGTCGATGTCGGCGTGGGAGAGCTTCGAAAGATGCGTGCGCTCGGAGTCGTACTCCGACAGGCCCTGTGCCACGGCCGTCAGGGTCGTGACCGTCCCGGCGACGCCGATCCACGTCTTGGCGGTGGACACGTCGACGACGTCGAAAGCCTCGGTGAGCACCTTCGCGGCCAGCTCGCGGGCTTCGGCGATCTCGGCCGCGGTCGGCGGGTCGGATTTCAACGCGCGTTCGGTGATCCGCACGCAGCCGATGTCGACCGATTTGGCCGCGATGACCTCGGCCTGGCGGCCGTCCCAGGTACCGACCACGAGCTCGGTCGAGCCGCCGCCGACGTCGACCACCACGAAGGGGCCGTCGTCGGGATCCTGCTCGCCGACGGCGCCGGTGAAGGACAGGCGGGCCTCTTCGTCGCCGCTGATGACCTCGGCCTCGGTGCCGAGCACCTCGCGCGTCATCGCGAAGAACTCGTCGCGGTTGCTCGCGTCACGGGTCGCGGACGTCGCGACCATGCGGACCTTCTCGACGCCCTTGCGGCGCGCGGCGATCGTGTAGTCGGCCAGCGCCTTGCGGGTGCGCTCGAGCGCCTCCGGCGCCAGCTTGCCGGTGGCGTCCACACCCTGGCCGAGGCGGACGATCCGCATCTCGCGGTGCAGGTCGCGCAGGTCGACCGTCCCGTCGTGGCGGGGCGTCAGCTCGGCGACGAGCAGGCGGATGGAGTTGGTCCCACAGTCGATCGCGGCAACACGAGGCATGCCCCGGAGATTACAGCGGAGCGGAGCTTCTCCGTCGAGGGTGGTGGCGGGGGCATGGATGGACAGTCAATGCGATCAAGGCGTCTTGGAACCGCTCGTCGACGACACCGTCGTCGTCGTTGTGGTCGTCGTCGGCGACGTGCAGGTCGGCGCGGGAGTCGGCGTCGTGGTCGTCGGACTCGTGCTTGTGTTCGAGGTCGACGACGACTGCGTCTCCGTCTCGGTGACCGTCGGGCACGGCGGCAGCTTCGGGGTTGTCGTCGGCGTTTTGGACGACGACGAACCCGAATTGCTCGGCGGCAGCGAACTCGACGGCGGCGGCGTCACCGAACCGGGCGGCGTCGACGGCGTCGGAGGCGGCGGCACCGACACGGGCGGCGGAGCGGCACCGGCGTTCGGGGCGCCGATCGGCACCTTGCTGTCCGGCGTCGGCAGCACGCCCGTGCGGTAGGCCTCGGCCCAGATCAGCACGGTGTTCACGTACGTGTCCGAGTTGTTGTAGCGGAACACGGCGGCGCGCAGCTGATCCGGCTTCGACAGATCGAGGCCGCCGGAGCACAGGTACCGGCCCGTGCCCAGCGCCGCGTCGAAGATGTTGTTCGGATTGGCTTCGCCGTCGCCGTTGCCGTCGGAGGCGTAGCCCTTCCACGTGGACGGGATGAACTGCGTCGGGCCGACGGCGCGGTCCCACACCGTGTCACCGTCGAATTTGCCGCCGTCGGTGTCCGGGATGGCCGCGAACGGCCCGGCGCCGTTGAGCTGCGGGCCGAGGATCGGCTCCAGGGTGTTGCCCTTCGCGTCGACGAAACCGCCGCGCGCGTGGTTGGACTCGATGCGGCCGATACTCGCGATCAACGCCCAGTCGATATGACAACCGGGCTGTTCGGCGATGAGGATGTCGGCGGCGTTGCGGTACGCGGCGAGCGCCGTGACCGGGATGCCGAGCGGTCCGTTGGGGAGTTCGTCCGCGGGGAGCGGGAGCGGGGTCGGCGCGTTCGGCAGGCTGCCGTCGACGCCGATCTGCTGGACGAGCGGGTTCTTCGGGTCGTAGCCGCCGACGAGGGCGACGTTGTCGGTATGGACCGTGCTCGCCGTCGCGGCCCAGCTGCCGGTACCGACGACCGCGGCACCGGCCGGGACGATGGCGAGGACACCTCCGGTCACCGCGGCGATCGTGCGGTGCCGGAGACAGAGTCTCCGGACATGACCGGAGACCGCGCCTGGCACCTGCCTCACGCGCATACCCCTGAACCCCTCCCGACGGATCACGACGCGGCGATCCGGTACACCCGCCCCGGCAACTGGTACACAGCCTGCCGCATGCGGTGACCGGTTTCACCCCATTGAGGACGACCAGTTGGCCGACATCGGGTGAATTAACCCGCCTGGAGGAACTATCTGTACACCAGCGGCCGGTGTTACCCCTGGCAGTCGCCCGATGGCCATCCGTTCGCCTTGAGCAACTCGAGGGTTTCGTCACCGAACGGGTTCACACCGGGACCGACCGCGAGCGTGTGCGCGAGATGGACGTGCAGGCATTTGACGCGGCCGGGCATCCCGCCCGCGCTGACCTCGTGACCGAGCGAGTCGATGGCGTCGCGTTCGGCGAGGTAGCTCTCGTGGGTCCGCTGGTAGGCGGCCGCCAGCTCGGGGTCCTCCGCGAGCCGGTCGGTCATCTCCTTCATCAGCCCGGACGCTTCGAGCGTGCCGACCATCGAAGTCAGCTTCGGGCAGGTCAAGTAGTAGAGCGTGGGGAACGGCGTGCCGTCGTCGAGACGCGGGCTGGTCTGCACGACCGACGGGTGGCCGCTCGGGCAGCGCGCGGCGACGGCGCGCAGCGCACGGGGGGCCCGGCCGAGCTGTTCCGCGATGATCTCGCGGTCGGCGTCGGTCACAGGCTCGAAGGAAGACTTTTCCGTGCTGTTCACACCCATAAGGCTAACGCGCGGCTGAAGGACGCTTTCCCCGCATAGGACGTGGTGAAAGCTCCCTTCACCGCGTCTCACGCGGTGAAGGTCCCCTTCAGCCGCCCGCGACCTGATCCCACAGCTTCTCGTACCAGGAGCCCGCGGGCACCGGCTGCTGACCTTGCGGCTGTCCCTGCTCGGGCGCCTTGTCCTCGGGGAGCTGCACGATGTACGGCGTCTCGCCGGGCTTCACGAAACCGAACCGCTTGCGGGCCTCGGCCTCGATCTGCGCCGGATCGCTCAGCTCGGCCTTGCGGCCTTCCAGCTGGGTGACGCTGCGCTGCAGCTCGGACTGCAGCTGCTGCTGTTCGTTCACCTCGGACTTCTGGCTGAGGTACGTCCGCAGCGGAACGGCGATGGTGAACGCGAGCGCGCACACCACGATCGCCACCACCGCGGCCCGGCGGGTGGTGGACATACCGAGCACCTTCGCGGCGCCCGATGCCCGTTTCGCCGCCAGGCTGCGGCGCAGCCGGGTTCGGGCGCGGACCTCCGTCGTCGTCGTGCGACGGGCACGCTCCGGACGGCGGCCCCTGCTGGAGCCGCCACCGCTCGCGCGCCCGCTACGACGGGTCCGCGCCCTCCCCCGGTCCGCCATCGTTCGTTATCCCTCGGCGCTGAACCGCGGGAACGCGAGGTCGCCGGCGTAGCGCGCCGCGTCGGCGAGGGTCTCCTCGATGCGGAGCAGCTGGTTGTACTTGGCGATCCGCTCGCCGCGCGCCGGGGCGCCGGTCTTGATCTGGCCGACACCGGTCGCGACGGCGAGGTCGGCGATGAAGGTGTCCTCGGTCTCGCCGGACCGGTGGCTCATCATCGACTTGTAGCCGTAGGAGGTGGCCAGCGAGATCGCGTCGAGGGTCTCCGACAGGGTGCCGATCTGGTTGACCTTCACCAGCAGCGCGTTGGCGGCGCGGCGGGTGATGCCCTCTTCGAGGCGGTCCGGGTTGGTGACGAACAGGTCGTCGCCGACCAGCTGCACCTTCTCGCCGATCTCGGTGGTCAGCTGGACCCAGCCGTCCCAGTCGTCCTCGCTCAGCGGGTCCTCGATGGACACGAGCGGGTAGTCGCGGACGAGCTCGCCGTAGTAGGCGGACATCTGCTCGGCGCTCTTCTTCGCGCCTTCGAAGGTGTACGCGCCGTCGGAGAAGAACTCGGTCGCGGCGACGTCGAGCGCGAGCGCGACGTCACGGCCCGGGGCGTACCCGGCCTTCTCGATCGCCTGAAGGATCAGGTCGAGCGCTTCGCGGTTGTTCTTCAGGCTGGGCGCGAAGCCGCCTTCGTCGCCGAGGCCGGTCGCCAGGCCGCGGCCCTTCAGGACCGACTTCAGCGAGTGGTAGACCTCGGTGCCCCAGCGCAGGGCCTCGCGGAACGACTCGGCGCCGATCGGCGCGATCATGAATTCCTGGATGTCGACATCGGTGTCGGCGTGCGCGCCACCGTTGAGGATGTTCAGCATCGGCACCGGCAGCACATGCGCGTTCGGCCCGCCGAGGTAGCGGAACAGCTCCAGCTCGGCCGACTCCGCGGCGGCCTTCGCGACGGCGAGCGAAACGCCGAGGATGGCGTTCGCGCCGAGGCGGGACTTCGCCGGCGTGCCGTCGAGGTCGACCAGCTTCTGGTCGACGATGCGCTGGTCGACGGCGTCGGTGCCGACCAGGTCCGGGCCGATCTCGTCCAGGACGGCCGCGACCGCGCGCTCGACACCCTTGCCGTTGTACCGGCCGGTGTCGCCGTCACGCAGCTCGACGGCTTCGTGTTCGCCGGTGGACGCACCCGAGGGGACCGCGGCCCGCGCCAGCGTGCCGTCGTCGAGAGCCACCTCCACTTCGACCGTCGGGTTGCCTCGCGAGTCCAGAATCTCGCGAGCGCCTACCTGCTCGATGAGCGCCACGCCATGCTCCTCATGTGGGTTGTGCCTGCGGTGACCGGGCCCAGCCTAGCCGTCACCGCAGTTCACCCGTTGGAGGCACGCGCCACATCGGTGCCGATCCGGACCTACTCCTCGGCCGCTTCGTCCGCCCGGACTTCCTTCCAGCCCGACGGAAGCTCGACGGTGTCGGAGAACTGCTGCCAGAAGGTCCAGCTGTTGCCGCCGATGTCGGAGACGGTGAACACGCGGGCCCCGTACGGCTGGTCCTGGGGCGCGTCGATGTCGGCGTCGTCGCCCAGCGCGGCGCGGACCCGCTCGTACTGCGCGTCGGCGTCGGCGACGTAAACGATGTTCAGCTGCCCGACCGGGCCGTCGACACCCTTGGCCTGCCAGTACTCGGGGCCGACCCCGGCCAGCTGGATCTTGGCCGGACCGGCGCACAGCGTGGCCTGGAACACCTCTCCGGAGGCGTCGGCGAAGCGCACTTCTTCGGTGAACCCGAATACTCTGACCAGCCACGCGACCGCCTCGGTGGCGTCGGCGTAGTAGAGGTACGGCACGAGCCCGAGGTATCCGGGCTCGTTTTCGGGCCTATCCGCTTCGGTACTGCTCATGGCAGGACAGTCCACCATGACCGTTTCAGCAGTCGAGATCGGCCCTGCCCAGGCGTATCGTGGAGCGGACCATGATGGATGCCGAACCCGCCCCAGAACCCGGTGAGGACTCGTCCGGCGAGTCTCGGTTCCGCGCCTTCCGGCAGGCGGAGGCGCTGGTCGAAAGCCGCAGGCCGCTCGACGCCCTCAAGGCACTGGAGCCCTTGCTCGAGCACGAAACCGACAAACCGAGCGTTCAGTTGCTGGCGGGCCGCGCGTACTTCCACTCCGCACAGTTGCGACGGGCGGAGCGTGCCTTCACCCGGGTGCTGGAGCTGGATCCCACCGATCATTACGCGCGGTTCGTACTCGGACGGACCCTCCAGCGCCTCGGCCGGTTGACCGAGGCGCTCGCGCAGATGCGGATAGCGTCGGCGATGCACCCGATCCCGGAGTACCTGGAAGCGATCAGCGAGGTCAACGCGAGGATCGCGTTGCGCGACTGACCGGGCGCCTCATTTCGACCTGGCCCGCAGATGCGCCCGTTCGCCCTGTTTGCCGAACAGCACCAGCAGCTCCACCGGCCCCGGCCCCGCGCTGCCGAACCAATGCGGCACCCGCGTGTCGAACTCGGCGGCCTCGCCGGGGCCCATCGTGAAGTCGCGATCGCCGAGCAACGCCCGCAACCGTCCGCTGAGGACGTACATCCATTCGTAGCCCTCGT
This sequence comes from Amycolatopsis sp. NPDC058340, assembly GCF_042723975.1. Classification (NCBI taxonomy): domain Bacteria; kingdom Bacillati; phylum Actinomycetota; class Actinomycetes; order Pseudonocardiales; family Pseudonocardiaceae; genus Amycolatopsis; species Amycolatopsis sp. NPDC058340. The sequence goes on along the minus strand of NZ_JBHXIB010000005.1, from coordinate 235,090 downwards.
GGGTGCGCTGCACCGGCTCGATGTCCTCGACCGGGATCAGCAGTTTGAACGCCTGCGGCTGCCCCGGCTGCGCGGTCAGCGCCCACGCGGTGAACCGGCCGAACTTCTGCGCCTTCATCCGGACCCGCGGATCGGCGGGTTCGGGTTCGCCGACCAGTTCGTCGAGCGGGACCTGATGGGCCGCCGACAGCGTGAGCAACAGCTCCAGCGTTGCCTTCCGCGTGCCCGATTCGAGTCGCGAGAGCGTGCTGGCGGAGATCCCCGTCGCCTCCGAGAGCGCGGAGAGGGTGGTGCCGCGTTCCTTGCGCAGGGCCTTGAGCTTCGGGCCGACCTCGGCGAGCCGCCGTTCGATGTCCTCCATGCCCCCAGTTTGCCAAATCGGCAATGAACTTTGCCAACTTTCGAAGAGATCCGGATGCTCGGGACCATGAACGAAGAATTCGACGTGGTGATCATCGGTGGTGGCGTCGCGGGGCTCAGCGCGGCTTTGGTGCTGGGCAGGGCGCGGCGCAAGGTGGTCGTGATCGACGGTGGCACCCCGCGCAACACGCCCGCCGCGCACGCCCACGGTTTCCTGACCAGGGACGGCATCCCGCCCAAAGAACTACTGGAGATAGGCCGGGACGAAGTCCGCGCGTACGGCGTCGAGATCGTCGACGACGTCGTCCACCGGCTGCGGCACGACAAGGCGGTGGAGCTGGCGAGCGGGCGGGTGGTCAGCGGCCGCCGGATCGTGGTGACCACCGGGCTGGCCGACGAACTGCCGGACATCCCCGGTGTCGCGGAGCGCTTCGGCGCCGACGTGCTGCACTGCCCGTACTGCCACGGCTGGGAGGTGCGCGATCAGCGGTTCGGCGTGCTCGCCACGTCCGACAAGTCGGTCCACCAGGCACTGATCGTCTGGCAGTGGAGCAAGGACCTGACCTTCTTCACGCATACACAGCAGCTCTCGGCCGAAGACCGGGCGAAGCTGACCGGGCTGGGCATCCGGATCGTCGACGGGAAGGTGGCCGAGCTCGCCGTCGAGAACGACCGGCTGACCGGCGTCCGGCTCGTCGACGGCGAATTCGTCGAACGCGACGTCGTGTTCGTCGGCCCGAAGTTCGTCCCGCACGACCGGCTGCTCGCCCAGGTCGGCTGCGCCCGCACCGAAAGCGGCTCGATCGCGGTGGACGCGCAGGGCCGCACGAACGTGGACGGCGTCTGGGCGGCGGGGAACGTCGTCGATCCGATGGCGCAGCTCGTCGTCGCGGCGGGCGACGCCTACCGGATGGCGGCCGCGCTCAACTTCGATCTGGTGCTCGAAGATCAGGGCGCGACGCTGGCGTCCGCGTAGGTGTCGGCCGCGCTGAACACTTCCTGGACGTAGGGCACCGCGGGATTGAAGACCCGCATGGACTTCCACCAGCCGTCCGGGGTGGCGACGTCGTCGCCGGCGGCGCACAGGTAGCGGGCGGTGGCGAAGGCGGCGTCGTCGAGGTCCTTCGGATCCGGCTGTTTGCCGTCGCTCCTGGCCCGGGCGGAGTGCTTGGCCCAGATCTCGGGCGGGAGCGTGATCGGGCCGGGCCTGCCCTGCGCCGTCTCGACGTGGGAGATGCCGGCGAGGGTCGCCCACGAGAGATGACAGCCCGGTTTCTGCCGCCGGAGCCACATCTCGGCCCGGCCGTAGGCGGACAGATCGGTGACGGAGAGCCGGGTCTTCGCGGCCACCCGTTTCGCCCAAGTCTCCAATTCGGCCGCGTCGGAAACGGTGGGCCGGTCGGGCGGCGCGGCGAGCCCGGCACGCGGCGTCGCCACCCCCGGCTGCGGCTTCTGGTCGGGAACCGCGAGCGCGGGCTGGGGCTGGGGCGGCGGAGGCGGCTCTTCCCCGGACGGCCGGTTCACCCCGACCGTCATGATCAGCACCACGCCCGTGAGCACGAGCCCGCCCGCGAAGGCGAGCCTGGGGACGTACGGCGGCAGAGGGCGCGCTGGATGCTCCGGGGCGTCGGTGCTCTGGGCGGTTTCGGCCACCCGGACAGGTTACTTCGCCACACTTCCGGGCGATGACCCATTCGGCTTACGAAGCCAACTGAGGGTAAAGCGAATCGGTGGCCGGTCTTCGGCGGCCGATTCGTTATGTGAACCACCGATGTCACGCTGACCTGGGAAATCTTCAAATCATCCCGCCCGATCAAGGTCTCTTCAAGCGTTTCGTCCAGTTCAGGAGCGTGTCACTCCCCCTGGACTTTCAGGGAAGCCTTACCTAAAACCAGGAGGTTCAGCCGACACGACCAGGGAGAACGACGTGTGGTTCGCGAGCGCGCTCATCGGCCTACGCGAAGGCCTCGAAGCGGCCCTCGTCGTCAGCATCCTCGTCGCGTTCCTGGTCAAGACCGAACGACGGCACGCGCTGCGCTGGGTGTGGCTCGGGGTCGGCGTCGCGGTCGCGCTGTCGGTCGGGGTCGGCGCGATCCTCACCTATTCCACCGCCCAGCTGACCTTCGAACAGCAGGAGCTGCTCGGCGGCACGCTGTCGATCGTCGCGGTCGGTTTCGTGACGGCGATGATCTTCTGGATGCGCAAGGCGTCGAGGACGATCGCCGCGGAACTGCGCGGGAAGCTCGACGAAGCGCTCGACGTCGGCCCGGTCGCGGTCCTCGTCCTGTCCTTCTTCGCCGTCGGGCGCGAAGGGCTGGAGACGGCGGTGTTCTTCTATTCCACCGTGCAGACCGCGCAGGGCGGCACGACGGAACCGTTGATCGGCTTCAGCGCGGGCATCCTCGTCGCGGTCGTCCTGGCATACCTGATCTACCGCGGCGCGGTCCGGTTCGACCTCGGCAAGTTCTTCACGATCACCGGTGTCCTGCTGGTGTTCGTCGCGGCGGGCGTCCTCGGTTACGGCCTGCACGACCTGCAGGAAGCCGCCTTCCTGCCCGGGTTGACCACGCTCGCGTTCGACGCGTCGGCCGTCCTTCCGGAGGACAGCTGGTACGGCGCGCTGCTCAAGGGGATCTTCAACTACTCGCAGCAGACGACGGTCGTGCAGGCCGTCGCGTGGATCGCGTACGTGGCGATCGTGCTGCCGCTGTTCCTCAGGCCCAAGAAGAAGGCCACGGCATCCGCCGCGGCCGCGATCAAGGAGTGACCTCGTGTCTCGTCGATTCCCGCTCGCCGCGCTCGCCGGCGTCGGCGCCCTGGTGCTCACCGCCTGCGGTGGCGAGGAAACACCCACCGCGGCAGGCGGCCCGATCAAGGTCGAAGCCTCCGACACGGCCTGCGCCGTCTCGGTGACCACCGCGAACGCGGGCAACGTGACCTTCGAGATCACCAACAAGGGCAGCAAGGTCACCGAGTTCTACCTCTACGCCGAGGGCGACCGGATCATGGGCGAGGTCGAGAACATCGCGCCGGGGCTGAACCGGAGGCTCATCGTCGAGGTCGCCGAAGCGGGCAACTACCAGACCGCGTGCAAGCCCGGTATGACCGGCACGGGCATCCGCGGCGACTTCACCGTCACCGGCGGCGGCGCGAAGCAGTCCGACCCGAATTCGCAGAAGGCGCAGGCGGTCAAGAGCTACGCGGAGTACGTCGCGAACAACACCAAGGCGCTCGACGAGGAGACCACCAAGTTCGTCGCGCTGGTGAAGGCGGGCAAGGTCGACGAGGCGAAGGCCGCGTACGCCCGCACGCGCGTCTACTTCGAGCGGGTCGAGCCGGTGGCCGAGAAGTTCGGCGACCTCGATCCGAAGATCGACGCGCGCGAGGCCGATCTCGAACCCGGCCAGAAGTTCACCGGGTTCCACCGGCTGGAGAAGGACCTCTGGGTGACCGGCCTGCAGGCCGACTCGCCGCAGATCGCCGATCAGCTGGTCGCCGACGTCAAGGAACTGGTGACCAAGTCGGCGTCGATCGAGCTGAACGCGCTCGACCTCGCCAACGGCGCCAAGGAGCTGCTCGACGAGATCGCCACGGGCAAGATCACCGGCGAGGAGGAGGCGTTCTCGCACACCGACCTCTCGGACTTCCAGGGCAACCTCGACGGTTCGAAGGCCGCGATCGCCTCGCTGCGCCCGCTGCTGCAGGCGAAGGACCCGGCACTGGTGTCCACTTTGGACAAGGAGTTCGGCAACGTGCAGGCACTGCTGGACAAGCAGCGGGAAGGCGACGGCTTCAAGCTGTACACCACGCTGAGCCAGGACCAGGTCAAGGAATTCGCGTCGGCGGTGGACGCGCTGAGCGAACCGTTGAGCAAGGTCGCCGAGGTCGCGGCGCAATGACCAGGGCGGAGCGCACCCCGGTCACCCGCCGGAAGCTGTTCGGCATGGCGGGCGCGGGCGCCGCGCTGGCCGGGGCCGGGGCCGCGGCGGGCTTCGGCGCGAACCGGCTCCTCGGCGGCGACAGCCCGGCGCAAGCGGCGCAGAGTGTCGTCGAGTTCCACGGCGAACATCAGGCCGGGATCGTGACCCCCGTGCAGGAGAACCTGCATTTCGTCGCGCTCGACGTGACGACGAAGGATCGGGAAAAGCTGGTCAAACTGCTGCGCACGTGGACGGACGCGGCGCGGCGAATGACCGCGGGCCAGGAGGTCGGCACGGGAGGCGCCGTCGGTGGCGCCCCCGCCGCCCCGCCGAGCGACACCGGCGAGGCACTCGATCTGGCGGCGTCCTCGCTGACGCTGACGATCGGTTTCGGCCCTTCGCTGTTCGACGACCGGTTCGGGCTCGCCGCGAAACGGCCCGCGGCGCTGATCGATCTCCCCCTGTTCCCGCAGGACAAACTCGATCCCGCGCGCAGCGGCGGCGACGTCTGTATCCAGGCTTGCGCGGACGACCCGCAGGTGGCGGTGCACGCCATCCGGAACCTGGTGCGGCTGGGCTTCGGCGTCACCGCGGTGCGCTGGTCGCAACTCGGGTTCGGCCGCAGCTCGTCGACGTCGCGGGCGCAGTCGACGCCGCGGAACCTGTTCGGGTTCAAGGACGGGACGCGCAACATCAAGGCCGAGGAGACCGACGTCCTGCGCGATCAGGTGTGGGCGGCGGCCGAAGACGGGCAGCCGTGGATGGCGGGCGGGTCGTACCTGGTGGCCAGGCGGATCCGCATGCACATCGAGACCTGGGACCGGGAATCACTGAAGGGCCAGGAAGGGATCGTCGGCAGGTCGAAGGGCGCGGGCGCGCCGCTGGGCCAGGCCGCCGAATTCGACACCCCCGATTTCCAGGTCGGCGGCGCCGGCGGCGAGAAGCTGATCCCTGAGGACTCCCACGTCCGGCTGGCCTCGCACGAGAACCTGAACGGCGCGCGGATCCTGCGTCGCGGCTACAACTTCGTCGACGGTTCCGACGGTGTCGGTCATCTCGAAGCAGGACTGTTCTTCCTCGCCTTCAACCGGGACACGCGCAAGCAGTTCGTGCCGATGCAGCAGGCGCTGTCGTCGAAGGACGCGATGATGGAGTACCTGCAGCACACCGGATCCGCCCATTTCGCCGTGCCGCCGGGTGTGCACGAAGGCGGATTCTGGGGCGAGGGCCTGTTCTCTTGACCTCCAGTTAAGTGGAGGTCGCACACTGGGCGGCATGTTCAGTGAAGCGGAACTCGACTACCTCGCCACCCAAGGGCTCGGACGGCTCGCGACGGCGCAGCCGGACGGCACGCTGCAGGTCAGCCCCGTCGGCTACGCCTACAACACCGAGACCAAGACGATCGACATCACCGGCTACGAACTGGCGAAGAGCAAGAAGTTCCGGAACGTGGCCGCGAACGGGCAGGCCGCGTTCGTGGTGGACGACATGCCTTCACAGGACCCGCCGAGGATCCGCTGCCTCGAGATCCGCGGCCGGGCCGAGGCGCTGACCGGCGCACGCACGGCGGACGGGCATTTCGACGGCGCGGTGATCCGGATCCATCCCTCGCGGATCATCAGCCTCGGTGTCGACGACCCGGACCACGACCCGCTCGATCTCGTTCCGCACAACCGGGACGTCTGAACCCTCGGATGCCGGGAAAGGGCCATCGAGAACGGCCCTTTCCCGGCACATCAGCGACGGTTGCCGAAGACCGCGTAGCTCCCGAGCCCGGCCACGGCGAGCACCACCGCGGTCCACGTCGCGGTCGCCGCCCCGGCGGGCTGGAAGAGCCAGGTGATCACCAGCTGCGCGCCCTCCGTGCTCGACGTGGTGGCCCAGACCACGTACGACACGATGAACACCAGCAGCGGCAACGTCCACCCGAACGCGCCGCCGAACAGCACCGCGGCGATCCCGGCGAGACCGAGCAGCCCGCCCGCGTTCCGCACGATGATCTCCACCGGGACCCGCTCCGCCTCCCACAGCCGCGGCAGCGTCGCCGCGGCGACGCCGAGGCCGCCGATCAGCAGGAGATGCATTACGCGGCGAGGCGCCCAGCGGATCGCGGCGGTCCGGTCGAGGTCGGTGTCCTGCCCGCTGAGACCGATGGCGGTCACCGCGATCGCCACCAACAGCGCCAGGGAAACCGGGATCATCGACCAGCGGTCCCGTGCCAGGAACCAGATCACCGCCATGCTCACCGCCAACCCCGCGAAGGACGCGGGCATGGCGCGGGAGCGGGCGTACAGCACCGCCCATCTCATCGCGCACCTCCGAGCAGGATGTCGAGCTGGTTGCCCTGGCAGGTCAGCCCCGCCTGTCGCTGCGCGATGATCCGCTCTCGCTGCACATCGGGCGGAAGGGCACGGAAGGTCTCCCATTTCCGGGCGACCTCGTTCTTCGTGTCGTCGCTCAGCCAGGAGGCCCCGGTCACCTTCCACTCGCCGAGGAACCAGCTCGCCGAGACCGACCGCGCGGTGAGTTCGTCCAAAAAGGACTTGTTCAAACCATTGAGGCTGTAACAGGACGGTGTCCCGGAGCCGGCGACCAGTGTCCGCGTCATGTCGTCCGAATTCAGGACCGAACGGATGGACCAATCCACCAGGTCCACGTAGACGGTGTCGGCGGCACGCGGCGGCACCTCGTCGTAGTCCAGCCGCCGGTCCAGTACCGCGACCTTGACCGGCGCGTCCGGCAAGGTTCCCAGCAGCCGCAACGCTTCCTTGCCCGGCCCGGCGAGTCGGGGCAGTTCGGCTTCGAGAACGCGGGGGACGCAGACCGGGCCGTCGCAGACCATTTCCGTCGCGGCAGAGTCGGCGACCTCGGCTTCGGCCGTGCTGCCGGGAAGGACGGGCAACGCGATCACGACCGCCGCCAAGGCGGGGATGACGGCAAGCCCCTTCGCCCGCTTGGAGCGGGCCGCCAGCAGAAGAAATCCGGTCGCGGCCAGTCCGGCGAGCCAGACCCCCTGCCCGATATCCATCCAGCCCGCGGTGGTGCTGAACGGATCCCGGACGGCGTCCATTGCGGGAGAGAGCAACGAGACCCGGAACGGCACGATCCCGGCCAGCACGCTCCCCTCCGCCCCGGCGAACTGGAACAGGAGAACGACCACGAAGGCGGCGACGGCCACCGCGGGCGCGGTCAGCGGATGCGGCAGCAACCGGCCGATCCCGAGCCCGATCCAGGCGCCCGCGAGCATCCCGAGCGCTCCGACCACGACGATCGGCAGCCAGCCGAAAGTGAAGAACCCGCCGTTGAAGGCGGCTTGGACGGCACCGACGGCGAAGATCAGCAGATAGCCCAGCACCAGCAGGCCACCCAGCGCGCCGGCGAGTTTCGCGGCCCGCTGCCAGCCGGGCCGCGGCATGGTGGTCATGAGCTCGACCGTGCCGGACCGGTTGTCGCGCATACCTTGGATTACGCCGGCGCCGATCGCGATCGGCCACAGGAACACCAGCAGGAACCGGCTCCACTCCGCGGCGTGCGTCCAGTGTTCGTCCCAGGCGAGCGGCGGTTTCGTCCACGGGCCGCTGAACGAAAAGAGGAAGCCGAACGCGACGACGAGGATCGCGAGCGTGGCCCAAGGGGCGATGGAACGGCGGACTTCGGTCCGCAGGACACGTGTGTTCACCAGTTCCCCTTCCCCGGCTCGTGCCCCAGCAGCGCCGAGTAGCCGCGCTCGATCGGGCTGTCGCCGACGTGCTCCTCGCTCCCGGCCGCGGCCAGTTCGTCCGGAGTGCCCTGGAAGACGAGCTTCCCGTTTTCGAACAGGACGACGTCGGTGCAGGCCGTCGCGACGTCCTCGACCAGATGCGTCGAGACGACGACGCAGGCGTCGCGGCCGATTTCCTGAAGAAGCTCCCGGAACCGCACTCGCTGTGCCGGGTCGAGTCCGGCGGTCGGCTCGTCCAGCAGGAGGATGTCGGGGTCGTTCACGATCGCCTGCGCGATCCCCACCCGCCGCACCATGCCGCCGGACAGCGTCTTCATCCGGTCGTCGGCGCGATCGGCGAGGCCGACGCGTTCGATCGACCGCTGCACCGCCGCCGGGATGTCCGGTTTGGCCATCTCCTTGAGCCAGGCGATGTATTCGACGAACTCGCGGACAGTGAATCGTTTGTAGAAACCGAAATTCTGCGGCAGATAGCCGATACGGCGGCGCAGGCGGCGCTGATCGGTGAACCCCCCGACGGATTCACCGAGCAGCGCCAGCCCTCCCTCCGCCGGCCGGAGCACCGTCGCCAGTGCCCGGATCAGCGTGGTCTTCCCGGCCCCGTTCGGGCCGAGCAGACCGTGCACCCCCGTGCCCAGGTCCAGGTCGAGCCCGTTCACGGCGAACTTGCGTTTGCCGACCCGGACCTTCAGTCCCTCCGCCTTGATCTGCCACGCGTAGGTCGTCGGTGCGACCTCCGCGGCCCCGACAGCACGCATCGTGTTCTCCCCTTCGTTCATCGTTCGGATCCGGTGAGCAGGCCGAAGACGCTCCGCCGGAGCACCACCACGACCGCGGTCACCGCGAAGATCGCGCCCCACACCGGGAGCAGCCGGGGTTCGAGCGCGGTGGCACGCCCTTGCGAAGCCACCGCGGGCGCCAGGATCACCGCCACCCAGACCCCGGCGAGGACATAGGCCGCCCGCACCACCCCGATCAGCCCGCCGAGCGCGAGCGTCCCGGTGGTGAAGGCCAGGCTCGGCAGGAGACCGAGCCCGAATCCGGCGCCGCCGAGCCAGCTCGAAAGGCCCTGGATCGGCAAGACGACGGCGAGGACCGCCGTCGTCCGGCGGAGCAGCAGGTAGAGCCCGGCCCTCGGCGTCGAAGTGACGAGTTCGTACGCGGGATCGAGCCCCTTCGCCCACGACACCGCCACCCCGAGCACCGGCAGAACAGGCGAGAACAGCTGGACGAACGAGTAACCCTCGCTCCCGGTGAACCCGACCGCGTCCAGCAGGAAGCCGATCGCCGGGATCAGGAGGATCATCACCAGCCACGGCAGCATCACCGGTGTCACCCAGGTGTGCAGCCGTCCGGCCCACCGCTTCCGCATCGGGCTCGGCCCCGCTTCGGCGAGTTTCGGTCCCAGCCCGGCCCAGACGTCGTCCACCAGCGCCGACACCGACGGCAGGCTGACCGCAGCCAGCCTCCCCCGGCATTCCGCGCACGATTCGAGATGGGCTTCGACCGCCCAGACCTCGTCACCGGCCAAGCCGTCGTCCCCGACGACGTAACCGGCGAGGAGCTGTTCGGACACGTGTTCCTTGTTCACGACAGCGCCTCCCGCATCGCGATCCGAGCCCGCCTGGCGCGGGTTTTGACGGTTCCTTCCGGCACGCCGAGCAGGACCGCGGTCTCACGGACGGTCAGCCCGTCGAGCACCATGGCCTGCAGGACCTGACGGAGTTCGGGAGCGAGCCGTCGCAGCGCGTCACCGACATGGTCACCGACCGCACCGGCCAGCGCCTCGTCCTCGGCCGCGGGTGAAACGGCCGTTTCCGCGACCGGCAGCGGCTGTGCGAACTTCGCCCGGCGGCGGAAGGCGTCGACCAGCCGCCTCGCGGCGATCGTCCACAACCAGCCGACGGCGCTTCCGCCGACGGCCGAACCGGCGAACGCGCCCGCCGCACGCCAGACCGCGAGGTAGGTCTCCTGCATCACCTCGGCGACGATCTGTTCGTCGGCGCAGCGACGGCGCAGGCGCACGGCCAGCCACGGCGACGTGCGGCGGTAGAGCTCCTCGAACGCCGCGCGGTCGCCCTTGGCGGTGCGGCGGACGAGCTGCTCTTCGTCCGGTTCCGTTCCCTTCACATCCGGCAAGACGCCGAGATCACCGAACCGGTTCTCACCCGATTGTGTTCCGTATCACAACGGGGTCGCGGCCTTCAGGAGGCCGGCCAGAACTTGCGCCAGCCGTCGGCCTCCAGCGTCGCCGGTTCCAGACCGGCGTCCCGTGCGGCCTGTTCGGCGTCCCGGATGTCGCTCGCGAACCGTTTCGCGACGGCGCGGAGCTCACCTTCGGGATCGATCCCCGCCCGGCGCGCGGTCGCGGCCACCCGGAACAGCTGGGCCGCCGCCTCGGCGCCGTCGGGGAACAGGTCGAGCGGGATCCCGGCCCGGCCGCTGCGCTGACCGAGCTTCCCGGCCAGGGCCACGGCCGGCTGACCGAGCGCGACGCCGTCCACAATGGACTGACGGCTCTTCTCGGCCTGTTTCAGTTCTTCCCATTTGAGGTTCTGGTCGCTGACGGTCTCGACCCGGGGAGCGTCGGCGAAGACATGCGGATGCCGTCCGACGAGTTTCGCGACCAGAGCGGACGCGACCTCGTCGATCCCGAACGGATCGGCCGCGTCCTCGACGGCGACGCGCGCGTGGAACAGCACCTGGAGCAGGACGTCGCCGAGTTCCTCGCGCAACGCCGTCCTGTCGCCCTCTTCGATCGCGTCGAGGAGCTCGTAGGTCTCTTCGACCAGGTACTGGCGGAGCGACTCGTGGGTCTGCACGGCGTCCCACGGACATCCGCCCGGCGAACGGAGGCGGTCCATCACCTCGGCGGCCTCGACCAGCGGCGGAACGGGCGCTTCGATCACCCGCGCGCCCGACCTGATCAGCGCCGCGGCCTTGGCTTCCCTTCGCGAACCCGCGATGAGCACGAGGTCGCGCTCCTGCGTGTCGCCGAACGCGGGCACCCCGAAAACACCGGGATCGACGTCGGAAGCCGCGTAAACGGCGGCGCTGCTTCGCAGGATCGGGAGTGCCGCGGCGGGCAGTGTCGCCCCGCGGGCGATCACGACGACGGCAGCGGTCACGGGTTTCGCGGCGCGGCACCGTGCACAGGCAGCACGATGCCCCTCTTCGAAGCTTCGTTGGGCGCGAGGTCCATGCCCACAACATCCCACACGCCGTAGCGCGGGTTCACCTTGAGGTCGACCTGGTCGAGGTACGGCTGGAGGAGCCGGATACCCACTCCTGCCAGCTGCTGAGCGCTCGGCTGCGCGGCCTGATCCGACGCGACGGGTTTGTCGGCGGTCCGCTCACGCACCACGACGACGACCCAAAGCGGCTGCTGCGGAGTCGGCTGGAAAGCGGCGACGGTGTTGGGTTCGAGACCGAACAGGACGGTGGCCGCGGTCGCGGGCGACTGCATCGCCGGCAGCTTCTGGCCGGTGCCCGCCTGCGTGTCGGCGGTCTGCTGGTCCTGCGCGATCAGCTCGGCGGCCGCGTTCGGCGACGCGGCGAACTTCTTGGCCTTCTCGATCGCCTGCTCGCGCAGCTTGTCCGCGTCGGAACCGGTGGCGTCGGTCGAGGAGACCGAGCTGAAATCGAACGTGACGGTGAGCTTGTCCAGGTACTTCATCGCGAGCTGGGTCTGCAGCGCCGCGTCGACCAGGGATTCACGGTGGTCCCGCACCCGCGCCACGAGCTGCTGGACGCTCAGCGCGGGGTCGTCCTGCGGGTTGGCCTCCATCGGCTTGGCCAGCGGGTCGTTCTGCAACGCGTTCACGACGAGGGACTCGTCGACCCGGACGCCTTCCCGCTGGGCGGCGCGCTCGGTGAGGTCGTGCAGGATCTCCTGGCGGACGATCTCGCGGCCGACCAGGTCGAGCTTGTGCTCACTGGCGAGCTGCTGCCCGTACGGATGCTCGCGGACGGCCTTGTCGATCAGCTGCTGCACGCGATCCACCGAAACGGTCTTGCCGTCGATGATCACCGCGGCACCGACCTGCCCGGGACCGGCGTTGCATCCGGCGAGAAGGAGAGAACCGGCAAGAACCCCGAGCAGCGCGCGACGGCGCCCCATGATCCGCATCACAGGGCCTACCCTCTCATACCGGCCCCGGCGAGAGAACCAGGTCATAAGTCGCGATTCGGCTTCTCGCGAGCCAAAGTCGGGACATCACGCCGGATCACGCGTGTCCAGAGCCGGATCACGCGTGATTGGAGCCGGATCACGCGTGTCCGGGGGCGGAAGACCCGCGATGCGCGAGTTCCGGCTCCAAGCACGCATGATCCGACTTCAAGCACGCGAGTTCCGGCTTCGAGCACACCGTTTACGCGACGGGCGCCGGCGACTTCATCAGATTCGTCAGCAGCTTCGCGCACCAGTCCAGCAGCTCCTCGTCGCGCAGCGCCGGGGCGCCCATGCGGCCACCCGCCGGGCCCTCGGTCGGCTTCGGCACGGAGACCGTGTTCGTCACCGCCTTGTAGAGAGCCTTGGGGTACAAGCGCTTCAGGCGCACCATCTGCGAATCCGCCAGCGGCAGCGGCGCGAACCGGATCGACGTGCCCTGCACGGCGACCTCGGTGACCCCCGCCGCGCGGCAGGTGTGCCGGAACGCGGCGACCGCGAGCAGCCTCCGCACCGGGGCGGGCGGCTGACCGTAGCGGTCGATCAGTTCCTCGCGGACGGCGTCGAGCCCGGCCTGGTCGGGAGCGGCCGCGATCTTGCGGTACGCCTCCAGCCGCAGCCGCTCGCCCGGCACGTAGTCGTGCGGGATATGCGCGTCCACCGGGAGGTCCACGCGGACTTCGGCGAGCTCCTCCTCTTCGGAGGTTTCCGCGCCCGCGTGACGGCGGAACGCGTCGACCGCTTCGCCGACGAGCCGCACGTACAGATCGAATCCGACGCCCGCGATATGCCCGGACTGCTCCGCGCCGAGGATGTTGCCCGCGCCGCGGATCTCCAGGTCCTTCATCGCGACGGCCATACCGGCGCCCAGTTCGGTGTTCTGCGCGATGGTCGCGAGCCGGTCGTGCGCCGTCTCGGTGAGCGGGGCCTCCGGCGGATACAGGAAGTACGCGTACCCGCGCTCGCGCCCACGCCCGACCCGGCCGCGCAGCTGGTGCAGCTGCGCGAGCCCCAGCAGGTCACCGCGTTCCACCAGCAGCGTGTTGGCGTTCGAGATGTCCAGCCCGGTCTCGACGATCGTGGTGCAGACGAGCACGTCGTACTCGTTCTCCCAGAAACCCTGGATGATCTTCTCGAGCTTTTCCTCGTTCATCTGCCCGTGCGCGGTGACGACGCGCGCCTCCGGCACCAGCTCGCGAATGCGCTTCGCGGCCTTCTCGATCGAGGAAACCCTGTTGTGCACGTAGAAGACCTGGCCGTCACGCAGCAGCTCGCGCCGGATCGCGGCGCCGACCTGCTTGTCGTCGTACGCGCCGACGTAGGTCAGGATCGGGTGCCGGTCCTCGGGCGGGGTCAGGATCGTGGACATCTCGCGGATTCCGGCGAGCGACATCTCCAGTGTCCGCGGGATCGGTGTCGCCGACATGGTCAGCACGTCGACGTGCGTCCGCAGCGCCTTGATGTGCTCCTTGTGCTCGACACCGAACCGCTGTTCCTCGTCGACGATCACCAGTCCGAGGTCCTTGTACCGGATCCCGGTCTGCAGCAGGCGATGCGTGCCGATCACGATGTCGACGTCGCCCGAAGCGAGCTGTTCGAGGATCGCGTCGGACTCGGCCTTGTTCGTGAACCTCGAGAGCCCCCTGATCTTCACCGGGAACGAACTCATCCGTTCGGTGAAGGTGTTGAGGTGCTGCTGCGCGAGCAGCGTCGTGGGCACCAGCACCGCGACCTGCTTGCCGTCCTGCACCGCCTTGAACGCCGCCCGCACCGCGATCTCGGTCTTGCCGTAGCCCACGTCGCCGCAGATGACGCGGTCCATCGGGACACCGCGTTCCATATCCGCCTTGACCTCGTCGATCGCGGCGAGCTGGTCGTTGGTCTCGGTGAACGGGAAGGCGTCTTCGAGTTCGCCCTGCCACGGCGTGTCCTGCGCGAACGCGTGCCCGGGCGCGGCCTGCCGCGCGGCGTAGAGCTGCACGAGTTCGGCGGCGATCTCCTTGACCGCCTTCTTCGCCTTGGCCTTGGTGTTCTTCCAGTCCGATCCGCCGAGCTTGTTCAGCGTGGGCAGCTCACCGCCGACGTAGCGGGAGACCTCGTCGAGCTGGTCGGTCGGGACGAACAGCCGGTCCCCCGGATGCCCGCGTTTGGAGGAGGCGTACTCCAGCAGCAGGTACTCGCGGGTCGCGCCGGCGACGGTGCGCTGCACCATCTCGACGAACCGGCCGATGCCGTGCTGGTCGTGCACGACGTAGTCGCCCGTCTTGAGGGCGAGCGGATCGACGGCGTTGCGGCGCCGCGACGGCATCTTGGTGCTGAAGTCCTTTGTGGACGTCCCGGCGCCCGAGCCGCGGCCGGTGAGGTCCGATTCGGACAGCACCACGAGCGCGCGCTCCGGCGAGACGAAACCGTCGGACAGACCGCCGCACGTCACGGTCACGACGCCCGGCGTCAGCGGACCGGTGATGCCTTCGGCGAGCGACGCGGGCACATCTCCCGCCGACAGCTGCTCGACGGCGCGGGCCGCGGTGCCGTGCCCGGCGACGACGAGCACGGCCGTCCCGCCCGCGGCCGTGTGGGCACGCAGATCGGTCGTCGCGCGCTCGACCTCGCCGCGGTAGTTCGGCGCGGCCTCGATCGACACGCGGTAGACGTCGGGATCGTCACTGGCCAGCTGCGTCAGCGTCCACCAAGGACGCTTCGTCTCCTGAGCGTGCTTCGCGATCTCCGCAAGGTCCCGGTACGCGGACGCGCCGAGGTCGATCGGCGCCTGACCGCCCGCGGCGGCCGTGGTCCAGGACGCTTCGAGGAACTCCTGCCCGGTGCGGACCAGGTCTGCCGCGCGGGCGCGGATCTTCTCCGGATCGGCGAGCAGTACGTGCGTGCCCTGGGGCATCGCGTCGGTCAGCAGCTCCAGCTCGCCCTCGCACAGCACGGGGATGAGCGCCTCCATGCCCTCGACGGGAACCCCGCCGGAGAGCTTGGTGAGCATCTCGGTGAGCTGCGCGTCCGCCTCGTACGTCGTCGCGAGCTCGGCGGCCTTCGCGCGGACCGGCTCGGTGAGCAGCAGCTCACGGCACGGCGGCGCGCTGACGTGCTGGATCTCCCCCGGCAGCGACCGCTGGTCGGACACCGCGAACGCGCGGATCTCGCTGACCTCGTCGCCCCAGAACTCGACCCGCACCGGATGCTGCGCGGTCGGCCCGAACAGGTCGAGGATGCCGCCGCGCACGGCGAACTCGCCGCGTTTCTCGACCATGTCCACCCGCGTGTACGCGAGCTCGACCAGCCGCTCCAGCAGCCCTTCGAAACTCTGCTCCTCGCCGACGACCAGGTCGACCGGCGCGAGCGAACCGAGCCCGGGCGCCATCGGCTGGATCAGGCTGCGGACGGTCGCGACGACGACGCGGAGACCGTCCGCGCCCGTCTTGAGCCGGTGCAGCACCTCCAGCCGCCGCCCGACGGTGTCCGCCCGCGGGGACAGCCGCTCGTGCGGCAGCGTCTCCCAAGACGGGAAGTCGACGACGGCGCCTTCGCCGAGGAACGACTTCAGGGATGCGGTCAGTTCCTCCGCCTCGCGGCCGGTGGCGGTCACCGCGAGCACGGGGCGGCCGGCGCCCTCGTCCGCGGCGAGGGCACCGGCGACCAGCTGGCGGGTGGCGATCGCGCCCTGGAGTTCGAGCACCGGGGCACCGGCCCGCTCGACGACCCCGCGAAGGGCCGGATCGGGAAGGATGGAATGAAGGAGTCCGGACAATGGAGCGTTTGTCACCGTCCCAGCCTACGTGGGGGCACCGACAGTCCGCCGCGCGATTACCTGGGCAGGGCGTCGAAGACCTTCGGGAGCTGCTCGTCGAACTCGGCGGGTTCCTGCGTCGCGATGCGGATCAGCACGTGTTCGGCGCCCGCTTCCCGATATTCGCGCAATCGGTCGGCGACCTGCTCCGGGCTGCCCGTCGCCATCATTTGGATCTTCTCGACGAAGTCCAGCGGGACGCCGTAGTTCCGCTGTGCGTAGTCCTCCAGCCGCTCGCGTGCCCTGATCGGGTCGTCCTCGATGAGCACCGTCGCGAACAACGCCGGTGTCACAGGACGTACGGCCGTTTCGCGGATCTTCGCGAGGCCGTCGGTGTAGTCGGCAACGTCGGGCGGGTACGGCAGCCAGCCGTCGTAGAGCCGTCCTGCCCGCTTCAACGCGCCCGGGGTGAAGGCTGCCAGCCATACCGGCGGGCCACCGGGACGGTGCGGTTCCGGATACTCCGGCAGGGTGTCGTAGTGCAGCACGTCGCCGTGGAACGGGCCGCTCTTCCCGCTCCAGACGTGCCGCCACAACGCGACGATGTCGTCGAGGCGGGCGCGGCGGCGTTCCCACGGGACGCGGGTGAAGGCGAACTCGGGTTCGCTGCGGCCGGCGAACCCGGCCCCGACGGCGAGGGTGACGCGGCCTCGGCTGAGCAGATCGAGCGAGAGGATCGCGTTCGTGGAAAGGAGCGGATCCCGTAACGCCGGCAGCAGCGCGGCGGTGCCGAGGGTGACCCGCTCGGTCCTGGCGGCGAACGCGCCGAGCAACGTCAAGGAATCGATGGGCGCCTTCGCGAGCGTGTCCCCGACCCAGACCGAATCGAAGCCGAGGCGTTCGGCTTCGACCGCGACGGCGACCATTTCCGGCGCGGTGCGCCCGGCGTCGAGGATGGACCGATAAGTGGGGACGACCAGACCGAATTTCATGCCGGAAGCATCTCCGCGGCGGGGAATCGTCTCAATTCCTTCGAGGGAATGGCGACGCCGACGGCGTCTCGGCCAAGATGGCGGCCATGGTTTCCGGATTCGGCCCCGCGCTCCGGGGCTGGCGCGAACGACGGCGGCTTTCCCAGCTGGAGCTGGCGATCCGGGCCGGTACCACCCAGCGGCACGTGAGTTTCCTGGAAGGCGGCCGGTCGATCCCCGGCCGCGGCCTGGTGCTGCGCGTGGCCGAATCGCTCGAACTGCCCCTGCGTGAACGCAACGGCCTGCTGCTCGCGGCCGGGTTCGCCCCCGGTTTCCCCGAAACCGAATTGGACGATCCGAGCCTGCGGCCGGTCCTCGACGGCATGCGGCGGCTGCTCGAAGGGCACCGCCCGTACCCCGCCATCGTGGTCGATCGCCACGGCGTGCTCGTCGCCCGCAACGACGCGCTCGACCTGCTGTTCGAGGACGTGGCACCGGAACTGCTGGAGGAGCCGGTCAACACCCTGCGGCTCGCGCTGCACCCGAAGGGGATGGCGCCGAGGGTGCGGAACCTCGCGGACTGGGCCCGGCACATCCTGGAACGGTTGACGCAGGAGATCGCCCACGCGCCCGACGAGCGGCTCACCGCGCTGCTCGCCGAACTCGAAGGTTACGTTCCGGCTCCCGGCCCGCCTGGACCCGATCACCTCGGTTTCGCGGTGCCGATGCGCTTGTCCACCTCGGCGGGCGAACTGCGGCTGATCACGGCCATCACGACGTTCGCGACCGCGGCCGATGTCACGGTTTCGGAATTGAAACTGGAGACGTTCCTCCCCGCCGACGCCGAGACGGCGGCGATCCTCACCCGTTGACCCAGGCGCCCGCGTGGCCCAGGGACAGCTCGGCGCACGCCCACACCACGGCCGCGCAGACGCTGCCGGGCAAGAACCGCCGGTACGGCATCTCCGCCGCGCCCGCGATACGCGGCACCACGGTCCGCACCCCGGCCAGGCAGCGGCCGGCGATCACGGCCGGGACGCCGTACCTGGCGACGGCCCGCTCAACACGGTCCCACCGAGCCAGGCCGAACCGCCGCCCGAAGCGCGTGGTCCGCAGCCGTGGGCCCAGCCTCCGCCCTTCCAGGAAGGCGATCTGGTCGCCCGCCACGGCGGCACCGATCGCGACCGTCAACGCCGGCGGCAGGTCGAGCGTGCCCCGCCCGGCCAGGAACCCCATCAGCAGCAGGCTGGACAACGTCGGCAGCACGATCCCCGGCAGCAGCGCGGTTTCCAGGAAGATCAGCGTGCCGCAGACGAGGTAGACGAGCACGGGCGGCGCCTCAAGAAGCGG
The DNA here is from genome assembly GCF_042723975.1 of Amycolatopsis sp. NPDC058340. Lineage (NCBI taxonomy): Bacteria > Bacillati > Actinomycetota > Actinomycetes > Pseudonocardiales > Pseudonocardiaceae > Amycolatopsis > Amycolatopsis sp. NPDC058340. The sequence goes on along the minus strand of NZ_JBHXIB010000005.1, from coordinate 216,864 downwards.
CCGTAACAGGCTGTCCAAGACGCCTCTCCGTCTTCTGTGGCAGTGCCGCGCGGTGCACGAAGGCGGGCGGCAGGTTCGGCCAGACCAACGGGGTCCGGCCGGTCACCGCGAACCGGTCCCGCAGCGCCGCGGCGAACCGGCGGGCAGGCGTCGTCCAGGCCGCGTGCGCGTAGGCGAACGTCGTGAACCGTCCGTGCGGGGCGAGGATCTCCGTGACCTGGTCGAGGATCCGCAGCTGCCGCTCGCCGGGCATGACCGTCCACGGCAGCCCGGAAACCACGACGTCGGCCGCGTCGTCCACATACGAAAGCAGGTTCTCGGCGGAACCCTCGACGACCTCGACGTCCCCGTGCCGCGCTCGCAGTTCCCGCGCCAGCCGCGGATTGATCTCCACCGCGATCAGCCGTGCGCCCGGCGGCAGGCGGCGGATGACGGCGCCGGTGAACACCCCGGTCCCGGGGCCCAGCTCGACGACGAGCCTGGCGCTTTCCAAGCCGAGGCCCGCGGTCATGGCCTCCGCGAGTTTCGGCGAACTGGCCGCGATGGCTCCGGTCAGGACGGGATGGCGGAGGAATTCCCTGGTGATCGACATGTTCCCGACGCTAGGAACGGGCTTCGTGGCCCCGCGTCGGCTTCGTCGGCCGGCTCCGTCCTCCCGTGGGAGGACCCCGGGAGTACCCCAGGACGACGCGCTCGCGTGCCGGGCGGGGTTACGTTCGAACGGTGCACAGGCTGCTCGACCGGCTCCGCTCCCACCCGTGGGTGACCGACCTTCCCCTGTACGCGTGGTTCGTCTTCCTCGCGCCGACCGGATCGTCGTCCGTCCCCAAGGCCGTCCTGCTGGTGCCGTACCTCTTCCTCGTGCCGCTGCTCTGGCGGCGCCGCCACCCCGAGATCGTCGCGGTGCTGATCGTCGCCGGGGTGACCGCGCAGTACACGACGGAGCTCTGGGCCTACGACCGCGGCCGGGGCGAGCTGGCGATGGCCGTCGCGCTCTACACGCTGGTCCGCGCGGGAAACCGCCGGTTCGCCACGCTGATCGCCGCCGGGATCGTCGCACTGGACATCACGTGGGGCCTCGTCTGGGGAGTCACCACCGAACAGGGCGCCTGGCTCACCATCGTCGTGACCCTGCCGCTGCACGTCGCGGCTTGGGCGCTCGGCGAGTTCTTCCGTGCGCGGCAACGGCTTTCGGCGGAGGAAGCGACGAAGGCGGAGCTGGCCGCGTCCGAACAGGAGGCCCGCGCCCGGGCCGCCGTCGCCGAGGAACGCACGCGGATCGCCCGCGAACTGCACGACGTCCTCGCGCACAGTGTGAGCGTCATCGTGATCAACGCCGAGGGCGCGAAACTCATGCGTGACAAGGATCCCGAGGTCGTCGACCGGACACTCGACACGATCGGCAAGGCGGGCCGCGACGCGCTCGCCGAGCTGCGCCGTCTGCTGGAAGTCCTCCATGCCGGCGAAGCCGCCCGAAGCCCGCAGCCGACCGTCGCGGAGCTACGCGACCTGGTCGCGCAGGTCAGCGCGAGCGGGCGGGACGTGGATCTCCAGGTCACCGGCGACGCCGAGGGGTTGCCGCCGAGCGCCGCGCTGCAGACGTACCGCATCGTCCAGGAGTCGCTGACCAATATGATCAAACACGCGCCGGGAGACGCGAGCGGCCAGGTCGAGATCGATTTCGGCGAGGGCGGCCACCGCCGGAACGTCCGGATCGAGGTGACGAACACGGGCGGGAGCGAACCCGTCGCACCGCGCCTCCCGTCGTCCGGCCGCGGGATCGCCGGGATGACCCAGCGCGTCGAGATGTTCCACGGCACCCTCGACACCGGGCCGACCCGCGACGGCGGCTACCGGGTCGCCGCGAACCTGGTGGTGGAGGCGGGATGACAGCGGTGAAGGTGCTGATCTGCGACGACCAGGAGCTGGTCCGGGTCGGGATGGGGATGGGGATGATCGTCACCAGCCAGGACGACCTGACCGTCGCGGGCGAAGCCACCAACGGCGCCGAAGCGGTCGAAGCCGCCGAGAAGCTGCGGCCGGATCTGGTCCTGATGGACGTCCGGATGCCGGTGCTCGACGGCGTCGCGGCGACCGAGCGGATCTGCCGTTCACTTCCGGACACCAGGGTCCTGATGATCACCACGTTCGATCTCGACGAATACGCGTATGCCGCGCTGCGTGCCGGTGCCAGCGGCTTCCTCGTCAAGGACGCGCCCGCCGACGAGATCCTCGTGGCGATCCGAGGTGTCCTCCGCGGCGATTCGATGGTCTCCCCCTCGGTGACGAAACGCCTGCTCGACCGCTACTTGGCCGACGAACGGGACTCCGGTGAGAGCGCGCGGCTTGAGACGCTGACCGAACGCGAGAAGGACGTTCTCGCGCTCATCGCGCGCGGTCTGGCGAACTCCGAAATCGCCGCGAAGCTCTACATCGGGGAGACGACCGTGAAGACCCACGTCGGCCGGATCCTCGCGAAGCTCTCGCTGCGCGACCGTGTGCACGCGGTCGTGTTCGCCTACGAAAGCGGTTTGGTTCGCGCGGGCGGTTGAGCACGGTGGCATGCTGATGTCATGCGCACTTCCGCCGTCGTCGCGTTCACGTCCTTGTCCTTGCTGGTCACGGCCTGTTCCGGGGCGTCGAGCGAGACGGTGCAGAGCGCACCGCCGGTCACCTCGAAGCCCGCGGTGTCGAAGCTGAAGGTCGAGCAGGTGACGGCCGGGCTCGAGCACGGCTGGGACGTCGGCTTCCTGCCGGACGGGAAGATCCTCGTCACCCAGCGCCCCGGGAAACTCGCGCTGATCGAAGGCGGCACGAAGCGTGACGTCGCCGCGGATTTCTCCGACGTCCACGTACGCGGCGAAGGCGGCCTGATGGGGATGGTGATCAGCAAGGACTTCGCGACGTCGCGCGAGTTCATCACCTGCCAGACCCACAAGGAAGGCGACAAGGCCGTCGACATCCGGCTGGTCACCTGGCGGCTTTCGGACGACGGCGCGAGCGCCACGAAGGTCAAGGACCTGCTGACCGGGCTGCCGGTGAACCCCAGCGGCAGGCATTCCGGCTGCCGTCCCGCGTTCGGCGCGGACGGCGCGCTCCTCGTCGGCACCGGCGACACCGCCCGCCCGCAGCATCCGCAGGACAAGACGAGTCTCGGCGGGAAGGTGCTGCGCGTCGACGCGAAAACCGGGAACGCGTTGCCGGACAACCCGTTCATCAAGTCCGCGAACCCGAACGAGCAGCGCGTGTTCACCTACGGGCACCGCAACGTCCAGGGCGTCACGGTCCGCCCGGGCACCGGGCAGGTGTTCACCGCGGAGCACGGGCCGACCATCGACGACGAGGTCAACCTGGAGACCGCGGGCGGGAACTACGGCTGGGACCCGTCCAAGGGCGGCACCGAGACCAGCTACGACGAAAGCGTCCCGATGACGGACAAGCAGCGCTTCCCGGACGCCGTCAGTCCTTTGTGGACGACCGGTGAGATCACCGAGGCGATCTGCGGTGCCGAGTTCCTCACCGGATCGCAGTGGGGAGCGCTCGAAGGTTCGCTCGCCGTGACCGCGTTGAAGGGACAGAAACTGCTGCTGTTCCGCCTCGACGACGCGGGCGAGGTCACCGAAGTGACGCTGCCGCCCGAGTTCGACGACAAGTTCGGCAGGCTGCGCGCCGTCCGCAGCGGCCCGGACGGCGCCCTCTACATCACCACTTCGGAAGGCCAGGACGACAAACTGCTGAAGGTCACGCCCGGCGCCTAATGGCCGAGGTGCGCGCCGCCGTTCACGTGGACGATCTGCCCGGTGACGTGCCGCGCCTCCGGGCTCGCCAGGAAGGCGACCACTTCGGCGACGTCCGCGGGCTCGCCGGCGCGTTTGGTCAGCGTGTTGCCGATCAGCCACGCCCGGCGCTCGTCGGAGAGCTTGCCCTGGAAGAACTCCGTGTCGCCGACCAGTCCGGGTGCGACGATGTTCGCGGTGATCCCGCGCGGCCCGAATTCCCTTGCCACGTCGATGTTCCACGCCTCCAGCGCGGCCTTGGCGGCACCGTAGGAACCCGCGCCGGTGCGCGCGGCGATCGAGCCGATGGTGACGATCCGCGCCCCGTCGGCGAACCTTTCCCGCAGGGCGCGGGTGACCAGTACGGCGGTGAACACGTTCGCGTCGAGATTGGCCTGCCAGTTCGCGGCGAACGACTTCAGGTCTTCCGCGGATCCGGCCTGGAAATCGGTGTTCCCGCCCGCGTTGTTGACCAGGACGTCGACCCGGTCCGGCAATCCGGCCAGTGCCCGTTCCACCGCGTCCGGATCTGCCGCGTCGAACGGGACCGGGTTCGCGCCGAGCAACGTGGCGGCTTCGGTGAGGACCTGTTCACGACGGCCGGTGATCGTCACCCGGTCACCTCGCGCGGCGAACGCCGCCGCGACCGCGTAGCCGATTCCCGTTCCGCCGCCGGTGACCACTACTTCCCTGTTCTGCCCCATGTCTCCAGCATAGGGACACTAGGCTTCGGCCATGACGAAGATCGACCCGGCGACGACGGCGCTCGTCCTGATCGACCTCCAGACCCGGATCGTCGCACTGGAGACCGTCCCGATCGAAGGCACCGAAGTCGTATCGAACGCCGTCCTGCTGCGAGACGCCTTCAGCGCGGCCGGCTCGCCGATCGTCCACGTGCGGGCGCATCGGCCGGACGTCGACGAGCAGCCGCCCGGCAGTGAGCTGGTCGCCGAACTGACGCCTCGCGAGGGCGAGCACCTGATCACCAAGAACACGATCGGCGCGTTCTACCGCACCGGACTCGACGAACTCCTGCGCGGGCTGGGCGTCAAGACGCTGGTGCTCGCCGGGATCGCCACGGAGTACGGCGTCGAATCGACGCTGCGGGCCGCGATCGACCACGCCTACGAGACCATCGCCGTCTCGGACGCGATGGCGGGTATCGCCGCGATCTCCCACGAATCGGCGATCACGAAGGTGTTCCCGCGCCTGGGCGAAGTGCTCACGACCGCCGAGACCGCCGCGGCGCTGGGCTGACCCATGATCGACAAGATCGCTTGGCTGCACTTCCAGGACGGCCGTGTCCTCGGTGCCCGTTCGCGCGGCAAATCGGTGTTCTACCTGCCCGGCGGCAAACGCGAACCCGGTGAAACCGACGCCGAGACCCTGGTCCGCGAAGTCCGCGAGGAGTTGGACGTCGAGATCGATCCGGCGAGCATGGAGCCCGCCGGATCGTTCGAAGCCCAAGCCGACGGGCACGCGCCCGGACTCGTGGTCCGGACGACCTGCTACACCGCCGAATTCAGCGGAACGCCCACGGCCAGCAGCGAAATCGAGGAAATCGCGTGGCTGGGCCATGCGGACAGGGACCGGCTCTCCGCGGTGGGCAAGATCATCTTCGATCACCTGCGAGAGACCGGCCTCCTGCGCTGACCGCTACTTCAGTTCATCGAGGCACAGCACGCGTTCGCGCGGGATCAGCTCACCCACACCCGACGCCCAGGTGAGCTTCATGTCCGTCCCTGGCACGGAGGCGCACGTCGTGGTCCCGATGGAGACCTCGGGTTCCCTTTCAATGGCGAGTACCTTGAAATGCGCTTCCGCGCAGTCCATCTTTTCGAGCTTCTTCGCCGCGAAGAGGTCCCCGGCGAAGCAATCCCCGACGGCCGGCAACCGCGGGCCCGGGTCCTTGAGGTTCTCCAGGCAGAGCAGGATGCCGTTGGTAGCCGTCCGCCTGCCCTGGAAGTAGTACAGGTCGGCAGTGGGGTACTCGCCGCATTCGGACCCGCCCGAAAGCAGTATCCCGCCTTCCGACTTCCCGCCCTGCTTCCCGACGACCTTGAAGTTCGCTTCCGGCGACCCGCACTCGACGTTTCTGATACTTTCCGCGTTGTCGACGTTGCCCTTGAGGCAGGCGCCGACCTCGGTACGCGACGCCGTCAACGGATTCTCGACGAAGATCCCGAGCAGGACGATGGCGGCGAAGACACCCAGGATGATGACCGGCTTCAGCCACGGTCTCTTCTTCTGCGGCACCATCTGTTCGACAGCAAACGTGGGAAATTTCTCCACGGTGTTCCCCCAGCCGGATCTTCTCTTTGGGGGACCTAGCGCTCATCGCCCGGGAAACGTTACCGCCGCTCAGTGCAGCCGCAGTTTGGGCTTGTGCTCCAAATTGGACAGCCCGTTCCAGGCCAGGTTGACCAGATGCGCGGCGACCTCGTCGCGTTTCGGCTTCCGGGCGTCGAGCCACCACTGCCCGGTGAGCGCCACCATCCCGACGAGTGCCTGCGCGTACAGCGCGGCCAGCTTCTCGTCGTAACCCCTGGCGGCGAACTGCTGCGCGAGGATGTGCTCGACCTGGCTGGCGATGTCGTTCAGCACCGTCGAGAACGTGCCCGTCGAACTCGCGACCGGCGAATCCCGCACCAGGATGCGGAACCCGTCGTGCGAGTCTTCGACGTAGGAGAGCAACGCGATCGCCGCCTGCTCCAGCATCACCCTCGGATGTCCACCGTGGAGGGTGGAGACCATCCGGTCGAGCAGCAGCTGCGTCTCGCGGTCGACGACGACGGCGTAGATACCTTCCTTGCCGCCGAAGTGCTCGTACACCACCGGTTTGGAGACGTTCGCGCGATGCGCGATCTCCTCGATGGACGTTCCTTCGAAACCCTTCTCCGCGAACAGGGCCCTGGCGACGTTGAGCAGCTGCTGCCTGCGCTCACTCCCCGTCATCCGCACCCTGGCCACCGGAGCGACAGGACGCGCCCCGGTGACCGCTTCACGTTTGGTCCGCCTTCTCCCCGCCATCGCAGAAGACTAACGCGACCTCGCTATTTGCTTTCAGTGGCGATGCGCGCGAGACGCTGCGGGGTCGGCCAGCGCACGTCGTAGGCCCAGCCGAACTTCTCGAAGAGCCAAATGAGACGGGCGGAGATGTCGATCTGGCCGCGCTGCACCCCGTGCCGCGCCGAGGTCGGGTCGGCGTGGTGCAGGTTGTGCCACGACTCGCCGAAGGAGAAGATCGCCAGCGGCCAGAAGTTGGCCGATTTGTCGCGGGCCGCGAACGGGCGCTCGCCGATCATGTGGCAGACCGAGTTGACCGACCAGGTCACGTGGTGCAGCACGCAGACCCGCACCAGCCCGGCCCAGAAGAACGCGGTCACCGCGCCCCAGAACGACCAGGTGATCAGTCCGCCCAGGATCGCGGGCAGCACCAGGGTGAGCAGGCTCCACAGCCAGAACAGGTCGTCGACCTTCTTGATGGCGCGGTCCTTCAGCAGATCCGGCGCGAACCGCTCGGCGTTGCTCTGGTCGCGGTCGAACAGCCAGCCCATGTGCGCGTGCCAGAACCCCTTGGCGATGGCGAGCGGCGTGGTCCCGAACAGCCACGGCGAATGCGGGTCGCCGTCGCGGTCGGAGAAGGCGTGGTGGCGCCGGTGGTCGGCGACCCAGGTGATGACGGGGCCCTGGACGGCCATGCTGCCGGCGATCGCCATCGCGACGCGCAGCCACGGCTTGGCCTTGAACGAGCCGTGCGTGAAGTAGCGGTGATAGGAGACGGTGATACCGAGGCCGCTGATCGCGTAGAAGACCACGAACAGGCCGACGTCGACCCAGGTCAGTCCCCAGCCCCAGGCGAACGGGACGGCCGCGAGCAGCGCGGCGAGCGGGAAGATGACCCCGAGGTAGACCGAGAGCTGCACGGCGCTCGATCGGTGTCCGTCGATTACCGGTTTGGGGCCCTTCGCGGGCTTCTGGGAACGGTCGAGGGTAGCCGTCATGCAGTCACTTCTTTTCTACGCGCAACCCTGAGGGTTTCCCTAAGGGTGACCTTACCTACGATGCCGTAAGTTACGGTACAGGAGGTTTCGTCCCCTGTGGAGTGCCCGCGACGGTGAGGCCACCCCCGGGCGCACGTGGACGTCCCCGACATGGCTATCCTGACCAGGATCGATCCGCCGTAGTGTAATCGGCAGCACTTCAGATTTTGGTTCTGACAGTTCAGGTTCGAATCCTGGCGGCGGAGCAGACGAGCAGATGACCAGCGGCGTTTCCAACGGTGGGGGTGTGTGCGGCTGACCGAGGACGCGACGACCAGTGGCAGGCGGCCGGCGCTTGCGGAGATGTCCGACGCCTGGCTCTACGGTCGCGCGCGCGAACTCGGTGCGGCCATCCAGCGCGTCACCTTCGCCGAACAGCTGGACATCATCACCAGCCTCGACGAACTCCTCGACGAGACGCAGCGCCGCGGCGAACCCCTGCTGGTCGCCCAGCTGCTGCGCTACTCCGCGGCGGCCAGGCTGGTCACCCGCGGTCTCGCCGCCGAAGCCGAACCCAGGCTCGACGAGATGCTCGCGCACACCCGGCGGCACGGTCTCGCGCTGATGCGGGCCGACGCGCACGCCATGCGTGGCCGACGGCTGGTGATCGCCAAACAGGAGGACGCCGCCCTCACCGAGATCGCCAGGGCACTGGCGATCCTCGACGATTCCGCGGTTCCCGACCGCCAGATCGGCAGGCGCAACTGGGACCGGATGCTGTCCACGACCCTGGTCGACTGCTGGCTGGTGCTGAACCAGCTGGGCGTCTACGAGGCGGCCGAGGAGGCCATCGCCCGCGCCGCGCAGGCGATCCGCGACAGCGCGAGCCCGCACGAGATCGCACTCCAGCTGATCAACCGGGTCAAGATGCTGCTCGGCTGGGGCCTGCGCCTCGAACGCATCGAGCGGTACGACGAGGGAGCGGACAAGTTCCGCACCGCGGCGTCCATGGCCCAGGCCGCCGAAGGCCCGTTCACCGAGTCGCTGTTCCCGCGCAAGGCGGGGGTGCCCGCGATCGACCAGGTCGGCGTGCTCGCCGCCGCGGCCGCGCTGGCGTCGCCCGATTCGTCGCATATCGAGCGGTTGACCGCACTGCTGAACCCGGAACTGGTGTTCCCCCACGAACGCGAGATCATCGCCATCGCGCTGGCCCGCTGCCTGGACAACGACGGCCGTCGCGAGGACGCGCTGCAGGTGCTCAAAGAGGTCCGCGAGGACAACGAAGAGGGCTCGCTGCCGTCGATGCGGTTGAACCTCGCCCGCGAACTGGCCAGGCTCGACACCACGCCGGACTACGCGTCCGGAGCGAGCCAGTCGCTGATCGACTACGCGACCATCCTGGAAACGGAGATGTGGTCGCTGCGGGAATCGCAGATCGCCACGCTCAACGCGCGACGGGAGCACGAGCGGCTCTCCGCCGAGCACGGCGCCATCACCCAGCAGGCGCTGCAGGACCCGCTGACCGGCCTGCCGAACCGGCGGGCGCTCGACGAAAAGCTGCGTTCGCTGGCGTCGTCCGCCGACGCCCAGCCCCTCGCGGTGGCGCTGGTCGACCTCGACGGCTTCAAGGACGTCAACGACAAGCAGTCGCACGCCGAAGGCGACAACGTGCTCCGTGTCATCGCGAGCACGCTGCGCGACGCCCTGCGCGGCGACGACGTCGTCGCCCGCTACGGCGGAGACGAGTTCATCGTGCTTCTACCTGGGGCTCCGGCGTCCGCGGCGAAACAGGCGCTGGGTCGTTCTGTGAATGCCGTCGCATCTCTGCCGCACCATCTTTCGCACGGCGTCACCCTCTCCGTCGGCCTTGTCTCGCTCCGCCCGCAGGAACGGGCCGAGCAGGTCCTCGCGCGTGCCGATGCGGCCATGTACCAGGCGAAACGCGGCGGCGGGAACCAGGTTTCGTCGGTGAACTCGATGGCCATCGATCCGGTGACCGGATGGCCCGGCGAGGATGCTCCGACCGACCCCGCGTGGGACGCCGAGCAGCCCACGTAGGATCAATGCCCGACAACCACCGTTGGTGAAATGTTGGGAGTGCCGTGACCGGCCCGCTGAGCACGTTGATCCTCGCCGCGGGTGAGGGCACCCGCATGCGCTCGTCCACCCCGAAGGTGCTGCACCCGATCGCCGGCCGCCCGCTGGTCGAGCACGCGGTGCGGGCCGCCGCGGGACTGAACCCGGAGCACCTGGTCGTGGTCATCGGCCACGGCCGCGACTCGGTCGGCGCCCGGCTGGCGAAGGTCGGCGAAGCGCTCGGCCGCGAGGTCGTCACGGCCGTCCAGGAGGAGCAGAAGGGCACCGGGCACGCCGTCTCGTGCGCGCTCTCCGCACTGCCCGCCGGGCTGACCGGCACCGTCGTCGTCAGCTACGGCGACGTCCCGCTGCTCGACACCGAAACGCTCGCTTCCCTGGTCGCCGAGCACACGTCGACGGGCAACGCGGTCACCGTGCTGACCGCGGTCGTCGAGAACCCGACCGGCTACGGCCGGATCATCCGCGACGAAAACGGCGTCGTCACCTCGATCGTCGAGCAGAAGGACGCCACCCCCGAACAGCACCAAATCGCCGAAATCAATTCCGGCGTCTACGCCTTCGACGCTTCGGTCCTCGTCGACGGGCTCTCGCGGCTTTCGACGGACAACGCTCAGGGCGAGCTCTACCTCACCGACGTCCTCGGCATCGCCCGCGGCGACGGCAAGGGCGTCGGCGCGCTGGTCATCGACGACCCGTGGGTGACCGAAGGCGTCAACGACCGCGTCCAGCTGTCGGTACTCGGCGCCGAGCTGAACCGCCGGATCGTCCGCGGCTGGCAGCGGGCGGGTGTCACCGTCGTCGACCCGGCGAGCACCTGGATCGACGCGGGCGTGACCTTGTCGCGCGACGTCGTCATCGAACCCGGCGTCCAGCTGAAGGGCTCGACGTCGGTCGGCGAGGGCTCGCAGATCGGCCCGGACAGCACCTTGGAGAACGTCTCCGTCGGCGCGGGCGCGTCGGTGGTGCGGACGCACGGTTCCGATTCGGAACTGGGCGACGGGGTGAAGGTCGGCCCGTTCACCTACCTGCGTCCCGGCTCCAAACTGGGGACCAAGGGCAAACTCGGCGCTTTCGTCGAAACGAAGAACGCCGACATCGGCGCCGGCACGAAGGTGCCGCACCTGACCTACGTCGGCGACGCGACCATCGGCGAGAACAGCAACATCGGGTGTTCCAGCGTCTTCGTCAACTACGACGGCGTGAACAAGCACCACACCACGATCGGCTCCCATGTGCGGCTCGGCGCGGACAACACGTTCGTCGCCCCGGTGACCATCGGCGACGGCGCCTACAGTGGGGCAGGCACCGTGATCAGGCAAGACGTGCCCCCGGGCGCGCTCGCCGTGTCCACCGGGCCGCAGCGCAACATCGAAGACTGGGTGTCCCGGCGCAGGCCGGGCACACCCGCGGCGGAAGCAGCTTCCGCCGCGAAGCAGGACACCACCGTTGTGTCCGATTCGAATAAGGGAAACGACGGGGAGTCGCCAGCATGAGCTCGAAGTCCGGAACACCGAAGAAGAACCTGATGCTGTTCTCCGGGCGCGCGCACCCGGAGCTCGCGGAAGAGGTGGCCAAGCACCTCAACGTGTCGGTCGTCCCGCAGACCGCGCACAACTTCGCCAACGGGGAGATCTTCGTCCGGTTCAACGAATCGGTGCGCGGGACCGACGCGTTCGTGATCCAGAGCCACCCGGCGCCCATCAACGAATGGGTGATGGAGCAGCTGATCATGGTGGACGCCCTCAAGCGCGCGAGCGCCAAGCGGATCACCGTGATCATGCCGTTCTACCCGTACGCGCGGCAGGACAAGAAGCACAAGGGCCGCGAGCCGATCTCCGCGCGCCTGATCGCGGACCTGTTCAAGACCGCCGGTGCCGACCGGATCATGACGGTCGACCTGCACACCGCGCAGATCCAGGGCTTCTTCGACGGTCCCGTCGACCACCTGCTCGCGCAGAACGTGCTGGCCGCGCACATCAACAAGACCTACCAGGACGAGAACATCACGGTCGTCTCGCCGGACTCGGGCCGGGTGCGGCTCGCCGAGAAGTGGGCGGCGCAGCTGGGTGACCGGCCGATCGCCTTCATCCACAAGACCCGCGACCCGGACAAGCCGAACCAGGCCGTCGCGAACCGCGTCGTCGGCAAGGTCCGCGGTCAGCTGTGCGTGCTGATCGACGACATGATCGACACCGGCGGCACGATCGTGAAGGCCACCGAGGCCCTGCTCGACGAAGGCGCGTCCGACGTCGTCATCGCCTCGACCCACGGCATCCTGTCCGACCCCGCCACCGAGCGGCTGTCGAACTGCAAGGCGCGCGAGGTGATCGTCACCAACACGCTGCCGATCCCGGAGGAGAAGCGGTTCCCCGGGCTGACCGTGCTGTCCATCGCGCCGCTGCTGGCGCAGGCGATCCAGCAGGTCTTCGAGGACGGGTCGGTCACGTCCCTCTTCGACGGCAACGCCTGACCCTCTGGGAAGCAGGGGACCTTTGCTACCACTCTCTTTTGGAGAGTGAGAGCAAAGGTCCCCTGCTTCGTTTTCGGCTCCTCGCGAAACGGCGCGCGCCCGGCCGCCGCGCGTGGCTAGGTTTCCGATATGGGGAAATTCAAATTCGGCGTGAACCTGTGGGGCGCCGAGAACCGCGAAAACTGGGTCGCGAAGTGCCGCCGCGCCGAGGCCCTCGGATACGACGTCATCTCTGTGCCGGATCATCTCGGCTCAGGACGCAACGCGCCTTTCCCGGCGCTGACCATGGCCGCCGCGGTGACTCAACGGCCCCGCGTCGGCACTCTCGTCTCCAACGTGCCCTTCTACAACTTCGCGCTCTTCGCGCGCGACGTCGTCACGACGGTGAAGATGACCGGCGATCGGCTGGACCTCGGTCTCGGCTCCGGCCACATGAAATCGGAATTCGACGATGCCGGCCTGCCGTGGATCCCGGCCAAGGAACGAATCGAATACCTCACCAAGGGCCTCGACCACCTGCGAGAACAGTTCGTCGCCGAGGGGATCACGCCCCCGCCGCTGCTCCTCGCGGGCAACAGCGACGGCGTGCTCTCCCTCGCCGCCCGAGAAGCCGACATCGCCGGTTTCTCGGGTCTTCGTCAAGCACCGGGAAAGGCACCGGGCACCTTCCAGCTCGACGACGCCGAACGCATGGACGAGCGCGTCGCCTTCTTCCAGTCGCGAACGAACGGCCGGAACCCCGAACTGAACGTGCTCGTCCAGCGGGTCGTCGTCGCGGACGACCAGCGGGCGGCCGCAGCGGCCTGGCGTGAAGAGGTCAAAGACGAGGACGGCCTCGACGTCGACGCCCTGCTCGAGACACCTCAGTTGCTTTTCGGAACCGTCGCGGAGATCGTCCGGCAGCTCCAGGAGCGTCGCGAACGGTACGGCTTCTCCTACATCACGGTGTTCGAGCCGATGATGGAAACGTTCGCGCCGGTCGTGAAGGAACTGTCCGGTCAGTAAGCGACGCAGAAGCGCTGACGGCGGCGCTCCGGCTTGTCGATCTCGTCGACGAACGCGATCGCGTAGTCGGCGCCGCTGATCTTCGATCCACCGTTCTCGTCGGTCAGGAGCACGTCACCGCCGAGCCGGAACTCGCCGGTCCGCTCCCCCTCGGCCCACGCGCCGAACTCGGCGGCCGGGCTGAGGTAGAACCAGTCGATGTCCTCGGGAAGTTTCCGGAACGCTTCCAGCACCTCGGCGTGCGCCCCCGCCTCGCCCTTGTACTCGTCCGGGAACTCGGGGGTGTCGATCAAACGCGGCCCGCCTTCGGCCACGTTCAGGCTGCCTGCCCCGCCGACGACTCCGATCCGCGCGCCGTTGTCCTTCGCGACCTGGGCGATCGAGGGCACCGCTTCGAGCAGGCCGCTCTGCCCGTGAACCGCGATTACCAGGACGTCCGCGCCCTTGGCGACGTCGGCCAGGAAGGCCTCGTCGTAGAGCGAGCCCGCCCTGGTCCCCTCGCCTTCCGCGTTCCTCGACACCGCCAGCACCTCGTGGCCGCGTCCGCGCGCCTCCTCGGCGATCTTCCCGCCCGCGTACCCGGTTCCTCCGAACACAACCAACTTCGCCATCGCGTTTCTCCCTTTCATCGGCTACCACGCCGATGCTAAGAACGCGAGATCGACTACTTCAACGTATGCAACGCACCCCGGGGTGAGTGTGCAGGTCAGCCACCCAGCGCGGCGAACTCGGACTTGAGCTTCTCGCGGACGGCGTTGACGTCGACCGCCGCCCGGACCTCGCCGCGTGCCGACGGCTTCGCCTGCACCTGGTAGCTGGCGTTCCGATTCGGCAGCTTGAACTTGACCTCGCAGGACATGCTCGTCGTGGCGCCGGGTGCCGCGTCGGCGGCCGCCGTGCAGCTCTGCGCGCCGAGGGACTGCGCCGTGAAATCGACGGTCAGCGTGAGATGCACGGGCGTCCCGCTCACGCCGCCGATGACGGTGTTGGCGACGTCGATGGTCGCCCGGCAGGTTCCGACGAAGTCCGTGCAATCCAGCTTGTCGTTGACGACGCTGACACTGACTTGGGCGAGCGCGTCGAACGGCTGCCCGATTCCCCCGATCGCGCCGTCCAGATCGGTTTGGAGCTTCTTGAGCGCGTCCCCGGTGAGCGGTTCGACCCGCATCTCGGCACCGAGCGTCTTACCGCCCGCCGCGGCGACGAGGGAAGGCGCGAAACTGACGACGCGATGCGGCGCGGCGGTGGTCACGCGCAAGGCCCCGAGCCCGCTGCCGACCTCGTAGACCTCGGTCCCGTCGGGCAACTTCGACCGGACCGGATCGGTGAGCGGGTTCATCGCGGACACCGCGGTCCTCAGTGTCGACGCGGCCTTGCGCGGGCTGAGCACCTCGACGGCGTTCACCGGCAGGTCCGAGCCGTCGGTGCGAACCCAGCTGGTGCCGTACGACTCGCTGTTGCCGAGCCCGTGCGCCTTCCAGTACTCAGGCGTCGCCGAGAGGTACAGCTGCTTGTCCGCGGCCACGACTTGGATGGCCTGGCCGTCGACCGGCAACGCGCCCTGCGCGCTGCCGTTGCGGGTGATCCGGAACTGCAGTTCGGCGGGGTTACCGGCCGCGTCCTTGATTGTCGACTTGTAGACAACGGCGGGAGCCTGCTCAAGCGCCTTCAGCGCGCTCTCGACAGCGCCGCGCTGCTCCGTGCGCCGGTCCACCCGCTGCTGCTCGGCGGGCGAGATCCCCGCCGCACCGTCGATCGCGACGTCGCAACCGGCCACGAGGCAGCACAACGCGGCGATCGCGCCGATCCTCGACCGTCGTGCCGCCATTCCGCCCCCTTGTCTCGAGTGCGAGGAGATCACACCTTAGAAAAGGGGTCGCGCACCACCGCATCCGCGGGTTCCCGAAGCAGCTGTCACCGACTTGTCATCTGAACGAGCCACCCGGCGGGACCCCGGCACGACCGCTTGGTCTACACTTTCCCGGTCTCGGCGAGGCGGGTTCCGTGAGCACCTGGTGCCCGACGTGATCGACGCGGCGGCTTGAGTGGCCACACGCGGTCGAGCACGCCTGTGGAATTCGCCGCCGAACACCGGAACCGCCCGAACCATCCCCACCTCAGCATGCTTTCGCTGAACATGTTGGTGAATTGAAGGAGTGCTACACCGTGTCCGAGGTAACCCTGTCCGTCGAGCCCCGCACCGAATTCGGCAAGGGTGCCGCGCGTCGCACGCGTCGTGCCGGCAAGATCCCCGCGGTGCTGTACGGGCACGGCTCGGACCCGCGCCACTACGCCCTGCCCGCCCTCGAGTTCGCCCGTGTCGTGCGTGAGAACGGCAGCAACGCCGTCATCACCCTCGAGCTCGAAGGCAAGAGCGAGCTGGCGCTGACGAAGACCATCGTCGTCCACCCGCTGAAGAACTACATCGAGCACGTCGACCTGCTGGTCGTCCGCCGCGGCGAGAAGGTCACCGTCGACGTCCCGGTCGTCGTCACCGGCACCGCGGGCCCGGGCACCCTGGTCACCACCGACCTCGACACCCTCCAGATCGAGGTCGAGGCGCTGCACATCCCCGAGCAGGTCGAGCTCTCGGTCGAGGGCGTCGAAGCCGGCACCCAGATCCTCGCCTCGCAGGTCACCCTGCCGAAGGGCGCCACCCTGGTCACCGACCCCGAGGCGCTGGTCGTCGCCGTGAACGAGGCGCCGTCCGAGTCCTCGCTCGAGGGCGAAGAGGCCGAGGCTGCGGAGACCCCCGCCGAGGACGCCGAATAAAGTCACCGGTGTGACCGAAGCAGTACTTCCCGGGGCCGGCGAGCAGATCCTGCTCGCCGGCCTCGGCAATCCCGGCCCCCAGTACGCGGGCAACAGGCACAACGTCGGCTTCATGGTGCTCGACGAACTGGCCGGCCGCGTCGGCGGCAAGTTCAAAGCCCACAAAAGCGGCGCCGAAATCCTCGAAGGCAGGCTGGCGGGCCGGCGCGTGGTCCTGGCCAAGCCGCGTTCGTACATGAACCTCTCTGGCGGCCCGGTCGTGGGCGTGGCCCGGTTCTACAAGATCCCCCCGGCCGGTGTCGTGGTCGTCCACGACGAGCTGGACGTCGACTTCGGCGCGCTCAAGATGAAGCTGGGCGGCGGCGACAACGGCCACAACGGTCTCCGCTCGATCACCAAGTCCCTGGGCACGAAGGACTATTACCGCGTCCGTTTCGGCGTCGGCAGGCCTCCAGGGCGGCAGGATCCCGCCGATTTCGTGCTGAAAGACTTCTCGACGGTCGAACGCAAAGAGCTCGCTTTCGAGATCGATCGTTGCGCCGACGCCGTTGAAGCGCTTATCAGCACCGGGCTCGCGGCGGCCCAGAACACCTTCCACGCTGGGTGAATCCGCTCACATGGCGGTGCGTTACACCTCGTCACTCGAAGGCGTTTCACCACGCCCCTGATCGAGTCGTGGAATAGCGCGAGCTCTTCCCGGGAACTCTCAAACCCGTTAGGACGGAATGCGGAGATCGCATTCCCCACCGAAACCGGAGAGAGTTTCATGTCGTTTACGGCCGAAGACATCGCCGGCGTCACTTTCCCGAACGCCCCGATCGGGCGGCGCGGGTACGCCAAACACGAGGTCGACGCGTTCCTGGAACGGATCGCCGACACGATCTCGGATCGGGACGACCTGACGGCCGCCGAGGTCCACCACGTCATGTTCTCGCGTCCGTTGATCGGGAAGCGCGGCTACGACGAACGCGAAGTCGACGATTTCCTCGACAAGGTCGAGGAGCAACTCGCCCAGCGGACCGGCCAGCACGCGCTCCGTGTACCTGGTGCCCGCGAAGAGGACGAGGCCACCGCCGAACGCTCCGTTCCGGACCGCGGTCCCGTCGAGTCCCTGCGGGAGCGCTAGTGCCCGTCACCGCGTTCGAGGCCAGAACCCGGCAGTTCGACAGGGCGCCGATCGGCGCCCGCGGCTACCACGAATCCGCGGTCGACGCCTTCCTGGAACGGGTCGCGGCGACTCTCGACGGCGACGACGACCTGTCGGTTTCGGATGTCCACAACGTGGCGTTCGCCAAAGCGCCACTCTCGAAACGAGGCTACGACCCGGCGGCCGTCGACGCGTTCCTGCGAGACGTCGAGGGCACGCTGGCCGGGTTGTCCCAGTCCTCCGGCTACTACATAGCGCCTGCCCTGGAACACACCCATAACCGCAAGCCACTGTGGCGACGCCGCTGACCAACGGGAGGTGCCGCGAACGGGCCGGGCCGCGATATCCGCGGCCCGGCCCTTTCGTGTCAGCTGGTCGCCGCGTTCTTGGCGATCTTGTCCGCGAACTGGACGGCGGTCGCGGCCCGCTTCACTTTGCCCGAAGGCGTCTTCGGCAGGCTCCCCGCGGGGAGCACCACGACCGCGAACGGCCGCATGTCGACGGCGCCGCGCACCTTGGCCGCGACCTCCTTCGCCAGCGCCTTCTCCGTCTCCGGGTCCCCGGCGAGTTTCGATTCGACGACGACGGCGAACCGCTCCCGTCGGCTGCCGGCGTCGAGCCGCACGGCAACGGCGTTCCCCGCACGCACCCCTTCGACCGAGGTCGCCGCCCGTTCGATGTCGGTCGGGTACAGGTTCCGGCCGCCCATGATGATGACGTCCTTGCGGCGGCCGCAGATCACGATCATGCCGTCGACCAGGTAGCCGAGGTCGCCGGTGAGCAGCCAGCCGTCGTCGTCCTGTGTCGCGAGCGGACCTTCCATGGTCAGGTACCCCGGCGTCACGGCCTCGCCACGCAGGCGGATCTCCCCGACCTCGCGTTCCCCGAGCACGGTTCCCTTGTCGTCGACGATCTCGGCCTCGAGCCCGTCGAGCGGCGGCCCGAGCACCGCGAAGGACCGGACCTCGTCCGTCCCGCGGCGCGGGTCGCCCTCGGGGACCGGCACCGCGCGGTTGTCCGCCTCGAGCGCGTCGGCTTCGACGACGTCCAGCGTCAAGCCGGTGAACAACGGCGCGAACGAAACCGCGAGAGTCGCCTCCGCCATGCCGTACGCCGGGAAGACGCATTCGGCGGGCATCTTGAACCGCTTCCCGGCATCGACGAACGTCTGTACGGCCGTTTCGTCGATCGGCTCGGCGCCGTTCAACGCGATCCGAAGCTTCGAGAGGTCGTACGCGTCGTCGTCCTCGACACGGGCCATCCGCCTGCCCACGATCGCGTAGGCGAAGTTCGGCGCTGCCGTGGTCGTGCCGTTGTACTTGCTGATCAGCTGTGGCCAGATCAACGGTCCCGACAGGAACTCGAGCGGCGTGATCTTGACGAGTTCGACGCCGAACGTCATCGGGACCGTCAGGAAGCCGACCATCCCCATGTCGTGGAACGTGGGCAGCCACGAGACCATCACGTCGACGTCGAAGTCGAACTCGGCCCGATCGACCATCGCCTTGACGTTCGAATACAGGTTTCCATAGGTGATCTGAACGGCTTTCGGGTCGGCCGTCGACCCGCTGGTCAGTTGCAGGAGCGCCGTGTCCGATTCGGCCGTCGGCACGGGCTCCGCCAGCGGCTCCGCCTCGAGCAGCTCGGTGATGACCTGGAAGGCGATGCCGTGCTCGGTGAGTACCGGCGCCAGCTGGTCGAACGGCTCGCCGAGCAGCACCAGGCCGGAACCGATCATCCGCAGCACGCGAACGGTGTCCTCGGCCCATTCCGCGAGATCCGTTCGCTGCGTCGGCTGGTGCAGCATCGTCACGCTGCCGCCGGCGAGCCAAACCGCCTGAACCGTCGGCGCGATCAGTGACGGCGCCGCCGCCAGGACCGCGACCGCTTTGCCGGGCTCGAGCCCGGCCGCCACTAGACCCCCGGCGACCCGCTTGGCCTGCTCGTGAATCTCGGCCCACGTCCGCCGAACCGGCTCCTTGGGCTCCCCGGTGACCATTCCCCGCTGCTGACCTCGCCCCGCCGCGGTGGCGACGAGCGTGTCCACGAACCGACTCATGCGCGTCACACTACTGTCCGCGCTGGAAGGCCCGCGCGCCGTCGAGTCAACTCATTCGATCGCTTCGGAGGTCTCGAGCCACTGAGCCTCGACCTCCTCTTTCTCCGTTTCGACGGCTTTCAGTTCGGTGTTCAGCTCGATGAGCTTCGTCGGATCGGTCGCCGCGGCGAGCAGCGCCGCATGCAGCTTCTCTTCCTTCGCGTGCAGCTGGTCGAGCTTGCGTTCGAGACGGGACAGCTCCTTTTGCGCCGCGCGTTGCTCCGCGGCGTTCTTCTTGGGGGCGGAGGCCTGCGCGTTGCCCGCCTTCCGGTCACTGCCGGCCTTCTCGAGGCTCTTGGCGCGCCGGTCCAGGTACTCCTCGATCCCGCCCGGCAAGTGAGTCACCTGCCCATCCCCGAACAGGGCCACGATCGTGTCGCAGACGCGTTCCACCAGGTACCGGTCGTGCGAGACGACGACGAGGCTGCCCGGCCAGGAATCCAGCAGGTCTTCGAGCTGCTGCAGGGTGTCGATGTCGAGATCGTTCGTCGGCTCGTCGAGCAACAGCACGTTGGGCTCGGCCATCAGGAGCCGGCACAGCTGCAGACGGCGCCGTTCGCCACCGGAAAGGTCTTCGACCGGCGTCCACTGCCTCGCCGCGGGGAACCCCAGCTTTTCGGCGAGCTGCGAAGCGGTGAGCTCCTGCTTGCCGAACACGACCCGCCCGGACACCTCTTCGATCGCCTGCAGCACGCGCAGGTCACCCGGCAGGTCGTCGAGCTCCTGCCGCAGGTGCGCGAGGCTGACCGTCTTGCCCTGGACCCGACAGCCCGTCTCGGGCTCCTTGTCGCCACCGAGCAGCTTGAGGAGCGTCGTTTTGCCCGACCCGTTGACGCCGACCAGACCGACCCGATCGCCGGGCCCGATCCGCCAAGTGACGTGATCGAGCAGGGTGCGGTCGCCGACGGTCAACGTGGCGTCCTCGATCTCCAGCACGGTCTTCCCCAGCCGCCGGCGCGCGAACGCCTGCAGCTCGACCGAATCGCGCGGCTCCGGCACATCGGAGATCAACGCCTCCGCCGCCTCCACGCGGTAGCGGGGCTTCGAGGTCCTGGCCTGCGGGCCTCGGCGCAGCCACGCGAGCTCCTTACGCGCCAGGTTCTGCCGCTTTTCCTCGGCCGTCGCAGCCAGCCTCGCCCGTTCGGCCCGCGCGAAGATCCAGTCCGCGTACCCACCTTCGTACTGCTCGACGCGACCGTTGGTGACCTCCCAGGTCAGGCTCGCGACCGTGTCGAGGAACCACCGGTCGTGGGTGACGACCACGACCGCGATCTTGCGGTTCAGCAGGTGATCCGCGAGCCAGCGCACGCCTTCGACATCCAGGTGGTTGGTCGGCTCGTCGAGGACCACGAGGTCCAGCTCACCGGTGAGAGCGGCCGCCAGCGCCACCCGCCGGCGCTCGCCACCCGACAGGTTCGCCGTTTCCTTCTCGACACCGAGAGCGGTGATCCCCAGGCCGTCCATAATGGACCGGACTCGCGCGTCAGCGGCCCACTCGTGCTCCGCGCCGTAGCGCTCCAGCACGACGTCTCCGACCGTGCTGCCGGCGGGGAGTTCGGTCCGCTGGGTGACCACGGCCATCCGCAAGCCGCGGACCTGACTGACCCGTCCCGCATCCGGCTCACTGATCCCCGCGAGCACCTCCAGCAGCGTCGTCTTCCCACCCCCGTTGAGACCGACGACACCGATACGCTGCCCCTCCGCCACACCGAGCGAAACACCGTCGAGCAGCGGGCGCACCCCGAAGGACTTGCTCACCGACTCCAGGTTGACCAAGTTGGCCATGCCTCAGCCGATCCTTTCCAAAAAGCTTGCACCACAACGAATTAGTCGATGTCCATTTCGGACACCCTCACGCGTGCACCCGCGGCGGTGACGGCCGCGGCGCGTCGTCGCCGCCGACCAGCCGGGCTCCGGGCACCGGCCCGTGCGCGACGCGCACCGTGCGGCAGACACCCGCGCCGGACAGCTCCGCGGCGACCTCGACGGCCGACTGGGCATCCGCGCACAGAAAGGCACAGGTCGGTCCGGATCCGGAGACGGTACCGGCGAGCGCACCCGCGTTGACCCCCGCCCGCAATGTGCGACGCAGCCCCGGCCGCAACGAAACGGCGGCCGCCTGCAGATCGTTGCCGAGAAGCAGCGCCAGCTGCCTCGGGTCGCCGGACGCCAGCGCCTCCACCACCGGAGTGTGCGAACCGATCCGCGGCGGGCTGCCCTCTTCACGCAACTTGTCCAGCTCGCCGAACACCCTCGGAGTCGAAAGACCACGCTGGTCGAAGGCCAGGACCCAATGGAAGGTGTGCCGCGACAAGACCGGCACCAGCTGCTCGCCTCGGCCGGTACCCAACGCCGTCCCGCCGTAGAGCGCGAACGGCACGTCACTGCCGAGCTTCGCGGCGATACCCGCCAGTTCGTCTCGGGAGATGTCGAGCTTCCACAGCGACGCGAGTCCCACCAGGGTCGCTGCCGCGTCGGCGCTGCCGCCGGCCATCCCACCCGCCACCGGGATGCCTTTGCGCAGTACCACCCTGACCTTGGACTCGCCGTCCGCCTTGCCGACGTGGGCCGCCAGCGCCTGCGCCGCCTTCCAGGCGAGGTTGTTGGCCCCTGTCGGTACGGAGCCTTCGCCTTCGCCGTAGACCTCGACGCCGGGGTCCTCGGTGACCGCGACGGTCACCTCGTCGGTCAAGGAAAGCGCCTGGAACACGGTCACCAGTTCGTGGTAGCCGTCCGGGCGTACGTCACCGACCGACAGGTGCAGGTTGACCTTGGCGGGAACCCTGACGGTTACTGGGGGCGGTACGACGGCGAGCACCCGTCAAGCCTACGTGGCCGCTCCGCTTGCGCTGTCACCAGGAGAAAAGAGAACAGGACGAGTCGGACACGAACGGGCCGCCCCGGACTGATTTCGTCCGGAGCGGCCCGTTCGTGAAGGAATCAGGCAGCGACGCCCTGCGGCCCGCGGACCGGGTGGGTCACGTGGCCGCCCCGTTCGGCGATCCAGGCGAGCGCGGCGTCCGCACGCTCACCGCGCACGCCGAGGCGGAACCGGCCGACCGGCGTGTCGCCGATCCGGGTCAGACCGCCCCCGATGGTGGCGAGTTCCACGTCGAAGCGACCGGCGGCTTCAGGGAGCAGCGCACCGACCGAAGCGAAGCCGACGAGCACGACGTCCACCGCGCGGTCGTACTTCGAGGCCTGCGCCCGCCCGGTCTCGATCGCGGGAAGCAGCGCCTGCGCGGTCCGGCTGTTCGGGTCGGAGACCAGGTCGAGCACGGTTCCGCGTTCGATGATCGCGCCTGCCTCCAGAACCGCGACGTCGTCGCAGACACGGCGAACCACGCCGGCGTCGGGAGTGGTGAGCAGCACGGTGACGCCGAGCTCGGCACGTGCCCGGTCGAGCACGGTCAGGACCGCGCCGGACTCCTCGGCCCGCACACCCGCGGTCGGGTCGTCGGCCAAGAGCACGGACGGCGCGGCGGCCAGCGCCTTGGCGATGGCAACCCGGCGGAGCTGCCCTTCGGTCAGGTCGCCCGGCCGCTGCGCCGCCCGGGGGGTGAGCCCGACCAGGTCGAGCAGATTGCCGACCCGGTTGCGACGCTGCGGCCCGTCGAGACCGAGCTGTTCGAGCGGCGAAGCGATGTTGCCGGCGATGGTGCGCTCGGCGAGCAATTCCGGTTTGGTGCTCACGACACCGACCTGCCGCCGGATTTCGCGCAGACGGCGTCCGTCGAGGGTCCCCGTGTTGAGGCCGTCGAGGCGGACGACGCCGCGGTCGGGGCGCTCCTGAAGACCGATGCAACGGGCGAGGGTCGACTTGCCGGAGCCGGCCGGGCCGACGACCCCGAACAACGAGCCCGCTTGGATGTCCACGCTCACATCGCGCAGTGCGACGACGGGATTTCCGTTGAGGGGAAAGGATTTGGACAGGTTTTCGACAGTGATCACGAGAGGCTCCATGCGAATGGGGCGCCGCATCTTTCGAGCGCGCCGACCGTCACCGAGTGACCGTCCGCAAACGGACGGGTTTCAGAGGTAAGGGAGAAGGACTCAGGCAGTAACGGTGGAGCGTCGACACGCACTTACCGTGCGGCGACCTTCATCGACGACACGTCGCCTGGTCAGCAGGAGCGGGTGGGTGACCCTGTTCATTAGGCACAGCCTCCATCGGTCCTGGCTGTAGCACCTGCCCTGTGGAGGGTGGTTGCTGCGACTTCGGCGAGCCAGGTCTCTCAGTCGCTCGGGATGGCTCACTGAGTAAAACCGATCCCACTGGATGAAAGCAAGCGCGTAGGCGCAGATCACACGTCTGGTCGCGTCCATTATACAGGATCTGCTGTCCATATATTGGAACAATGACAGGTGGCTCCGACGTGCGGCAGCCGCGCCACCTGCTAAGACAACGCCGGCTCAGACAGATCGAGGAGAAGACTTACGCACTCGTGCTGACCTGGCCCGGCCGACGTCCGCGCGGCGCCGGTCACACCTGGGGCAAGTGGTCAACCTGCGGCCGCCGCGATCCGCGCGAACTGGTGAACATCCAACTGCTCACCGCGGGTCTTGGGATCGATACCCGCCTTCTCGAGCAGCTCCCCCGCGCGTTCGGCGGAACCGGCCCACGACGCCAGCGCGGCACGCAAAGTCTTCCGCCGCTGGGAGAAGGCGGCGTCGACCACCGCGAACAATCGTTCCCGGTCCACGGACGACACCACGTCACCCCGTTCGAAAGCGACCAGCGCGGAATCCACGTTCGGAACGGGCCAGAACACCGCGCGAGGCACCGCGGCGACCTTGCGCGCTTTTCCGTACCACGCGAGCTTGACGCTCGGCACGCCGTAAGTCCGGCTCCCGGGCCCGGCCGCCATCCGGTCCGCGACCTCGGTCTGGACCATAACGAGACCGCTGGTCAGCGACGGCAGCTCGGCAAGCAGGTGAAGCACGACCGGAACCGCGACGTTGTACGGCAGGTTCGCGACGAGCGCCGTCGGACGCGCGGGCAGGTCGTCCGTCGTGATCCGCAAGGCGTCCGCGCCGACGACCGTAAGGCGTTCGGCCCCGCCCCGTTCGGCCGCGGTGTCCGGCAGTCGCCCCGCCAGCACGGGATCGATTTCGACCGCGACGACCTCGGCGCCGGTCGCGAGCAGGCCGAGGGTCAACGAGCCGAGGCCCGGCCCGACCTCCAGCACGACGTCGCCTTCGCCGACCCTCGAAAGGTCGACGATGCGCCGCACCGTGTTGGGATCGTGCACGAAATTCTGGCCGAGCTTCTTGGTCGGACGTACGTCCAGCTCGGCCGCCAGCGCCCTGATCTCCGCAGGACCGAGCAGTTCAGTCACCCGACGATCGTAACCAGCCCGGGTAGGCCACGATTGGCCGGTGGACGACGTCGTACTCGAAGGCGAGAAAGTCCGGCTGCGCGACTGGAGGCCGAGCGATCTCCACCCGCTTCGCGACCTACTCGATCCGACGCGGCCTTGGCACGAGACGAACGGGCCCTACTTCGGCACCCCGACCGCGGCAGCCGCCGATTCGACGGCACGCGAACTCGCCACCTCCAAGGCCGAGCCCTCCGATCCCCGCACCAGCCTCGCCGTATGCGATCTGAGGGACGGCAGGTTGATCGGCAGGGTCAGCTGGTACTGGGAAAGCAGGCAGACCGACTGGCGGCGAATGGGGTTGGTGATCTACGACGAGCGGTACTGGGGCGGCGGGTACGGCACTGAGGCCCTCCGCCTGTGGACGACCTACTTGTTCGCTCGCACCGACACACTCCGTCTGGACTTCGCCACGTTTTCGGGAAACCCAGGGATGATCGCCGTCGGACAGCGGCTGGGATTCGTCGAGGAAGGCCGGTTCCGACGCGCTCGACGCTGGCCCGGGGGCGTGCACGATGCCGTCGTCTACGGGGTGCTCCGCGAGGAGTGGGACCGGATGAACCACTTGAGCACGGAGCCGTGATCCCGCCCCCGCCATCCGAATGGCGTTTTCGAACTGACACGTATCCCACTCCCGTGTGATCGGCGCAGGTCAGCGCAGCCGGAGCGTGATGATCATCCACCCGATCGATACCGTGCATTCGTTCGAATCTGCCTCGACAATCGAAGGATGACCAGCACAAATATCCCCAAGGCCTTCCCGCTCAACCTGCCGGAAGGTGACGCCGAACTGCTCCTCCACGAGTTGCAGACTCGGCTACGCGAAGGGCGACGTCTGTTCGCCGAAGTCGGCCAGATCCTGGCCGAGATCGAGTCACGTGGTGTCCAGGACCTCTACGGATACAACTCGATCGCCGTCTTCTACGAGCATGTGGCTCGAGTGCCTCGAGCAGAGGCTCAGAAAGTGACAGCCAGAGCACTCGCGCTCAATTCGAGACGGGCGCGCGACGGCACGTCGATCGACCCCGTCGCGCCGTTGACCGGAATCTCGGCCGGCACCGGCGCGTTGGCCGAGGCCGGTATCGATCGGATCGTCACTGTCATGAAGAAGCTGCCAGACCACCTCGACGCGGACGAACGGCTGGAGGCCGAAAGGGGCCTGGTCGAGCTCGCGGGTGTCGCAAGACCTCGCGACGTCACGATGGCGGGCACCGACCTGCTCGCGCGACACGACCCGGATGGAAACCCCAAAGAGGACCCCGCGCCGAAACGTCAGCGAAGCGAATTCTGGTTGCGCCAGAAACGGACCGGCCGTTGGGACATGCGCGGAAATCTCGATCCCGAGACAGGCGCCCGCCTGAACGCGCTCCTGGTGCCGCGCGCGTATCCGGCTCCCGGCGAGGAAGCCGACGACCGTGCTCCGGCGGAGAGACGCGGCGACGCGTTCGCGGAGATCGTCGATCTCGCGGAGGCCGGTCCGGACATCCCCGCACCCCGCCAGACCTCGGAGCGGGTCGCTGAGGAGCCTCAGCCCGCGCAGCGCGCGGAGGAACCCGCCAGCCGCCCCAAGGCCACCCAGGCGCCGCCACAGGGCCACCAAAGCCCTGACCGCGGCAGCGAAGGCGGTCCAGGGGGCGCCGCGACCGAACGCTCCCGGAATGTCGCCCACATGCGGCCCCCTCGATGGTGGGCACGACTGTCGAGACCGAGACCCGGGAATTTGACACAGCCTCAGAAGCCTCTAACGGCCTGAAGGCCACCTTGCGGGCAAAACCCACATGGTGACCTTCAGGAAAGGAGGATGGATCGGCCTCAGGCCTTCTTGCCACAGTGCGGCCAGGCGCTGTAACCGCCACGGTCCTCGCGAACCTTCTCGGCGACAGCGATCTGCTGGGCCTTGCTGGCCTGGTGCGGGTACGCGGCGTACTGGTCGCCGCCGTAGGCGTCCCAGGTGCTCTTGTTGAACTGCAGGCCACCGTAGTAGCCGTTGCCGGTGTTGGCGGACCAGTTCCCGGTCGACTCGCACTGCGCGATGCGGTCCCAGGCGCCGGCGTCTCCGATGACCGGATCCGCGGGCTTCTTGGTACCGACCTTGACGATCTTGGGCTTGGCCTCGGTGATGACCTCTTCCGAGACCTTCTCGCGGCCGACCTCTTTGCCATTGCGCTTGGTGACCTTGTAGGTCACGGTCTTCTGGCCCGGGGTGCCTGGGTCCTCGACCTTGGTCTTGCCCTTTTCGAGGTTCGGGTCGTCGACCTTCTGCTCGGGCGGCGCGATTTCCTCGTTCTGCTTGACCATGGTGACGCCGGTCCGGCTGATGTGGACCTCGGCGCCGTCGACCAGCTTGACGTCGAGACCGCCGACGGCCTCGTCGTCCGGGCCGAGGGTCATCCGGAGCTCACCGAGGAATTCCTTGGTGGTCACCGAGTTGGTCTGCACCTTGCGGGGTTCGTTCGCGCCGTCGTAGACCGTGACGTTCTTGAGGGTTTTGACCTCGACGGTGGCGCCTTCGAGCGGCAGCTCACCGTTCTGCGGAAGCGAGGTCCAGGTGCCGGCCTTGGCGAGATCGGCGCGACCGAGCTGGTTCAGCGCGTCGCCGAGGTTGGTCGCGCGGACCCAGGACTCCTGCTGCGGTGCGCCGTCGACGATCAGGTTGAGCTTGCGGCCGCGCTCCAGCTTGATGACGCCGCCGTCGCCCACCTCGGCCTGAGGCGAGGGCGAGAGCGAGTCGTGCGCGCCGACCGAGAGGCCGGCGTCTTCGAGGACTTCACCGACGGTGTCACCGAAGCTGTGGACGGTCTGCTGCTTGCCGTCGACGTCGAGCGTGACGCTCTTGTTCATCGCCATCGCGGCCGCGCCGCCACCACCGAGGGTGAGCAGCACCGCCATGACGGTCCCCTTGAGGAACCGCTTCTTCCAGACGCGGGTCGAGTTCGCGATGACCTCGTCCTTGGTCGCGGCCTTCATCGGCGCGCCCGCGGTGCGGTCCTCGGCCAGCTCGTCCGGAATGACGATCGGCGGGAGCATGGTGGTCTCGGCGCTGATGAGGCGGATCAGCTCGTCGACGTCGACGTCGATCTCGGCCATCAGGGCGTCGGCGTCGGGGCCGAGCGCGGCCAGGACGTCCTGGTGCGTGATGCGCGGATCGTCGGAGTAGTCGAGCTCGCCGTAGTGGGTGTCGCGGTCGAGCACGGCGACCGAGCCGGCGGAAGCGAAGGTGTTCGTCTCTGCGCCGAGGCGCGAGCCATCCTGCCTACTGCTACCAGTCACTGGGTCGTTCCCTTTCCCAAGACGTCGAGGAGCTCGACTACCGCTCCACTACGTCCTTCGTCTCGATGCGCTCTTCGGCACACCTCTAGAAGTCCGACACCCGCAGCCAGCGCCATCGTCACGGTTCCAGGCCGTACCTCTCCTGGTTCCGCTTCCCCGACGTGCACTGACGTGACTGTGGGCGTAACAGCCGGAAACCGCATGAGCGGGTACCGACCGGCACGATCACGGGACAGTAACGAACCTCGCCGGGTTGCGCAAACACCGCCCGGAGTGTCGTGACGTTGGTCACTCATCAGAGTGGACCATTGCTGATCACTAATGTCGCAATCCGTTCAACCGGCCGTGACTGTCGGCAAACGGAAGACCCGCTCAGCGGTCTTTCGCACCGATTCGGCCACCTCGTGCACAGCCTCGCCCCGGAGAGAGGCGAGGTGCCGAACCGTGTACGCGGCGCAGTAGGGCTCGTTCGGCCGCCCACGGAACGGATGCGGGGTCAGGAACGGAGCGTCCGTTTCGACGAGGTACTGGTCCGCCGGAACGATCCGCGCCGCCTCGTGGAGCCCTTTGGCGTTGCGGAAGCTGACCGTCCCGGCGAAGGACAGCACGTATCCCGCGTCCACACAGCGGCGAGCGACCAGCTCGTCCCCCGAGAAACAGTGGAAGACGACCTGCTCGGGCGCTCCCTCTTCCTCGAGGATCCGGAGGACGTCGTCGTGAGCGTCTCGATCATGGATCATCAGCGGCTTGCCGATGCGTTTGGCGAGATCGATGTGCCACCGGAAGGCGTCCTGTTGGGCGTCGTGGGGCGAGTAGTCCCAGTAGTAGTCGAGGCCGGTCTCGCCGACCGCGACCACTCTGGACTCTTTCGCGAGACTCTCCACTTCGGACTTCTCGGCTTCGCCGAATTCCTTGGTGCGCGTGGGATGGATCGCGACGGCGGCCCAAACCCGCGTGTCCCAAGTGGACGCTCGCGCCGCCCAGCGAGCGGCCGCGAGATCGTCCGCGACGGTGATCACCCGGGACACGCCGGCGCGTTCGGCGCGGTCGACCATGGCTGTCACATCAGCCGCGGTGACCGCGCCGCACGCGTCGAGGTGGGTGTGCGCGTCGACCACCGACACCGGCAACCTGTCCGGGATCGGCGGTAGTTCCTTCTTCTCCGCACCCATCAGCTGCTCACTTCGAGATCGGCGCCCATTCGGGGCCGGTCTCGCCGAGCTCCGGGTCGAGCTTGGCGAACAGCGGGGTCGGCTTCTCCAGAGGCCTGCCGACCTCGATCGGCACGGACTTCCAGCGCGCCTGCTCGGCCTTGTAGTCCCCGGTGAGGATGGGGTTGATCCGGCCCGGGATGTCGAGGTCTTCGACTTCCTGAAGCTCGGGCTGGGCGGCCCAGACGCCGGTACCGCCGAGGGCCTCGTGCACCTTCTGTGCCGAGTGAGGCAGGAAGGGGGTCAGCAGCGTGTTGGCGTCGGAAACGACCTGCAGGGCGGTGTGCAGAACGCTGTCGCGCCGCGCGGGGTCGTCCTTGAGCTTCCACGGCTCCTGGTCCGAGAGGTACCGGTTGGCAGCGGTGACGACCCGCATGGCCTCGCTCGCCGCCGCCTTGAACCGCGACCGCTGCAGGTGGGCACCGGCGGTGTCGAACGCCTTGCGGGACAGCTCCTTGAGCTCCTCGTCGGCGGCCATGGGAGCGTCGGGACGCGGGATGGCTCCGACGTTCTTGTGCGCCATCGAGATGGACCGGTTGACCAGGTTGCCCCACTCGTTGGCCAGCTCGAAGTTGGTCCGGCGGACGAATTCGTCCCAGGTGAAGTCGGTGTCCTGGGTCTCGGGGCCGGCGACGGAGATGAAGTACCGCAGCGTGTCCGGGCCGAAGTCACGCAGGAAGTCGTGGACGTAGATGACCGTGCCGCGCGAAGTCGAGAACTTCGAGCCACTCATCGTGAGGAACTCGCTGGAAACGATCTCGTCGGGCAGGTGCAGCTTGCCGTACTTGCCGGCCACGCCGCCACGATCACCCTCGCCGTTGTGGCCGAAGAGCAGAGCGGGCCAGATCTGGGCGTGGAAGGTGATGTTGTCCTTGCCCATGAAGTAGTAGGAGCGGGCGTCCGGGTTGTTCCACCACTCCTGCCAGGCGTCCGGGTTCCCGGTGCGGCGCGCCCACTCGACGCTCGCCGAGAAGTAGCCGATGACCGCGTCGAACCAGACGTAGAAGCGCTTGAGCGGCTGGTCGCGCCAGCCGTCCAGCGGGATCTTCACGCCCCAGTCGAGGTCGCGGGTGATCGGCCGCGGCCGCATGTCGTCGATCAGGTTCTTCGTGAAGTTGAGGACGTTCGGGCGCCAGTCGGTCTTGCTGGACAGCCACTTGCCCAGGGTATCGACGAACGCGGTCAAGTCGAGGAAGTAGTGCTCGGTCTCGACGAATTTCGGTGTTTCACCGTTGATCCGGGATTTCGGGTTGATCAGTTCGGCCGCGTCGAGCTGGTTGCCGCAGTTGTCGCACTGGTCACCGCGCGCGCCGTCGTAGCCGCAGATCGGGCAGGTGCCCTCGATGTACCGGTCGGGCAGGGTGCGGCCGGTCGAGGGACTGATCGCGCCCCGGGTCGTCTTGGGGACGACGTAGCCGTTGCGGTGCAGCGCGAGGAAGATCTGCTGCGTGACCTCGGCGTGGTTACCGGTGGTGGTGCGGGTGAACAGGTCGTAGGTGAGGCCGAGCCCTTGCAGGTCCTGGCCGATCTGGCGGGTGTACTTGTCGGCCGTCTGCTGGGAGGTCATGCCTTCCTTGTCGGCCTGGACGGTGATCGGGGTGCCGTGTTCGTCGGTACCGGACACCATGAGCACCCGGTTGCCGGCCATTCGCTGGTAGCGGGAGAAGACGTCGGACGGGACGCCGAATCCGGACACGTGGCCGATGTGGCGGGGGCCGTTGGCGTAGGGCCAGGCCACCGCAGTCAACACTGGGGTGCTCATGCTTGTTTAGCCTACGGACGTCGTCTAAGGCATTGTTGTCCGGGAGAGGATCGGAGGCCTCGGTGTCCGCCACGCGTCTGCTGGTGCTGGGTGTCGTGCGCATGTACGGCAAGGCGCACGGCTACCAGGTCCGGCGCGAGCTTCTCTCGTGGGCGGCCGACAAGTGGGGCAATGTCCAGCCGGGTTCGATCTATCACGCGCTGAAGAAGATGACGTCCGAAGGCCTTCTGGAACAGGTCGAGGACGTCGAACCGGGCGGCGGGCCCGACAGGATCGCGTACAGGCTGACCGAGGACGGCGAGACCGAGTTCCTGGTGCAACTCGGCAGGGCGCTGTCGAGCGACGACGCCACGGGGTACTCCCTGTCCGCGGCCGTCACGTTCATGCCGACGCTGCCGCGCGCGCAGGTGCTGGCTTTGCTGAAACAGCAGCTGGCAAATATGGAAGCGCACGCCCGATCGACCCATTACGCCCGCGAACACGCCGTCGATCTGGGGAAACCTCCCCACGTGAGCGAGCTGTACCGCCTGTGGAGCGTGCACGCGGACGCGAACGTGACGTGGATGAGGGATCTGATCGGCCGTCTTGAAGCAGGCGAGTACGTGATGGCGGGCGAAGGCGCGGACGACGAAGCCGTGTTCGGCGCGCCGCCCAAGTAATCAAATTTGACTACGGAACGACTCCTAGGGCACAGTGCGTCCAGCCACTAGTCAAACTTGACTAGCTGCGCACCGAAAGGAGTAACCATGATCAAGGCACGCGGCCTTGAGCGGCGGTTCCGCCGCAAGGGCCGCAATGGGGGCGAGGTCCACGCCGTCAAGGGCGTCGATCTCGATGTGTCGGCCGGGGAACTGGTCGGCTTCCTCGGACCGAACGGCGCGGGGAAGACCACGACCCTGCGCATGCTGACCACGCTGCTCAAGCCCACCGCCGGCGAGGCGACGGTCGGCGGCTGCGACCTCCTCGCCGACCCGCTGGGGGTGCGACGGCGAATCGGGTACGTCGCTCAAGGCGGCGGCACCGCGCCGGCGAGCAAGGTCGTCGAGGAGATCGAGTTCCAGGGCAGGCTGTACCGGATGAGCAAGGAGGACGCGCTCGCTCGTGGAGCCGTCCTCGCCGAGCAATTGGACCTGGCCGGGCTCGACCAGCGGACGACGGCGACGCTGTCGGGCGGGCAACGCCGCAGGCTCGACATCGCGCTGGGGCTGATCCATTCGCCCGGGCTCGTCTTCCTCGACGAGCCGTCGACGGGGCTCGACCCGCAGAGCCGGGCGAACCTGTGGGACCACATCCGCAGGCTGCGGGACGAGCAGGGAGTCACGGTCTTCCTGACCACGCACTACCTCGACGAGGCCGACGCGCTGTCCGACCGGCTGATCGTCATCGATGACGGGAAGATCGTCGCCGAAGGCACACCGGACTCGTTGAAAGCGAGGGTTTCCGGCGACGGTGTCGTCATCGGGGTCTCACCGGAGTCGGCGGCGGAGACCGCGGAGGTCGCGGGCCGCCTCGAAGGTGCACACGAACTGACGGTCACCGACGGCACCGTGCGTTTCCGGGTGCCGCGCGGGGACACCGCGATGCCCGAATTGCTGCGGGCGCTCGACGCGCGCGGCATCGCGATGACCTCCATGCAGGTGCACCGGCCGACGCTCGACGACGTGTTCCTGACCCTGACGGGCCGGAGCCTGCGCGACGCCGAAGAGGGCGCGCCGACCGACGCCTCGGCGGAGAAGGAGGCCACGCATGTTGCATGACACCTGGTTGATCTTCCGCCGTGACATGCTCGCGGCGTTGCGCAACCCGACGTGGCTCGCGATCGGCATCATGCAGCCGCTCCTCTACTTGTTCTTCTTCGGGCCGCTTCTGGTGAAGGCGCTCAACGCGCAAGGGCTGTCCGATGTGGACGGATGGATGATCTTCACCCCGGCGATCATCGCGCAGCTCGCGTTGTTCGGCAGCTCGTTCGTCGGGTTCGGGCTCCTCGCGGAATTCCGCTCGGGCGTGGTCGAACGCATGCGGGTCACCCCGGTGAGCCGAGTGGCATTACTGCTGGGCAAGGTGCTCGCCAACGCGTTGCAGACCGTCGTCCAGGCCTTGATCATCATCGCGCTGGCATATCTCGTCTTCGATCTGAACGCTCCGTTCAGCGGTGTCGTGCTCAGTCTGGTGATCGTCTTCCTTCTGTCGGTCACGCTGGCGTCGTGCTCGTACGCGCTGGCGCTGACCCTCAAGAGCGAAGACGCCTTCCCTGCTTTGCTCAACGCGGTTCTCATGCCGCTGCTGCTGCTTTCCGGAATCCTGATCCCGATCACCGCGGGCTCGGCGCCGGATTGGCTGTACACGATTTCCCGCATCAATCCGTTCCGGCATGTGGTGGATGTCGAGCGGAACAGTTTCCGCGGCGACTTCTCGATGGACGCGCTGTTCACCGGGAGCGTCGTGGTGCTGGTCATGGCCGTTCTGGCCATCTGGTGGGGCTCGCGGACGTTCCAACGCGAGAACGCCTGAGACACGCTGTACCGAAAGGTCACCTTGCGGCCGCTCCGCGGACGTATGGTGACCTTTCGGTCGTACTGGGGCGAAATTCGAGGCAGGTGGGTTTGCTGGATCCGGAAGGCGAGCACGGCGTCACCCTGTCCCACCGTGAGACGGTGACGGACTGGGCGGCGGTTCGTGGCGCCGATATCCGGTTCGCGTCGGTAACCGTCACCGAAAACACCAACTGGCGGGACGCCGCGGCGGAACGCAATCTGACCGGCGCGCAGCACGCCGGTATCCACACCGGCGCGCGGCACTACGCACGTCCTGGTGCCGTCCATGACCAAGCCGACCATTTCGTGCGGACGGCGAGCGCGCTCGGCGCCTTCGCGCCCGGTTCGCTCGCACCCGCGCTCGAAGTGGAGGCGCCGAGCGTCGACGACCGGTTCATCAAGGCGTGGATCAAACACGTCAGGAATGCGGCGCGCGTCGAACGCGTCCTCGTGTACGCGAGCCTCGACTGCTGGACGAACCGGTTGCGGCCGGACAAGTGGGCGGACAGCGAAGTGGTGTTGTGGCTGGTCAGGCACAACGAGATCCCGGGAAGACCGGGATGGTTCCACTCGCGGCTGGGATTGCATCAGCACGGTTTCGGCGACGGCCTGCCCGGTGTGGACGGACCGATCGCGCAGGACGCCGTGGTCTATCCCTTCAAACTGACCGACGTGCTCTTGTAGTTCCCGCTGCGTGACGGCGGATGTGCATGACGTCACCGCGTGGTCGCGGATCTCACTTTCCGCTGGGCGCGGGTTGCTTTTCCGGCCACCCGGACGGCGACAATGTCGCGTGCGGTTGATGTGCCGGAAGCTGCGGACCGACGTCGGGCCCGAACGGGCACTGGCGGTTCTCGGCGCACGCGCCGAGAAGCTCGGGCTCGCACCGCCCGCCGCGCTTTGCGGAGAGTGGTTCTCTTCCCGCGCGGTCATCGCGCTGAACGCTTCCCTGACTCCGGTCCGTGACGTGGCCGAAGCGTTCTCGATCCCCACTCGGATGCCTGACGTTCGTGACGCGGTGCCCGGCGCGGTCGGGGGCGGCTGGTTCGGCTACCTGGGGTACGACCTGACCGATCCGTCGGGCCGTTCCGGGGAGCTTCCGCCTGCCGCGTGGGGCTGGGTCGACCGGGTTCTCCGGCTGGACGCGAACGGGTCGTGGTGGTTCGAAGCCCTGGTTCCCGACGGTGCTCCGGATCCGGTCGACGAGGTGTCCACGGTGGAATCCGCGCTCGCCGAGCTTCCCGAGGCGACGACCTGGAGTTCCGGTCCGTTGTCACGCCCGCTTCCTTCGGAGCACTACGACGCCGTCAAGGCGTGTGTGCACGCGATCGAGGCCGGCGAGCTTTTCCAGGCGAACATCTGCGCCCGCTTCGGCGGAAGGTTCACGGGCGATCCGATCGCGTTGTTCGCCGAAGGCGTGCGTCGTCTGGGAGCCCGCCGGGCGGCGTTCCTCGCCGGAGACTGGGGCTCGGTCGTCTCGTTCTCTCCCGAGCTTTTCCTTGCCAGGCATGGGCGACGCGTCCGGTCGACGCCGATCAAGGGCACCCTGCCGCGACGGAACCCCGCTGACGAACACCTCGCGCGACGGCTTCGTGAATCCACCAAGGACGTCGCCGAGAACGTGATGATCACCGATCTCGTCCGCAACGATCTCGGCCGGGTGTGCGCCACCGGCAGTGTGCGCGTCCCCGAGCTGCTCGCGGTCCGGCCCGCGCCGGGGGTCTGGCATCTGGAGTCCACTGTGGAGGGATCGCTCGCCGACGGGATCGACGACGCGGCGCTGCTGGCGGCCACGTTCCCACCGGGTTCGGTGACGGGCGCGCCGAAGATCCGGGCGCTGGACCTGATCGCCGAACTGGAGCCCACCGCGCGCGGCGTCTACACCGGCGCGATCGGGCTCGCTTCGCCGATCGCCGGCCTGGAACTGAACGTCGCGATCAGAACCTTCGAAATCCACGAAGGCACGATCGCGCTCGGAGTCGGCGGCGGGATCACCGCCGACTCCGACAGCGACGCGGAATGGCAGGAGTGCCTGCACAAGTCCGCTCCGCTGGAGCGCCTGCTCGGCTAGCTACTTGGTGGGGTCCAGCAGGAGCTTGCCCATCGTGCCGCGCGAGCGCAGGGCCTCGTGGGCGGCGCGCGCGTCGGACAGCGCGTACTCGCCTCCGGCGACAGCGCGGATCCGGCCGGCGAGGGCCAGCTCGAAAAGCTCGTCGAGCGCGCGGCCGAAGACATCGCCAGGGAGTTTGAAAGCGTGCGGCAGCCACATCCCGGCCACGGTGGTGCTGTGCCCGAGGAGGTTGCGGGCTTCGATCGGCTTCGGGTTCTCGCGGCTGGCCATGCCGTAGAACGCGAGACGGCCGAACGGTGCGAGGGCCGCGATGCTCTGGTCCGTGACCGTGCCACCGGTCATGTCGAGCACGATGTCGACGCGTTTGCCGCCGTTCGCCTCGCGGAGCGCGTCGGTCATGTTCTCGGCTCGCGAATCGATGGCGACGTCGGCGCCCAGTTCGAGGGCGAGGGCGCGCTTTTCGTCGCTGCTGGCGGTCGCGATGACCCGGCTCGCTCCCCAGGCTTTCGCCAGTTGCACGGCGATGGAGCCGACCCCGCCCGCGGCCGCGTGCACGACGACGGTTTCGCCGGGTTCGAGGTGAGCGCTCTTGCGCAGCAGAAGCGAGGCCGTGGTCCCCTGGACGATGAAGGAGAGCGCGGTCAGGTCGTCGACGCCGTCGGGAACCTCGTAGCTGGTGACGTCGTCGGCGACCGCGCGCTCGGCATAGCCGCCACCGCCGTTGAGCAGCGCGACGACCCGTTTGCCGTCGGGGGTGCGGCCGACGATTTCGCCGCCGGGGACGAGCGGGAGCTTGCTCGGCGCGAGGTAAGAGTTCTCGGCCTGGTGTGTATCGGCGTAGTTGATGCCGACGCGGTCGACCTCGACCAGCCGCTGACCTGGGCCGGGGACGGGATCGGGAAGGTCGACGAGGTTGAGCACCTCGGGTCCGCCGAACTCGGTCACCTGTACTGCGCGCATCCGCTTCCTCCTCGTCGAGATGAGACATTCTTGCATATGTCTCATGCCTGAGACATCGCGTGATATGTTTCACTCATCGAAACCGCACTCGAACGCCAGCTGACTTCGCCGCGCCCGGACGCCCTGCGCGCGTTCACGATCGCGCGCGCCCGC
Source organism: Amycolatopsis sp. NPDC058340 (assembly GCF_042723975.1). Taxonomy (NCBI): domain Bacteria; kingdom Bacillati; phylum Actinomycetota; class Actinomycetes; order Pseudonocardiales; family Pseudonocardiaceae; genus Amycolatopsis; species Amycolatopsis sp. NPDC058340. The sequence goes on along the minus strand of NZ_JBHXIB010000005.1, from coordinate 180,177 downwards.
TTTCTGGAGGGGCGCCGGGTGGACATGGGCGACCTGGCGAGTGAACTGGGGATAAGCCGGGCGACCCTGCACCGATGGGTCGGCGGCCGGGATCAGCTGCTCGGCGAAATCCTGTGGTCGATGACCGTGGAGGTCTTCGAAGCGCGGTCTTCCGGCAAGCTCGGGCGCGGCGCGGAAGGGATCGCGGAACTCGTCGGCACCTTCGTCCGGACTGTGAACGGCTCGAAACCGTTCCGGGAGTTCTTGCGCAACGAGCCCGAGCGGGCGCTGCGGATCCTGACGACGAAGGCCAGCGTGGTGCAGAGTCGCGCGATCGCGAAGATGCGCGAGTTCCTGGACGAAGAGGTCGAGGCCGGGCGGCTCACTCCGCCACTGCCGGTCGAAGACCTGGCTTATCTGCTGGTGCGGATCGGCGAGTCCTTCATCTACACCGATGTCATCACCGGCGACGAACCCGATGCCGGGAAGGCGCACGCCGCCGTGACGGCCTTGCTGTCCTAGCGCTTGCGGGAAGCGAGAACAGCGTCGTAGAGCTCCTTCTTCGACACCCCGGCCGCCTCGGCGACCTCGGCGGCGGCGGATTTGAGGCGTTCACCTGCCGAGACCCGCGAAGAGACCTCCGAGACCAGGTCCTCGACGCTCACCGAGCGCGGCGGCGCGCCCGCCAGAACTACGGTGATCTCGCCTTTGACTCCCTCGGCGGCCCAGGCGGCCAAATCCGGCAGATTGCCGCGTTTGACCTCTTCATAGGTTTTGGTCAGTTCACGGCAGACGGCGGCACAACGCTCGGGGCCCAGCACTTCGGCGGCGTCGGCGAGCGTGCTCGCGAGGCGATGCGGAGACTCGAAGAACACGGCCGTGCGGGGCTCGTCCTTCAGCGAACCGAGCCATTTCGCGCGTTCGCCGGGCTTACGCGGGGCGAAACCTTCGAAACAGAAACGGTCACAAGGCAGGCCGGACAGCGCCAGTGCCGTGGTCACCGCCGACGGGCCGGGCAGACAGGTCACCGGCACGTCCGCCTCGACGCAGGCCGCCACCAGGCGGAACCCGGGATCCGAAACACTCGGCATGCCGGCGTCGGTCACCAAGACCACCGTTTCGCCCGATTGGAGCGATTCGAGCAGTTTCGGCAGCCGGGCGGTCTCGACGTCCTCGTAGAAGCTGACGACACGTCCGACCGGCGAGACATCGAGGGCGGCGGCGAGGGAGCGGAGGCGCCGGGTGTCTTCGGCCGCGATCACGTCGGCCGTCGCGAGGGCTTCGGACAGGCGCGGCGAAGCGTCACGGACGTCTCCGAGCGGGGTGGCTGCCAGCACGAGGCGTCCTTCGGTCATTCCCGAAGGTTAACCGGTTGGCAGATCCGGACACCGAGTTCACTCTTCCGCCCGTAGGATCATGCCCCGTGACCGCACTGCTGACCCGCGACAACGAGAGCGTGCGGCCGGATCCGGTCGACGCGCTCAGGCCACCGAACGACCGGGAGGCCACCCTCCTCGGCCGCGGCATGCCGACGGACCGTCTGCGCGGCTGGATCGTCACGCTGGTGCTGACGCTCATCGGCGGCATCGTCCGGATCCAGAACCTGGGAACGCCCACGGACAAGGGCACCCCGGTCTTCGACGAGAAGCACTACGTCCCGCAGGCGTGGCAGATGCTGCGCAACGGCGGTTACGAGGACAACTACGGCTACGAGCTGATCGTCCACCCGCCGCTGGCGAAGCATCTCATCGCGATCGGCGAGTGGCTGTTCGGCTACAACGCCTGGGGCTGGCGGATCATGCCGGCGCTGGCGGGCACGCTGATCGTGCTCCTCACCATCCGGATCGCCCGGCGGCTCACGCGGTCGACGCTGCTCGGCGCGGTCGCCGGGATCCTGGTGATCAGCGACGGCGTCCTGCACCTGCAGTCACGTATGGGCATGCTCGACATCTTCATCGCGTTGTTCGTCCTCGCCGCGTTCGCCTGTCTGCTGTGCGACCGCGACCAGGTGCGGCAGCGGCTCGCCGTGGCCGTCCGCGAAGGCTGGATCGACGAATCCCGGTTCGGCCCGAAGCTGGGTTTCCGGTGGTGGAGGTTCGCCGGCGGCCTGATGATCGGGCTGACCTTCGGCGTCAAATGGTCGGCGCTCTACTACATCGCCGCGTTCGGGCTCCTCACCGTCTTCTTCGACGTCGCCGCGCGGCGGGCGGCCGGCGTGCAGCGGCCGTGGGTCGGCACGCTGCGCCGTGACGTGCTGCCCGCGCTGTGGGCGATCGTCGTCATCCCGATCCTGGTGTACCTCGCCTGCTACTGGGCCTGGTTCGCGAGCGAGACCGCGACCGACCGCAACTACGTGGCCATCAAGGACATCGACCCCGGTTTCTGGGCCTGGATGCCGCCCGCGTTGCGGTCGCTCGGCGACTATTCGATGAACGTGCTCGACTTCCACGCGAACCTGGTGACGCCCAAGGACAAACCGCATCCGTGGGAGTCGAAGCCGTGGACCTGGCCGATGGGGCTGCGGCCGATGCTCTACGCGTACGCGGGTGGCACGGACGCGACCGGCTGCGGCGAGTCGACGTGCGTGCGGGCGACGATGCTGATCGGGACGCCGGCGATGTGGTGGCTGGCGCTGCCGATGCTCGGCTGGAGCGTGTGGCGCTCGGTCTTCCGCGCGGACTGGCGCTACGCCGCTGTGCTCGTCGGCTACCTCGCCGGGTTCCTGCCGTGGTTCACCAACCTCGACCGCCAGATGTACTACTTCTACGCGACGCCGCTGGCGCCGTTCCTGGTACTCGGGTTGACGCTGGTCCTCGGGCAGATCCTCGGGAGCGCGAAACGCGGATTCGAGCGGCGGGGCACCGGCCTGCTCGTCGTCGCCCTCTACGTGGGGCTCGTCGTGGCCAACTTCGCCTGGTTGTGGCCGATCCTGAACGGCAACGCGATCACGAACGAGCACTGGAACGCCGAGTTGTGGCTTCCGTCCTGGAAGTGACCACGATCGGTTGACCCAAGACCCGGCGAGGCGCCCGGAAGCGGCTTAGACTCCCGTCCGAATTGAGGACTACTGGGGGTCGTCATGTCTCGTTGGCCGTATTTCCTGGCCGTCGCCCTGCTGATCACCGGCTGTTCCAGCGCCATCGACGGGAAGGCTTTCCGCGAGGGCTCTGCACCGGGCGCGAGCGAGGCGAAGTACCCGCGATACGAACCGCCCGCCGACGGGTCGGGTTTCAGTGATCAGGTGCTCGACCAGCCGCTGGCGCTGCCCGCGAAGCGAGGCGAAGAGGGCTGCGACTGGCTCGAGTCGATCAAGCCGGACCTGCAGCCGCTCGGTCTCACAAGCGCCAAGGGGGTGCTCAGCGGCTGCCAGTTCGAGTTCCCGAACAACAAGGGCGCGCAGGTGCACGCCTACAGCCCGTACAGCTGGATCACGCAGGATTCGGCGGTGATGGAGCCGGTGGAGATCGCCGGGATCAAGGGCCGGACCTACGCCTTCGACCCGGAACCGGTGACGTTCTGCTCGGTCAACATGGACGTCCGCGCCTATGCCTCGATCGCTGTCGACGCCTACGACGTCAACAGCGACGAAGCGGGCACTCGCGCCGAGCACTGCGAACTGGCGAAGAAGGTCGCCGAAGTGGTGCTGAAGAAATTCGTTCCGCTCGCCGGTGGCAAACCGGCGCCGAGCACCGTCCAGGAGCCCGCGGCCGAGGTGCTGAAGAACGCGGACATCTGCGAGGTCGTCAAGTTCACTCATACGAACTACGCCGGGGTCAACGCGGGCCGCGAAGGCGCACAGAAGGGCGAGGGGCCGCTCGGGCCGACCTGTACTCACGAGGTCCCGTACGCGAAGGCCGTCGGGATGTACACGACTGGCACCGGCGGTCTCGAAGCCGTGCCGCCCAAGCCGGGCGCGGAGGTGCGGAACGGGCGGTTCGGCACGTTGAAGGCCAGATTCGAGCAGACCGCGGACGCCTGTGCCCTGAGTGTCCAGCTGAGCAACGGCCAAGTCGTTCAGGTCGACTTCGTCGGCAAGAAGAAGGAAGCGATGCCGCGGACCTGCGTCTCGGCCCAGCTCATCTTGTCGGTGTCGATGCTGGGCCTGATCACCGGAGACTCGTGATTTTCCCGATTCAAGTGTGACACTTGCCCCCGAGTTGTTACTCTTCGCTGGTCAACAGCAGCTCTACAGGGGGCATCATGACGATCCGACCGCTCGGAGCGGCCTGCGCGGCCGCGGCGTTGTTCTTGATCGCGGGGTGCGAAGAGCAGACTCCGGGAACCGCGTCGCCGCAGTCCTCGGCCGTTCCGAGCACCTCCGAAGCGCCGGCCACCAGCACGACACAAGCCAGTACTTCGAGGCCTTCGGCGACCGCCTCCTCCGAGACCACCACGCCCGCCGCCGGCGGCGCCGTGGCGCACACGCCGGAAGGGGCCGCGAGCGTGATGGAGGAATACCACCACGCGCTGGGCGCCAAGGACCTCGAAACCGTCTGCCGGATCACCGGGCCGGCGTTCGACGGCGGGATGAAGGAATGCCGTCAACTCACCCCGATGCAGTTCGGGATGCTCTCGGCCGACGACGTGAAGAAGCTGAAGGCCACCCGCGTGGACCGGGCGAAGTTGCAGAGCAAGGGGCCGGACAAGGTCGTCGTCCCCCCGGGCGCGATCGCGCCGCAGATCGCGATGATGGCGGCTCAGCCCAAGACGTTCACCATGGCCTGGCAGGGCGGGACCTGGGTCATCGTCGACTGACGGAGAGCAAGGGACCTTTGCTACCACTTATCTCGATGTCGAGACAAGTGGTAGCAAAGGTCCCTTGCTCTCTTTTCGCAGGTCAGCGCGGGTGACGTTGAGGCTGCGGCTGCTGATGGGGCTGCGGCTGCTGCTGCGGAGGACGGCGCGGCACGATCTGCGTCACCGGACCGTCCGGCGACTTGCCGGCACGAGCCAGCCAGCCTTCGACGTCGCGCCGCACGGCGGTGAGCGTCGGGCGGCGTCGGGGCTCCTGGTCGAGCGACGCGATGAGGATCCGCGCGTGGGCGCTGCGGTTCGGCAGTTTCGACACCGGTTCGGCACGGGCGGCGGCCATCAGCGCGGCCATCGGGGTCTCCCGGGTGCCGCGCGGCGGCTGACCCGAGAGCGCGTAGCTGACCGTCGCGGCGAGCTGCCAGGCGTCCGACGCCGGGCTGGCGGGCGAGCCCATCGCCTGCTCGGGAGCGACGAAGTCCGGCGTGCCGATCATCATCCCGGTCGCGGTCATCTTCGAGTCGCCCTGGCTGCGGGCGATGCCGAAGTCGATCAGGTGGGCGAGCCCGTTGCGGTCGAGGATGATGTTCGACGGCTTCAGGTCCCGGTGCAGCACACCCTTTTCGTGCGCCGCCGCGAGCGCGCCCGCCATGGTCGACCAGAGCCGTCCGGCGGCGATGTCGTCGAGCGGGCCCTGCGAATCGACGATTTCGGCCAGCGAGCGGCCTTCGAGGTACTCCATCACCAGCGCGAGCCCGTCGGGTTCTTCGACGAGGTCGTACACCTTGACACAGTTCGGGTGGTTCACCACGGCCAGCGCACGGGCTTCGCGCTGCATCCGTTCCTCGGTGTCCCGGTCCGGCGCGTGCGCGATCTTCAGTGCGACCGTGCGGTTGAGCTGCGTGTCGACCGCTTCCCAGACGGTGCCGAAGCCACCGTGGCCGAGCCGCCGGACACGCTTGTACCGGCTGCCGCCGGAGTTGCGGGAACCCGGCGGAGGCGGGATCGGGCCCGGGACCGCGGCCAGCGCGGGAGGTTCGGGTGCCTGCGCCAGCGCGGTCGCCGGGTACTGCTTGGCGGGCGGGGGCGGCAGCTGCGGCTGCGGTTTCGGGGCGGGCGGCTCCGGGCGGTACGGCTCTACCTTCTGCCGGGGCTGCGGGTCCGGCCGGTTGATCACCGACCACGGCGGCGGGCCGACCAGCGCGACCGGGATCAGCCCCAGCACACTGAACGGCAGGAACCCGAGCCAGAAGTGCACGGCGGTGTTCGCGCCCATGCCGACGCTCGCCAGCACCATCAGGACGAACGGGATCCAGAAGAACCGCGAAGGCCACTTCGGTCCCCGGCGGAACGCGGTGCGCGCCTGCAGCATCACGAACAGCAGCGACAGCGCGGGCAGCCCGACCAGCAGGATCAGGTAGAAGATGTAACTGAGCTGCATCCCGTTCGGGTAGAACAGGACCTCGTACACGTTCTGACCGCGGCCGAGGTACTCGCTCTGCTTGCCGATCAGCGGGCTGTAGTCGGCGTTGAAGGTCGCCAGGTCACTGCTGGAGAAGCCGGACTTACCGCCCGATTTGGACGCGGCCTCCTGGTACGTCTGCGAAACACCGGTGGCCAGCAGCCACGGCAGCAGGAAGACGGCGACGACGCCGATCCCGCCGAAGACGGACAGGGTCACCACGTCGTAGCGGTTGCCGGTGCCTTTGCGGATGATCGCGACGATCATCGCTCCCAGTGCGGGCAGCAGCGCGACCAGCGCTCCCGCGGTGCTCGTCGCCCACACCCAGTCCCCAGGCCAGATCCCTGGCCCGAACAGGCTGTGCGCGAACGAAAGCAGCGCGCTCGCTAGTCCCATGGACCCTGCTCCCCTCGCTCGTCGAGGCCGTTTCCGGCGGTTTTCCCCCTAGTCCAGCTTAGGACGCTCCATGCCCTCGCAGGGTTGCCGGGTTGTCGCGGGCGTCTCTCCGCCGTTACCACCAGGCATCGGCCGGTCCGGAAGTCCATGATGGTCCCCGTACCCGAACGTGAAGGAGCATTCGATGCACGCCGAGTCGTACCAGCGGAGCCTCGAAGACCCGGAGGGTTTCTGGCTCGAAGCCGCACAGGCCATCGACTGGACCCGCACGCCGACGCGGGCCCTCGACGCGTCGAAAGCGCCCTTCTATCGCTGGTTCCCGGACGGCGAGCTGAACACGGCGTTCAACGCGCTCGACCGGCACGTGCGGGACGGCCGCGGCGAGCAGACCGCGCTGATCTGGGATTCGCCCGTCACCGATTCGGTCCGCCGGTTCACCTACGCGGAACTGCTGGACGAAGTCGCGCGCTTCGCCGGCGCGCTCGCCTCCCTCGGCGTCGGGAAGGGCGACCGCGTCATCGTGTACATGCCGATGGTCCCCGAGGCCGCGGTCGCGATGCTCGCGTGCGCCCGGCTCGGCGCGGTGCATTCGGTCGTTTTCGGCGGTTTCGCGCCCAAGGAGCTCGCGGCACGGATCGAAGACGCGAAACCCAAGGTCATCGTCGCGGCGTCGTGCGGGATCGAGCCGACGCGGATCGTCGAATACAAACCGATCATCGACGAAGCGCTCGCGGGCACCGTCCACCAGCCGGACAAGGTCGTGGTGCTGCAGCGGGAACGCGCTCGCGCCGAGCTGGGTGAGCGCGACGCCGACTGGACCGAACTCGTCGCGAAGGCCTCCCCCGCCGATCCGGTGCGGGTCGCGGCCACCGACCCGCTGTACATCCTGTACACCTCCGGCACCACGGGGAAGCCGAAGGGCGTCGTGCGCGACATCGGCGGGCACGCGGTCGCGCTGGCCTGGTCGATGAGCGCGATCTACGACGTCCAGCCCGGCGACGTGTGGTGGACGGCGTCCGACGTCGGTTGGGTCGTCGGGCATTCCTACATCGTCTACGCGCCGCTCCTGATCGGGGCGACGACGGTCATGTACGAGGGCAAACCGGTCGGAACCCCGGACGCGGGCGCGTTCTGGCGGGTCATCTCCGATCACGGGGTGAAGGCGTTGTTCACCGCGCCGACCGCGTTGCGGGCGATCAAGAAGGTCGATCCGGACGGCGTCGAAATCGAAAAATACCAGCTCAGCGGATTCAAGACGTTGTTCATGGCCGGGGAACGACTCGATCCGGAGACCTATCACTGGGCGCACGAGAAGCTCGGCGTGCCGGTGATCGACCACTGGTGGCAGACGGAGACCGGCTGGCCGATCGCGGCGAATCCGCGCGGACTGGAACCGATGCCGGTCAAACCCGGCTCCGCGACGAAGCCGGTGCCGGGCTGGGACGTGCGGATCCTGGACCAGGCGGGCGACCCGCTGCCCGCCGGGCGTGAAGGCGCCATCGCCATCAAGCTGCCGCTTCCGCCGGGTTCGCTGCCGACGTTGTGGCAGGACGACGAGCGGTATCGCGAGGCGTACCTTTCGCGGTACGAAGGGCACTACCTGACGGGTGACTCCGGATACGTCGACGAAGACGGCTACCTGTTCGTCATGGGCCGCACCGACGACGTCATCAACGTCGCGGGCCACCGGCTTTCGACCGGTTCCATGGAGGCCGTGCTGGCGTCGCACCCCGCCGTCGCCGAATGCGCCGTGATCGGAGTACGGGATCAGCTCAAGGGGCAGCTTCCGCGCGGTTTCGTGGTGCTGAAATCGGGCGCCGACGTCGACGCCGAAACGCTCAAGGCCGAATTGGTCGCGCTGGTGCGGCGCGACATCGGCCCGGTCGCCGCCTTCCGTGACGTGTCCATTGTGGACGCGCTGCCGAAGACGCGGTCCGGGAAGATCCTGCGTAAGACCATGCGCGGTATCGCCGACGGCCGCGACGAGCAGGTGCCGTCGACCATCGAGGACGCGAGCGTTCTCGATGCCCTGAAAGCGGTTCTGCGCGGCGAGTGACCGATGACCGGTACGGCGTACTGGTCCGATCGGGTGTTGTCGCGTTTGCCCTATTGGTCTATACCTTCTCAGGGAAGAGAGTCTCCAGTTATCCGACCGGAGGTGCTCCATGAGTAAACGCCTGTCCAGAACCGTGCTCGGCGTGGCCGTGCTGAGCCTCGTGACGCTCGGACTGCCCGCCACGGCGAGCGCGGGACAGCACGCGAAGGCCGAACGGACCGTCACCGACGTCGTCCCCGCGCCGGTCGACGCGAAATCCGACCCTCGCGCGAACTTCCGTCTCGGCCCCGCGACCGTCATCCGCACCGACCGCGAAGGCAGGCAGGTCGCCGAGTACCTCGCCGGCCTGCTCCGGCCCGCCACCGGCTACCGGCTGCCCGTCGTCAGCGGCCACCGCGGCGGCGGCCCGGCCATCTCGCTCGAAACCGGCCACGCGAGCGGCCGCGTCGGCAACGAGGGCTACCAGCTCAAGGTGTCGCCCTCCGGCGTGACCTTGAAGGCGAACACCGACGACGGCCTGTTCCTCGGCGTGCAGACGCTGCGCCAGTTGCTTCCGTCGGCGATCGAGGCGAAGACCGTCCAGAAGCGTTCGTGGGTGGTTTCGGGCGGCACGGTGCTCGACTATCCCCGCTTCGGCTACCGCAGCGCGATGCTCGACGCCGCCCGCCACTTCTTCACACCGGACCAGGTCAAGCTCTACATCGACCAGATCGCGCAGTACAAGATCAACAACCTCCACCTGCACCTGAGCGACGACCAGGGCTGGCGGATCGAGATCAAGAGCTGGCCGAAGCTGGCGACCGTGGGCGGCCAGACGGCCGTCGGCGGCGCTCCCGGCGGCTACTACACGCAGGAGCAGTACAAGGACCTGGTGCGCTACGCGGCTTCGCGGCACATCACGATTGTTCCCGAGATCGACATGCCGGGGCACACCAACGCGGCCCAGTACTCCTACGCCGAACTGAACTGCGACGGCAAGCCGATACCGCCGCGCACGGATATCGAGGTCGGCTACAGCTCGCTGTGCATCGGCAAGGACATCACCTACAAGTTCGTCGACGACGTCATCCGCGAACTGTCGGCGATCACCCCTGGGAAGTACATCAACATCGGTGGCGACGAGGCGCACTCGACCACGCCGGAGGACTACCAGACCTTCGCCACGAAGGTGCACCCGATCGTCGCGAAGTACGGCAAGACGATCACGGGCTGGCACGACATCGCCAAGACGAATCCGCCGGTTTCGGCCGTCCCGCAGTTCTGGGGCACGACCGGGACGGACGCCGCCGTCGCCGCCGCGGCCGCGCGCGGCAACAAGATCCTCATGTCGCCCGCGAACAAGGCGTACCTGGACATGAAGTACCACCCCGGGACGCCGCTCGGCCTGGACTGGGCCGCGCTGATCGAGGTCAAGGACGGCTACGACTGGGATCCGGCCACCTACCTGCAGGGCGTGACGGAGAAGAACGTCATCGGGGTCGAGGCGCCGCTGTGGTCGGAAACGCTGATCACCAGTGACAACATCGAGTTCATGGCGTTCCCGAGGCTGCCGGGTCACGCGGAGATCGGCTGGTCGCCCAAGGCTTCCCGGAGCTGGGACGCCTACCGGCTCCGGCTGGCGAAGCAGAGCCCGCGGTGGGTTCAGCAGGGTATCGACTTCTACCGGTCCACTCAGGTCGACTGGAAGTAGCGGGCGTTCATCGCGCGGCCGCGGCGTCGAGACGGGCGGTGATGGCGGCCCGAGCCAGTACGTAGGGCTCGGTGCCGCCGAACATCACCGAATCGGCGTTCGCGGCCCGCCCCAGCGCGTTCAGCTCGAAGGCCAGCTGGTTCACATCGACCGACTCACGCAGGTGCCCGGCCTTCCGCGCTTCGACCGCGGTGGACCGGATGAACTGCGCGAACGCCCGGCTCGCGTTCGCGACCGCGTCGTGCACCCGGCCGGTCCGCGCGTCGAATTCGGCGCCGGTGTTGAAGAAGAAACAGCCGCCGGGGAACACGCGGCGTTCCGAGTAGTCGAGCCAGTTCGCGCACAACGCGCGCAACCGCTCGATCCCCTGCTCGACCTTCAGTGTCGGCTCGACGACGTTCTCCGCGAAGATCGCGCTCGCCGTTTCGACGGCCGCGAGCTGCAGTTCCTCCTTGGAGCCGAACAGAGCGAACACCCCGGATTTGCTCAATTCCAATTCGGTGGCGAGCCTGCCGAGGGACAACCCGTCGAGCCCTTCGACGGACGCGATGTCGACAGCACGGCGAAGCACGATCCGCCTCGTCGCGTCACCGCGGGCCACCCGGCCGTCAACCGGCATTCCGTTCCTCTCGCCGCCTCTTCGCCGATTCCAGGCCGTCACGGTACTGCCGGGAAAGCGACGGCGTCGCGAGCACCCGATCCAGCAGCGCCCAATACGCGTCCCGGCGCTCTTCGTCGAGCTGGGCGACGTTGGTGAACGACGCGACGTACACCTCGGCGATCGTCGGGTTCACCGGATCGCGTTCTTCGAGCGTCATACGTCCCGACGTGGGCACCTCGCCCGTCCGCAGCACCCGCAGGTACCAGCCACTGCGGCCGGAATCGATCATCGCCGGGATGACGTCCTTGCGCCCGGTCTTCATCGCGAGCTTGAAGCACGGCGTCCGCGGCTGCGAGACCTGGACCAGCGCGTCTCCCCACGCCCAGACATCGCCGACCCGGACGTCGTACTCGTCGGCGCCCGACACCGAGGCGTTCTCCCCGAAATCACCCGCCGACACCGGGAACCCCTGCTCCGCCCAGGCCGCGTAGTGCGTGGCCGGATAGACGTAGACCGCCTTGTCGACACCGCCGTGGACGGTGCGATCCGCCTGGTCGTCACCGGCCAGGTTGATCTCGTCCAATTTCAGCGACGGCGCGTCCACGCGCGATTTCGCGATGGCGCTGTACACCGGGACGTCGCGCTTCATCCCCAGCACCGACGGCCGCCCGACGAAGACCTCGTTCACTTCGAGAGTGCTCACACCCTAGAAGATAGCACGACCGTTCGTATACATTGCCGTCATGGATCTCATCGAACTCACCACCCGGGCCCACCAAGCCGCCGGGGCCACGATCGCCGGAATCGGCGCGGACGACTGGGACCGCTCGACCCCCTGCGCCGAGTGGACCGTCCGCGACATCGTGAAACACCTGATCGAGGGGCACGATTCCCGCACCGCGGAGGCGACCGGCCACCCGATGAAGCGCCGGCCGTCGGCCGACGACGCCCTCGCCAGGTCCTACGAGGAGAGTTCCGCCGAATTCCTCGCGGCCTTCGACACCGAAGCACTGGAGAAGACCTTCGATTTCGGGATTTTCGGCCCGCTCCCCGGAAAGAACGCGCTGGCCGTGCTGTTCGTCGACACGCTCACCCACGACTGGGACCTCGACACCGCACTGGGCCGCGAACACCGCTGGGACGACGAGCTCGCCGAGGCCGCGTTGAAAGTGGCGAGCCGCTATCCCGACGTCACGCCGGTCCGCGGGCCCGGCGGCGCCTTCGACCACGCTGTCGAGGCACCGCCGGACGCCGGACCGGGCGCACGGCTCATCGCGTTGCTGGGCCGTTCAGCTCGGCCGACTCCTCATCGCTGAACAACCGGGAGCGGACCAGGAAACGGACCCCTTCGGGCGCCTCCAAGGAGAATCCGCTCCCCCGGCCGGGGACGACGTCGATGGTCAGATGCGTGTGCTTCCAGTACTCGAACTGAGGGCCCGACATCCACACCGGAACGTCGTCGACGCCTTCGACGCTCAGGTCACCGAGGTGGACATCGGACGCCCCGGTGCGGAATTCGCCCACCGGGTAACACATCGGGGCGCTCCCGTCGCAGCATCCGCCGGACTGGTGGAACATCACCGGCCCGTGGAGAGACACCAGCCGCCGCAGCAGATCCGCGGCGGCCGGTGTCAAGCCGACCCGCTCGGCCATCAGAAGAACCCGAGCGCACTGTCCGAATAGGACACCAGCATGTTCTTGGTCTGCTGGTAGTGGTCCAGCATCATCTTGTGGTTCTCGCGCCCGATCCCGGACGCCTTGTAACCGCCGAAGGCCGCGTGCGCCGGGTACGCGTGGTAGTTGTTGACCCACACCCGGCCCGCCTGGATGTCGCGGCCGGCGCGGTAGGCGGTGTTGCCGTCACGCGACCAGACACCGGCGCCGAGACCGTACAGCGTGTCGTTGGCGATCTTCAGCGCGTCGGCGTAGTCGTCGAACCTGGCCACCGAGACGACCGGGCCGAAGATCTCCTCCTGGAAGATCCGCATCTTGTTGTCACCCTCGAACACCGTCGGCTGCACGTAGTACCCGCCGGACAGTTCGCCGCCGAGGTCGCTGCGCTCGCCGCCGGTGAGGATCTTCGCGCCTTCCTTCTGGCCGATGTCGATGTAGGAGAGGATCTTCTCCAGCTGGTCGTTCGAGGCCTGTGCGCCGATCTGCGTCTCGGTGTCGAGCGGATGCCCCTGCTTGATCTTCTTGACCCGCTCGACGGCGTCGCCGAGGAACCGGTCGTAGATACCGGATTGGATCAGCGCCCGCGACGGGCAGGTGCAGACCTCGCCCTGGTTCAGCGCGAAGAGCGCGAAACCCTCCTGCGCCTTGTCGTAGAACGCGTCGTTGGCCGCGGCGACGTCGTCGAAGAAGATGTTCGGGCTCTTGCCGCCGAGCTCGACGGTGACCGGGATGATGTTCTCGCTGGCGTACTGCAGGATCAGCCGTCCGGTGGTGGTCTCGCCGGTGAACGCGACCTTCCGCACCCGGTTGCTCGACGCGAGCGGCTTGCCCGCCTCGACACCGAAACCGTTGACGATGTTCAGCACGCCCGGCGGGATCAGATCGCCGATGAGCGACATCAGCAGGTGGATCGACGCCGGGGTCTGTTCGGCGGGTTTGAGCACGATCGCGTTGCCCGCGGCCAGCGCGGGCGCGAGCTTCCAGACCGCCATCAGCAGCGGGAAGTTCCACGGGATGATCTGGCCGACGACGCCGAGCGGCTCGTGGAAGTGGTACGCGACGGTGTTGTCGTCGATCTGGGAGATGCCGCCCTCCTGGGCGCGCAGGGCGCCGGCGAAGTAGCGGAAGTGGTCGATCGCGAGCGGGATGTCGGCGGCGAGGGTCTCGCGGACCGGTTTGCCGTTCTCCCACGATTCGGCGACGGCGATCGCTTCGAGGTTCTGTTCCATCCGGTCGGCGATCCGGAGCAGCACGTTCGCGCGCTCGTCCACCGACGTCCGGCCCCAGGCCGCGGCCGCGCCTTCGGCCGCGTCGAGCGCGCGGTCGATGTCGGCGGCGGTGCCGCGGGCGACCTCGGTGAACACCTGTCCGGTCACCGGGGTCGGGTTCTCGAAGTACTGACCGCTCGCTGGCGGTACGTACTCGCCTCCGATGTAGTGGTCGTAGCGCGATTCGTAGCTGACGACGCTGCCTTCGGTGTTCGGTGCCGCGTACTTGGCCATCTTTCCTGCCTCATCGCTAGGGGTGACGGATGACGGCGAAGCTAGGGCGGGTGAGGTTGCACGCACGTTGCAACGAAGTGAGCGCGGTCACCTATTCTCGGAAACGTGGCGGAGCTGCCCGGAGGTGAAGCGTCGCCGCGTGACCCTCAGGCGTACGCGCGGCTGCTGAAGGACGTCCACGACGCCGTTCTCTCCGGCGGTCCCGCACCGCGTTCCCCCAGGTCGATCGTGTCGGCTTCGTGGAATCGCTCGCTCGCCGCGCACGTCGATCCGGACACCGGCGTCGCCCCGCTGGTCTACGACCCCGGCGAGGTGAACGGGCTGCGCGACGAGCATCCGCTGGCACCGGTGCTGCCGATCCTGCGGCAGACGCTGGTGAGCATCGCCGACGACGCCGAGCACATGATGATCGTGACCGACGCGGCCGGGCACATCCTGTGGCGGGAGGGTGCCGCGGGCGTGCTGCGGCGCGCGGACGACGTGATGCTCGCCGAAGGAACGCGCTGGAGCGAGGACGTCATCGGCACGAACGCGATGGGCACCACGCTCGCCACCGGGGAGCCGGTGCAGATCTACTCGGCCGAACATCTGGTGCGGACCTATCACGGCTGGACCTGCGCGGCGGCGCCCGTACGCGATCCGGAGACCGGCGCGCTGCTCGGCTCGATCGACGTCAGCGGTCCGCTGCGGACGGTCCATCCCGCGATGCTCGCGCTGGTCACGGCGGCAGCCCAGCTCGCCGAAGGCCAGCTGCGGGCCCGGCTCGCGATGCGCGACGAACGGCTGCGGGCCGCGAACATGACTCACCTGGAAGCGTTACGCGGCGCGCCGGGAGCCCTGCTCTCGGCGAAGGGCCGCGTGCTGGCGGCCGAAGCCTGCGGCGACCTTCCCTCCACTGTGGACATCCGGCCCGGCGGCGGCGCGGTCACCCTTCCCGACGGGCGGCTGGGCACGGTGGAGCCGTTGAGCGAGGGCTATTTGCTGCGTCTGGGGAGCAGGGGTGCTTCGCGGCGTCCGCGGCTCGCGCTGGAGTTCCTCACCGACGGGCCACCATCGACCACAGTGGACGGTCGCGAAGTGCCGTTCACCCTGCGGCACGCGGAGATTCTGACGCTGCTCGCGCTGAACCCGGGCGGCCTCTCGGCGGAACGGCTCGCCTTGCTGCTCTACGGCGAGAGCGGCAATCCGGTGACCGTGCGCGCGGAGATCCACCGGCTCCGGACGCAGCTCGGCTCGGATATCGTGCAGACCCGGCCGTACCGGCTTTCCGCCGACGTGGACGCCGACTTCCTGCGCGTCCGCGCGGCGCTCAAACGAGGCGACGTCGCGGCCGCGGCGGACGCGTTCCGCGGCCCGCTGCTGGCCGAATCGGAGTCACCCGCGGTGCGCGAGGAACGTGAGGCCGTCACCGCGTCGGTCCGGCGGGTCGTGCTCGGCAGCGGGGACGCGGCGGCGCTGTGGTCGTACTGGGAGACCCCGTGCGGGGCCGACGACCTGGAGATCGTCGACGCGCTGTGCCGGGTGCTCCCGGACGGCGATCCGCGACGTGCCGTCGCCTTCACCCATCGGAACCGTCTCGACCGCTGAGTAGACAGCGTCTACATCGGTTTGATAGACAGTGTCTACAAGGTGAACTCGCGGTTACGGAGATCTGGATGGGCTACCAACGTTTCGTCGCGCTCGGCGACAGCTGCGCCGAAGGGCTGGCCGATCCGCATCCGTCGGGCGGTTTCTACCGGGGCTGGGCCGACTTCGTCGCGGCACGTCTCGCCGAGGAGGAGCCCGGTTTCCGCTATGCCAACCTCGCGGTCCGCGGGCGCAGGCTCGATCAGATCCACGCCGAGCAGACCCCGGCCGCGACCAGGCTCCAGCCGGATCTGATCGCCCTGTTCGGCGGCGGCAACGACGTGATGAGCCGCGGCTGGGACGCGCGCACGGTCGCCCGCCGCGTCGACACGGCCATCCGCGCCTGCACCGGGATCGCGCCGCGGGTCGTCACCTTCACCCTCAGCGACATCTCCCACCGCATGCCGATGGGGCACCGCATGCGTCCGCGCATCGTCGCGTTGAACGACGCCGTCCGCGAGGCGTCCGTCAGCTACGGCGCGACGCTGGTCGATCTCTGGCCGGACGACGCCGCGCACGATTCCCGCTACTTCGGCCCGGATCGGCTGCACCTTTCCGAGCTCGGCCACCGGCGCCTGGCCGCCCACGTGCTCGGCAAGCTCGACGTCTCCCACGACCCGTCCTGGCTCGCCCCGCTGCCCGGTTCGGCCGGACGTCCCGGCCTGCGCGCGGATCTGCGCTGGCTGACCAGGGAGGTCTTCCCGGTCGCGGTCAGCCGGTTCCGCAACCGGCTCATCGGCCGCCAGCCGGGCGACGGTTTCCTGCCGAAACGTCCCGACCTCCTGCCCGTTCTCGAGGAGACCCGGTCGTGGGCGCCCGAACCCGCCTGATCGAAACCGCCGCGAACCTGCTGGCCGAAGAGGGCGTCGGTGCCGTGACGCTGCGCGGCATCGCGAAGGCCGCCGGCGTCTCGCATGGCGCGCCGCTGCGGCATTTCTCCGGCCGCGCGGCGCTGCTCTCGGCGGTCGCCACCCGCGGTTACCTCGAACTGCTCGAACGCGGCGCCACCCTTCCGGCCGGGACACCCCGCGAGCGGCTCATCGCCGCCTGCCACGGCTATCTCGACTTCGCGCTGGCCAATCCGGCGATGTTCGAGCTGATGTTCCGCCGCGATCTCATCGATCCGGACGATCCCGAACTCATCCGGGTGAGCAGCGCGGTGTTCGACTTCTTCGCCGCGCTCGTCGAGGACGTGCAGGAAGGCGGCTGGCATCCCGTGACCGATCCGCGGCTGCTCGCGTCGTCGCTGTGGGCGTCGCTGCACGGCCTCGCCCAGTTGTGGCTCTGGGGCGGGCTGGCGGGCGCGAGCTTCGCGCCGTCACCGGAGCGGGCGCTGGCCGTCACCCTGGACGCCTATCTGGGCTAACCGCTCGAAGTCCTTCCCCAGCACGGATTTCGCGGCGTGCCAGCCACCCATCCCGTGCACGCCGGGGCCCGGTGCCGTCGCGGCCGAACACAGGAAGACACCGCCGAGCGGGGTCCGGTGCGGATTCCACCGGGCGACCGGCCGTCCGAGCACCTGCCGCAGATCCACCGCGCCCGCCGCGACGTCACCGCCGGGGTAGTTCGCGTTGTAGGCCTCCAGTTCCGGCGCGGTGACACAACGGCTCGCCAGGATCGTGTCGGAGAAGCCGGGCGCGAACCGTTCGATCCGCCGCCGGACGAGTTCGGTGACGTCCCGCGGATCCCCGTGCGGCACATGGCAATACGCCCAAACCGGCCGTTTGCCCGGCACCCCGCGGGACGGGTCGAGCGTCATCGGATCGGACACGAGCACGAACCGGTCGTCCGGATCTTCCCCGCGCACGATGGCGTTCTCGGCGGCATACACCTCGTCTCGCGTGCCTCCGAGATGGACGGTGCCCGCCTTGCCGACCTCCGGCGCCGCCCACGGAACCGGCTCGGAAACCAGGAAATCGACCTTCGCCACGCCGGGTCCATAGCGGTAGGACTCCAGGGCCTTCCGGTATCGCGGCGGCAGCAGGTCGCCTGCGATTTCGAGGAAACCACGCGGGGCGATGTCGAGGATCACCGTGCGCGACTTCGCCAGTGTCCGCAGATCGGTGATCCGGCTGCCGGTGTGGATCCGTCCGCCGCGGGCGCGGAGATCGGCGGCGAGGGCCTCGGTGATGGCCTGGCTGCCACCGCGGACGATAGGCCAGCCCGTCGAATGCGCGAGGTGGCTGAGCAGCAGTGTCGCGCCGGCCGCGGCGAGGGACGGCTGACGGCCCATCACATGTGCGGAAACCCCGGAGAGCAACGCGGGCGCTTCCGGGCCGGTGAACAAGCGCTGTTCCGAACCGGACGCGAGCAGCGCGATCCTGGCCGGGAGGAGCGCGGCGGAACGAGGATCGCGAGGCGGACGGCGAAGATCGCCGAGCATGAGATCGGCCAGTTCGCGGCTGCGTTCGGCCAGCGGTCCCAGCAGGCGGCGCCACCGGGGCCCGTCCGCACCGAGGGCGTCACAGGTCCGGTCGAGGTCTTCGTAGGCGAGACCGGCCCGGTCACCGCCGAGAGGATGTGCGTACGCGATCTCCGGCCGCAGAAGGTCGACGCCGTGCTCGGCGAGGCCGAACCAGCGGAAGAACGGAGACGCCGCGGCCAGCGGATGCCCGGTGGCGCAGATGTCGTGCCGGACTTCGTCGTCGAACAGCGAAGCCGTGCGCGTCCCGCCGCCGATCTCTTCCGCCGCTTCGTGCACTTCGACCGTGAGCCCCGCCCTGACCAGCAGGACCGCCGCGGCGAGCCCGTTCGGGCCGGAACCGACCACCGAAACGTCGACCGACATACCGCCCCCTCACCGGGATCCGAACAGCTCGCCGAATATTGTCGGACCTCTCTCCTAGATTGATCCGCTCCAACCCAATCAGGAAGGAGGACCATGCCCGACCATGACACGCTGCTCGCGCGCGTCCGCAAACTCCTCGCGAAGGCGGAGGACCCGGCGGTCACCGAGGCCGAAGCCGAGTCGTACAACACCAAGGCCGCCGAACTGATCGCCAGGTACGGCATCGATCAGGCGCTGCTGGCCGCTTCCGGGGCGACCGCGGACGAGATCACCCAGATCAAGATCCCGATCGACAACCCGTACAGCCGGGACAAGGCGGGGCTGCTGACGAACATCGCGCATCCGCTGCGCTGCCGGGCCCTGCTGCACCGGCTCGGCCAATCGGTCACCGCGGTGACGGTGTTCGGTTTCCGTTCCGATCTGGAGCGGACGGAACTGCTGTACACGAGCCTGCTGCTGCAGGCGACCACCCAGCTGACCAGGGTCCGCCCGGAGAACCGGGTGTTCGCGGGCGAATCACTGGCCGCGTACCGGCGGACGTGGCTGCACGGATTCTCCGGCGCGGTCTACGAACGGCTCCGCAACAGCGAGGACACCGCGGCCAGGACCCACACGACCGCCGCCGGTCATCGCTCGGCCGAACTGGTGATCCAGGACCGGACGGCGATGGTCAAACAGGCGTACGATGAGCAATACGGCGATCTGCGCTCGGCACCGCCGAGGCGGCTGTCCGGCAGCGGCTATCTCGACGGTCACTCCGCCGGCGAGCGCGCCAACCTCAACACCACCGGCATCACCGGACGGCGCCGCGCGCTGCCCGTGCGCTAGCCGGCGCTCCTGCCGGGAGGGATCTCGTCCGGTTCCGGAGGCCGGACATTGTGGATATGTGCCTCTTCGCAGGCACCGTGAAGATCGAAGTTCAGCCGAGCCACCGTGAGAGACAGGCGCCCGTTAGGCCCGCCTCGGACGACGTTCGCGTCATGATCGTCCTGCCCGTCGTCCTCCCAGAAGCAGACGGGGCAGACCTCATACGCGCCCCGCTCGCCCACCGTGAGATAGCCACAGCAAGGACAGGCGTACCCTTTCTTCCCTTTCGTCACGGCCGAAATCTACCTCGTGAGAATCGCGTGTCCTCGGGTCTACTGAGGACATGATCGTGATCGAAGACCTGGCCACCCGGCCCGAATTGCGCGAGCCCGCGCTCGCCCTCGGCGGCGTCGGCGGTGAATTCCTCCAGCACGGCCTGACCGGCCTGCTGGCGAAGTCGTCGCACCTGGCCGCCCGCTGGCCGGAATACTTCCTCGTACTGCTGGAAGACGGTGTTCCCGTGGCGAGAACCGCCGCCGTCCCGGTCGGCTTCCCGACCGCCGAACGCCCGGAACTGCCGGACCACGGCTGGGACGCCGCCCTGATCTGGGCCGCGGAAGACGTGCTGAGCGCCCGTGAGACGAATACGTTGATCGCACTCGAAGTGATGGTCGCGCCAGGCCGCCGTGGCGGCGGCCTGGCCACAAAAGCGTTGGAAGCGTTGAAAAAGCGCGCCTCGGAAACAGGGATTCGCAAACTCGTCGTGCCGGTCCGCCCGGCCGGGAAGGAGAACGAACCCGGACTGTCCTTTGAGGACTACATCGCCCGCCGTCGCGCGGACGGGTTGCCGGAGGATCCGTGGCTGCGCACGCACGAACGGCTCGGCGCCCGGTTCGTGAAAGCGGCTCCGTTCGCGATGACGGTCACCGGCACCTTCGCCCAATGGAAAGCGTGGACCGGCGTCGAACTCCGGGACGGTCTCACGGCCGTACCGGGCGGGATCGCGCCGGTGCTCGCCTCCTCGGCGCTGGACGTCGGCGTCTACACGGAACCGAACGCCTGGCTCGAGCACCTGGTAGACGAAGCCAGCACCTGCTAGATTTCTTTGGCATGTGCAGGAGCTCGGCATGACCGCCACCGGACCGTCCGGCGACGAGCTGCTGCGGCTGCTGGGGGCGCTGGCGAATCCGCACCGGCTGCGGATCGTCGCGGCATTGCGTGCGGAGCGCGCGTATGTCAGCCAGCTGGCGCGGGAGCTCGGCATCAGCCGGGCGTTGCTGCAGCTCCACCTGCGCAAACTGGAGGCGGCCGGGCTCGTGTCGGCCGAACTGGAGCTGTCGGAGGACGGGAAGGCGATGAAGTTCTACGAGGTGAAACCGTTCCTGGTCGAGCTGAGCCCGGACACCATCGCCGCCGCGGCGCCGACGCTGAGCACACCGGCGCCGGGTGACGAGGGGGAACGATCGTGAACTGGCATCAATGGCAGGAGGTCGCCGGGCTGATCGGCATCTTCGTGTTCCTCACCGTGGTGATCACGGTGGTCGTGTGGCAGTTCGGCGCGACCATCAGGGCCAGGGGCGCGCTCGCGCGCGAGCAGGAATACCGCAGGCTCGCCGAGAAGGCCGTCCAGGCGCAGGAAGAGACCGAACGCAAACTGACCGAACTCGACGGACGTCTCGCGGATCTCCAGAAGAGCGTGGGCACGGTCGAGCGGATCCTCAAGGAGGTCGACTGACCACCGGTGAAAGACCCTGGGCCGCCGAGCGGCAACTCGACGGCCCAGGAAAGAAGAAGCAAAAACCTCGCCCGAGGCATCTCACTCCTTCACGTAAAGGACTGTAGTTCATGCTGCCCGAAAAGATCGCCGCCTGGTCCATGCGGCATCGCGCGATCACCCTCGCCTGCTGGGCCGGCCTCGTGGTCGTCGCCCTGCTGTCGGGAATGCTGCTGGACGGCGAAAGCCGCCGGAGCACCGATCCCGGCGAGTCCGGCCGCGCCCAGACCGCTTTGAACGCCCAAAACACCTTCGACCCGTTACGCGAAAACGTCCTCGTCGAGGCGAAGGTGCCCGGCTCGCCACCGTTCGCCGCGAACGAAGAACTCCGGCGGGCGACCGAAGACCTGATCACCACGCTCACCACGAGCGGCTCGGTCACCGACGTCCGCTCGCCGCTGGCCGGCGGAGGCGCCGAGCGGATCTCGGCCGACGGCACGTCCGGACTCGTCGGGTTTTCGATCGCGGGCGGGGAGAAGGACATCCGCCCGAACTTCGAGATCGCGACGGCGCGAGTGGCCGAGGTCGCCGCACGGCATCCATCGGCCCGGTTGAGCCTGTCCGGAGATCTGAGCCTGTCGACCGTGGTCGACAAGGGTATCCGTGAAGACGTCAAACGGTCGGAGCTTCTTTCCCTGCCGCTGACACTGGTGATCCTGCTGATCGTGTTCGGGGCGCTGGTCGCGGCGTCGGTCCCGTTGCTGCTGGCGGGGACGAGTGTCGCGGCGACGTTCGGCTTCCTGTCGGTCGTCGACGACTTCACCCCGATCAACAGCGCGACGACGGTGATCACCCTGCTCATCGGGATGGCGGTCGGCGTCGACTACTCGCTGTTCTTCCTCAGGAGGCAACGGGAAGAACGTGCGCGCGGGCACTCGATCGACGCCGCGACCCGCATCGCGGCGCGGACGTCCGGGCACGTCGTGGTCGTCTCCGGGGTCACGGTCGTCCTGTGCGTGAGCGGGCTGGTGCTCACCGGGCTCGACAACTTCACCGGTCTCGCGATCAGCACGGCGTTCGTGGTCGGCCTCGCCGTGCTCGGCTCGGTAACCGTGCTGCCCGCACTGCTCTCGCTACTGGGCGACAAGGTCGATCGCGGGCGGATTCCCTGGCTGGGCAAGCGGCGTATCACGGCGGAAAAGTCGTGGTTCTGGTCCGCGACCGCCCGCGTGGTCACCCGGCGTCCGGCGTTGTGGGGCGGGCTGGGGGCCGCGTTGCTGATCCTGCTCACGCTGCCCGCGCTCGGCATGCGCCTGCAGGATCCGACGCCGGCGGAGAGCCTGCCGCGGTCGATGCCCGCGATCGACGCCGCCGTCCGCACCCAGGAGGCCTTCCCGGGCGTGGTCTACCCCGCCACGGTGGTGCTCACCGCCGAGCACAGCGGCCCGGTCGACAGCCCGGCCCTGCGGTCGGCGATCACGGATCTCGAGCGGCGGATCGGGGAAAGCTCCGGTGTGCTGAACAAACCCATCGCCGTCGGAAATGTCGACCAGGCCGTCGTCGTCCGGGTCCCGCTCTCCGGCGCCGGCCGCGACGCGGAATCCGACGCGGCGCTCGCGAAGCTGCGCACCGAGCTACTCCCCGAAACGATCGGAAAGCTGGACGGCGTCGAGTACGCGGTATCCGGCCGGACGGCGAACGCCCGCGACTTCGCCGACCGGGTGACCGAGCGGATGCCGCTGGTCTTCGGGTTCGTCCTGCTGGCGGCGTTCGTATTGCTGCTGCTGGCTTTCCGGTCGGTGCCGGTGGCGCTCGTGTCGATCGTGCTGAACCTGCTGTCGATCGGCGCGACCTACGGTGTGCTCACCTGGATCTTCCAGGACGGCCACTTCGCTTCTATACTGGGATTCGCCCCGTACGGCGGGGTCGTCGGCTGGCTGCCGATGTTCATGTTCGTCCTGCTGCTCGGACTGAGCATGGACTACCACATCTTCATCCTCAGCCGGATCCGTGAACGCCGGGCGGAGGGCGCCGTCGCCGCGATCGTCCGCGGCACCGGCACGAGTGCCGGAGTGGTCAGCGGTGCGGCGGTGATCATGGTCGGCGTGTTCAGCGTCTTCATCACGTTGAGCGCGATCGAGTACAAGATGATGGGAGTCGGGATGGTGGTCGCCGTCCTGATCGACGCCACGCTGGTCCGCGGGGTACTGCTGCCCGCTTTCCTTGCGTTGCTGGGAGAACGGACTTGGCGGCGTGACCGTAAATCCGTGGCTCCCGAACACGTACCGGAACTATCGTCGCCGAATGCCTGACGCGCTCTTCGCCCACGCCCGGCTCGCACCGATCTACGACGCCTTCGACGGCGCCCGCGACGACCTGGACCACTACCTCGCCATCATCGGCGAACTCGGGGCGAAAAGAGTGCTCGACGTCGGCTGCGGCACCGGTTGCCTGGCCGTTCTCCTGGCCGCGCGCGGGATCGAGGTCGTCGGTGTCGACCCCGCTAAGGCGTCACTGGAAGTCGCGAAGGCCAAAGACCCGGAAGGAAAGATCACCTGGATCCATGGTGACGCGAAGGCGGCGGGTGAAGCTGGAGCCGATCTCGCGGTGATGACCGGCAACGTGGCCCAGGTCTTCCTGACCGACGACGAATGGAGCCGCACCCTCGAAGGCGTCCATGCCGCGCTGGTGCCGGGTGGTCATCTGGTCTTCGAGATCCGGCGACCCGGCCGTCGCGCGTGGGAAGACTGGGCGGCCGACACTGCCCACGAAATCATCGACGTTCCCGGCGTCGGCGAGGTCGAGCAGTGGCGTGAGGTCACCGAGGTGAACCTCCCGTTCGTGTCGTTCCGGTACAGCTACCGGTTCTCCGACGGAGAAGTCGTCACCTCGGACTCGACGTTGTGGTTCCGCGAACGCGAAGACTTGGAGTCCCTGCTGGCGAAGCACGGCTTTCGCGTCCTGGACGTCCGGGACGCTCCCGACCGTCCAGGACGCGAGTACGTGTTCATCGCCCAGCGCGGCTAGAGGACTTCGCCGTCCGGGATGGTCTTCGGCCCGGTGATCTTCACATCGCCCCGGACGACGACGTTCTTCCCGAAGGTGACGTCGCCGTCCACCGCGAGGCTCGTGCACTCCTTGAGCGAAGGCGCGGTGGGGATACGCGCGTCGAAGTCCGGAAGGAGCTTGTAGAACTCCTTGCTCAGCGAAACGACCGGCGGGGTGGTGGTGAACTCCGGGACCATCTCCCCGCCGTCGTCGAGCACGTAGGCGTCGGACCGGACGACCAGCAGATCGTCGGTGGTTTTGACCGGCGCGAACCTGGTCCGCGGGATCTCGATGGCCCGCGCGCCCTCGACCGAACCGATCGCCGCGCCCATCGCCGTTTCGAGCTGGATCACCGGCGTGCTGGCGGCGTCGGCGGGATCGACGGTCTTCCGGTTCACGATCAGCGGCAACAGCGGCGCGGCGGGGTCGGCCTCCTGCAACGCCTTCAGGCGTTCGAGATCGAACCAGATGTTGTTGGTGTTGAAGAAACGCCACTTGGCGACGTCGCCGAACGAGTCGTCGCCGTCGGGGACCTGCGCGGATTCACGCAGGACGATCCGGCCCGCGCGCCGCGCGAGGTGCCCGCCCTTGCGGTCGGCCGCGGTGCCGAGCACCGTCTCCATGGCGAACGGGATGTCCTCTTTCGCGAGCCACGCCGCGATCCGGGCGTCCGGGAGCGCGCCGAGGTTGTCGGAGTTGGACACGAAACACCAGCGGATGCCCTCCGCCAGCAGGGTTTCGAGCATCCCGCTCACCGCGAGCGCGACGTAGATGTCGCCGTGTCCCGGCGGGCACCATTCGAGCTCCGGGTTCGCCTGCCATTCGACGGGCCGTCCGTCGGCGGTGATCTTCGGTTCGCGCCCCTGCAGGAAGTCGGCGGGGATGACGTCGTCGGCGAGATCGGGATACTTCTTCAGCAACTCCAGCGAAGGTTCGCGGGTGCCCGCCGAATTCATCAGGATCAGCGGAAGCCGCGCGTTGTACTTCTCGCGGGTCGAAAGCACCTGCATGGCGATGACGTCGAGGAACGTCTTCCCCGGTTTGATCTCCAGCAGTGATTTCGGCCCGGTGAGCCCCATGCTGGTGCCGAGCCCGCCGTTGAGCTTCAGAACGGCGGTGCGGTCCAGCACCCGGCGCGCTTCTTCGGCGTCCGGTTCCGGCAGATCCACGAGCCTGCTGATGTCATCGAGAGGTTCGAGTTCGTTTCCCGGCAATTCACCGGCACCGGGTTCGGTCAGCTGCTCGAGACGCCGTCGCAGGGCGGCCAGCTCCATGGCGTGGGCGCCCGCGGAACGCATTTTCGACAGCGTTTCGGCGAAATGATCGGAGAGGTGCGCGTCAGAGCTCATTGTGCCCTTTCTGAACCACTGCGTCGGGGCGTCAGTGTATTACCGGGCGCGGCGCCAGGCCTTGCTCCGGGGTCAGTACCCCGGTCATGCGGACGTCATGCGGTTCCGCGGGCAACTCGCGCACGAGTTCGGTGTCCCGGACGACGGCGATCAGCTCCGCGCCGGGCGCGGCGAAGGTGAGCGACCGGTCGTAGTAGCCGGCGCCGCGGCCGAGCCGGACGCCCGCGTCGTCGACGGCGAGCGCGGGGATCAGCACCAGATCGGCCGTCCCCAGCGTGTCGGGACCGAGCCGGCGTCCGGTCGGTTCGAGCAACCCCCGCAGCCGTCCCGGCCCGAGGCTCGACGGGTCCTCGTAGGCGGCCCACTCGAGCGGGCCCGGCGCGTCGGGGACGATCGGCAGCAGCACCCGTTTGCCCTGGTCGAGAAGTTGATCAAGCAGCGACGTCGAACCTGGTTCGGTACCGAACGGAACATAGGCGCACACGACGTCGCCGGGCAGCAGAGCGGCGGCGGCGGCGAGCGCCACAGCCTCCCGCGAGCGCTCTTCCGACACCAGCGAACGCCGTTCGGCGGTTATCCGGGAACGCCACTCCGTTTTGCTCAGGTGTTCATTGCCGGGCTCGACCACGTGGTCAGGTTAGGCTTCACGCCTATGACAGGCGCAGCGACCACCCCGGCGGCACGGACCACGAGGAGCTTGCCCGATCGGGCGATTTCCGCGGCTTCGGACCGCATCACTCCTGGTAACGGTGGTGAACTTCAGTTCACCGACGGGCCCTCATCGCGTGCCTGGTCGAACGAACGGATCGAGATCCCCCAGTCATGACGGAACCCATCGCCGAAGCGGCCGAGACCGAAGACGCGGGACAGTTCCGTTCCGTCGAGGATCAGATCTCCCTGACGCTGGACGCGGCGGTACGCCCGCGACCGGTCCGGGTCGCCATCTCCGAGGCCCAGGGCCTCCTGTGCGCCGAAGAGGTCGTCGCCGAGCACGCGCTGCCCGGTTTCGACCAGGCCGCCGTCGACGGTTACGCGGTACGAAGCGTCGACGTCCGCTCCGCCGGCCAGGAGCCGGTGCAGTTGCCGGTGGTCGGTGAGATCGCCGCCGGTTCCCGCCAGCCGCGGCGGTTGCAGCCGGGACAGGCCGTGCGGGTCGACACCGGCGCGCCGCTACCGACGCTCGCCGACGCCGTCGTCCCGACCGCCTACACCGACGGCCACCAGGCCAAGGTCACCGTGCACCGGTCGGTGCCGTCGGCGGGTTACGTGCGCCGGACCGGTGAAGACGTGCAGATCGGCGACGTCGCCGTGCGCAAGGGCGACACCATCGGCTCGGCCCAGGTCGGCCTGCTCGCCGCGGTCGGCCGCGCGAAGGTCCTGGTCTACCCGCGGCCCCGGGTTTCGATCGTTTCCGTCGGCGACGAGCTGGTCGACATCGACCGCACCCCGTCGGTCGGGCAGGTCTACGACGTCAACTCCTACGCGCTGTCCGCGGCCGCGCGGGACGCGGGCGCCGAGGTGAGCCGCGTCGGCATCGTCCCGGGCGATCCGAAACGCCTGCGAGAGATCGTCGAAGGCCGCCTGCTGATGTCGGAGATCGTCGTCGTCGCGGGCGGCGCCGGCGGGAGCGCGGGCGACGAAGTGCACGCGGCCCTGTCCGATCTCGGCCATATCGACATGACCCGCGTCGCCATGCACCCCGGCTCCGTGCAGGGTTTCGGCAGGCTCGGTCCCGATTCGGTGCCGACGTTCCTGATCCCCGGCAACCCGATGAGCGCGCTGGTCGTGTTCGAGGTGCTGGTCCGCCCGCTGATCCGCGCCGCGCGCGGCACCCGCAACCCGCACCGCCGGATCGTCGGCGCGCGGCTGCTCTCCCCGATCACCTCGACCAAGGGCCGGAAAGGGTTCCTGCGCGGGCAACTGCTGCGCGACGAGGGCAACGGCGAGTACCTGGTGCAGCCGCTCGGCACCTCCGGCGCGCATCTGCTCGCGTCGCTGGCCGAGGCGAACTGCCTGATCAACATCGACGAAGACCTCACCGAGGTCGCCGCGGGCGAACAGGTCAAGGTGACCTTCCTGGCCCAGCGGGCGTAATGGGCGCACCGATTTCCGGCGTCGCGTATCCGATCGAGAGCAGGCATCCGGGCTGGCCCGCGAAGCTGGGCCCGCTCCGGGTGCCCGCCGGGATCCTCGCCGTCCGGCCGGTCCGCCTCCGCGACGCAGGCGAGTGGAGCCGCGTCCGGCTGCGCGATCGCGAACACCTGGAAATGTGGGAACCGACCGGTGTCGGGCCATGGCCGGATCGCAACGCGTATTGGTCATGGCCGTCCCAGTGGCTGGCACTGCGCGGTCTGGCCCGCCGCGGTCAATGTCTCCCGTTCACCATCACGGTGGACGGACGCTTCGCCGGACAGATCACTGTGGGTAACGTCATCCGGGCGTCGCTCCGATCCGCCTGGATCGGCTACTGGGTGTCATCGGACATCGTCCGCGGCGGCGTCGCGACCGGCGCGGTCGCCCTCGTCACCGACCACGTCTTCGACTTCGGCGGACTGCACCGCCTCGAGGCGACCGTCCGCCCCGAAAACACCCCCAGCCTGCGGGTTCTCGCCAAAGCGGGCTACCGGCAAGAGGGCCTTTTCGAGCGCTATCTCGATGTCGCGGGTGGCTGGCGGGACCATTTCTGCTACGCCGTCACCAAGGAGGAAACCGGTGACGGACTGGTCTCACGACTCGTCTCGAAGGGCCTCGCGGAGCGCGTTTGACCCCGTCACCGGGCCGTTCCAGTGACCGCGTTACCACAAGCTGTGAGATTCACCTAATTTGGTGATGCATTTTCCGTGATCGAAACCGGCGAGTCTGCGCGGCGTGTGTGACTGTTGTGGCTAGCGTGACTACAGCAGTGGATCGGGGGAGGTGACGGGAGATGCCCAGTTCGGTGATCATCGTCGCGCTCGCAGCGGCATGGCTCGTCGTTCTCGTGCCCATGGTCGCCCGCAAGCGCCAGCAGGTCGCACGGACGACGGACTCGGCCTTGGCGGCGCGAGTCGTGCGGAGCGGGAGCACACGCCACGAGGGACCGGAGGAGTTCGCGATGGCGGAAAACACGGAACCATCGGTAGAAGACGACCTGGCCGAGCTCGAGGCGGAGCTCGACGCCGACCTCGAAGACGAGGCACCGGAAGCCGAACCGCTTCCCCAGCCCTCGCGCACGGCCCGCCCGGAAAGAGAACGCCAAGGCGCCGGCTACCGGCCCGGCCGCGGCGGATTCGACCCGGAAGCGGCGGACATCGCCGCGCGCGCCAAGTACGCGTTCCGGCAGCGGGTCGTCATCGCGCTCCTGGTGCTGGTGGTCACCACCGCGGCCGTCGCCGGCTTCCTGACCCCGACGGTCTGGTGGGCCAACGGTGTCGTCGACGCCGTCCTCATCGGCTACCTGGCGTACCTGCGCCGCCAGGTCCGCATCGAGAACGACATCCGGCAGCGCCGCCTCGCCCGCTTCAACAACACCCGCGCCCCGCGACGCTCCCTCGTCGACGACGAAGACCACGATGCGCACGAGTCCCGTGAGGACATCGAGGTCGTCGCCACCGAACGCCCTGCCGTCGTGGAACGCAAGCCGTCCCCGATGTCCCGCCTCCGGCGCCAAGCCGTCGTCGTCGACCTCGACGACGAGGACCCGGCCTTCCACGAGCTCGACGAGCCCGGGACCAGGCCTTTCCGCCGGGCAGCCGGAGAATGACCCCCGCGTTTCGGAGCTCCATGAGCCACTGATAGGCTCATGGAGCTCCAAACGAGGGGCAAGCTTCACCAGGGGCTGTAGCGCAGTTGGTAGCGCGTCTCGTTCGCATCGAGAAGGTCAGGGGTTCGATTCCCCTCAGCTCCACAGGACAAAGACCCGCACTCGGCAGAGTGCGGGTCTTTTGCGTTTCACCCCACCCTCCGATACGGCTGAAAAGAACTCGCCGGTTTCACGTCGGGCGCCGCCCTTTTCTTGCCGATTTCGTCACGGCACATGCCGGAATCGACGAATACGGAAAAGCGTATTCCCGTGGCTGTCGCGAGGTCACTGACCAGCCTGGCCGTCTCCCGTTCGTGACCGGTCCGCTACTAGAATGATCACCCGTCGCACAGCGCATCTGGAGGGACGTCGCCCGTGGCCGGTCGGTTCGGCGTTCTCCTCCGTGACGCCCGCCGCCGGGCAGGTCTGACCCAGGAGGACCTGGCCGCCCGAGCGGGCGTCGGGGTGCGAACCATCCGCCGTCTGGAAACCGGCGGGGGCACCGACCCGCGCGTCGGCACCGTGACATTGCTCGCCGACGCTCTCGGCATCACCCCGCGCGAGCGCGCCGACCTCCTCGCCGCCGCCGATGGCAGGCAACCGGACGAGCCCGTCGAGGAGCCGTCCAAGGACACCGGCGTGACACCGGTGGTTCCGGCTCCGTCCCTCGTCGTCGTTCCCGAAGAGGTGTCCGAAGCGGCGGACCACCTGGCCACGATCATCGCCACCCGGCTACGGCGCGAGGAAGAGCTGCGCCGCGTACACGATCCGTTCCCCCTGCCCGTGCGGTGGCGGACCGCCGCCGACCTCGCCGACCACTGGGACAACATCTGCCGCGTTCCGCACGGTATGACCGCCGCACCGCTCGACCTCTCGGGCGAGATCGGCGACATCGCGGACATCTACCGCGGCATCCCGTCACGGAAACTGGTGGTGCTTGGCCGCGCGGGTGCGGGCAAAACCGTGCTGACGCTGCGTTTCGCGCTCGACGCGCTGGCCGTCCGGAGTCGCGGCGGCGTCGTGCCGGTGATCTTCGGCATCGGTTCGTGGGACCCGACCACGACGCCGTTGCGGACCTGGCTCGTCGAAACGCTCCAGCGGGACCACCCCGGCCTCTCCGCCGAAGCACCCGGCGGCTCGACACTGGCGGCCGTGCTGGTCGACACCGGGTACATCCTGCCCGTCCTCGACGGCTTCGACGAGATCGCCGAGGGCCTGCACCGGCCGGCGCTCGAAGCGCTCAACTCCCTCTCCGGACCGCTGTTCCTGACCAGCCGTTTCGACGAGTACGAGCGTGCGGTCACCAATGTCCACCCGCTGACGTCGGCCGCCGTCGTCGAACTGACCGACCTCACCGTCGACGACCTCGCCGGCTACCTGCCCCGAACGGCGCGACGCCTCACTCCCGGCGACACGGCCACGGCGTGGGATCCGGTCTTGGCCGCCTTGCGCGACACCGAAGCGCCCGCCGCGAACCTGGCCACGGTCCTGAAAACCCCACTCATGATCGGGCTCGCCCGTACGGTCTACAGCGACTCGCGCGACCGCGATCCGGCAAGCCTGCTGGACACCGGCCGCTTCCCGACCGCGCAGGCGCTCGAAGAGCATCTGCTCGACACCTTCGTCCCCACCGTCTGGGAAGCCGGCGACGTCCGGCAGCGCTGGGACCTCGAGCAGGTCCGCCACTGGCTGGGCTTCCTCGCCGACGACCTCGACCGGCGGGACACCGGCGACCTCGAGTGGTGGCGGATGGGCGGTTCGCTGACGCGCCGGTCGCGCGTCCTCCTGGTGACGGCCTCCACCTGGCTGACCACGGCGCTCCTCATCTGGTTCGTTTTCTGCCCGCTCAATTCGCTCACTTCCGGGCTGCCGTTCCGGTTACCCGTCGTTCTCGTCGACGGGCTGGCCAGCGGGGCCGTGATCGCCGTCCCGTTCGGTCTGCTGTATTCGCTCCTGGTGGTCCGCAAGACCGGGCACCTCGAACCGACGCGCGTGCGGGTGCGGCTGTTCGACCGGCGGGCACGCCGTCCCCGGCTCCGGCGGAGGATCGCCGTCAGGTTCGCGGCGGGGGTGGCGGGCGGTGTGCTGGCGGCCGTCGTCATCGGTGTCTTCGTGCGGGCATTGTCGCCGGATCTCGTCGTCATCGACGATCTCGGTCGTCTCCTCCGCCTGATCCTCGTCGACGTCACCGTTTTCGGGCTCGCGTTCGGCCCCGCCTGTGGTGGGCTGCTGGCGCTCCTCACCCTCCTCGAGGTGCCGGCCAACCTGACCACCGCCACCAGTCCCGCCGACCTGCTCGCGGCGAACCGCTCGACCGTGCTGCGGGTCGTCGCGTTGTTCGCGCCGGTGTTCGCGATCGCGATCGGTGTCGGCGCCTTCGGAGCCGCGGCCGCGCTGGAGGAGATCACGGGGCCGTCCTTCCACCTCGTGAAGTCGTTCAGGGTCAGTGCCCTGCTCGGACTCACCGCGGGGCTCGTCACGGCCTCCGCGTACGTGATGACCTTCACCGCGTGGGGCCAGTGGCTGGTCTTCGCCCGCTTACGTCTCCCGCTCCTCCGAAAGCTGCCGTGGGCCGTCACCGCGTTCCTGGACGACGCGTACCGGCGAGGGGTGCTGCGCCAGTCCGGCGCCGTCTACCAGTTCCGGCACGCCCGGCTGCAGCAGCACCTCGCCAAGGCCTACCGCGCCCGGCTCTAGGGCCTTTTCGCAGCTCAGCCCCACCGGCCGTAAATGGCCGCCGCTCGACCTTCCGGCTCCGGCACGCCCACCGCCAGCATGGGTCGCATCGACAAGCGGTCGGTTGGAAGGGGGGCGCCGGGGTGAGCACCGAGACTGCGCCGGCTGACATCTCCGGGATGTGGGACGTGTACTTCGGACTGCCCACACCGCCGGAGGGCGAGGTGAACTGGGAGGCCTACAGCCACGAAGAGCTGCACCGGATGCTGTGGCAGGACGCCGACGTCAGAGACGTCAGCACGATCGCCGCGGAGTGGTCCGGCCATCGGGCGGCCCTGGTCAACCACGCCGAGGTGCTGCGCGAACAGCGCGCGGCGTTGCTGGACGGCTGGCGGGGCAGTGGCGCGGAGGAGGCTGCCCGGCGTCTGCTCGTACTCGCCGAGCGGGTGGACAAGATCGCGGAGTTCGCCCACGCCGTCGAGCGGGCCGCGCAACAGGCGGCCGACGCGCTGGCATGGGCCAGGGCCACGATGCCCGCCCCGGCGGCCGACCCGGCCGCACCGATGACGAGCATGTTCATGGACTGGACCTTCGGCGGAGCCGGTTTCAGCTACTACGCCGACACTGGCACGACCGACCTGCGGAAGCAGCGTGCCGTCCAGACGATGCGGACCTACGAGTCCAGCCTGACGAATTCGGGCAGGCTGATCGGACAGGCACGAGGCACGATCCCGGCCGCGTCGACCGTGCCGGGCACGGGCGACACCACGGCGAGCGCCTCGCTGCCGGAAGGCACCGCCCCGAGCGGGTCTTCGTGGCAGAGTCTCACCGGGTCCGGCGGGTTTGGACACAGCCCGGCGTCCGGAGCGGCCGTCGGCGCCGGCGTCGCCGCGGGGCCTGGCGCCTTCGTGACCCCCCTCGCGAACGGTGTGCGAGTTGGAGCGGCGGCACTACCGGCCGGACCCGGCGCGATGGCGGCGCAGGCGCCCGCCGAACCGGCCGCGACCCGCGCCACCTCCGTGGGCCAGCTGGCTTCGCCCGGCGCGGGCACGCACGGCCGGTCCGACGAGGACGACCACACGAACCAGCTGCCCACGATCGACCACGCGCTGTTCCCCCTCGCGGAACCCGCCAGTGAGGCGGTCATCGGTCTTCCCCAGCGGGAGTGGCGATGAGCGCGGGGCGGGGAATCGAAGTCGAGCTGGAACTGCTCGACGCGCGTATCACGACGCTGGCCGATCTCGGCGATCTCACCGCCGATCTGGTCGCCACCGCGAGCAGGCTCGCGGAACGGCTGCCGATGCTGGGAACCGCGCCGCCCGCCGCGCATCTGGCGAACCGCTTGCGGGAGGCCGCAGGCGGCTCCGGGCTCGCGGGCGAGGTCAAGGCCGCGGAACGCGAAGTCAGGGAATACCAGCAGCTGCTCGCGTCCGCCAAACGCGAATACCGAGAACAGGAAGAGCGATCCGTCGACGACCTCAGGGGGCGGGCGTCATGACGCCGCTCGACGGGCACGGCAGCCGTTTCGAGCTCGTGGAACTGGATCTGCTCGCGACCCACGCGGGGGTACCGCTGCCGTTTCCGTTGCGGATTCCGTCGTTCGGCCGGATCGCTGGCGAACGCGACGTATCGCTCCGTGCCGCGGGCGGTTCGCTGGCCGCGCGTGGCCTCGCCACGGAGGAGGGGCCGGCCGGACCGGCGGCGGCTCTGGTCGCCGCACTGCGCGGGTACCACGGCTCGGTCGATCTGGTGCTGGCACACAAGGGAAGCTTGACGGGGTTCGCGGCCATGATCCACGGGGACCGAGCGGTCCTGTGTGGACAGTCACTGGGTGGCACACCGAGTCCGGTGACCGTCGCGAGGGTCGCGTACGACGCACTTGCCGACACGTTCGCCGGGCTCCTCCCCGAGGTGCCCGCCGCGCCGACCCTGCCGATCACCTTGCCGCCGGGGGCCGCCGGTGACGACCCGGCCGTCGAAGCGCTCGCCACCGTGCTGCCTTCGGTGACAGGCCGCGGCCAGCTCGGTGTCGTGCGCAGATCGGGCGCCGAGAAGCGGCCGCTCGAACTTTCCTGGCTGGACGCTCCTTCGGGAAGAGTCCGGATCGACCACGACGACCGCGGCTGGGTGAGCGTCAACCCGTTGCGGCACAACGAACTCGTTCACGCGCTACGCGAATCGGTGGCACTGGCCGTCGAGTGACGGCGCGTTCCATCGAACAAGGAAAGGGGAACACCATGGAGCCGGCACAATGGCTCGCCGACTACCGAGGCCGGCTCGAACGCGCCGCGGACGGCGCGCGACGGGCTCGGGAGAGTCTCGAACAAGCGGGAGCGACGGCACGTTCGCCTCGGGGTGAGGTCACGATCTCGGTCAACGCGGGGGGCGTGCTCGAAGATGTCGCGTTGACGCCCGCCGCGCGCAAACTCGAAGCCGACGCGCTCGCCGCGCTGATCGTGACCACCGCACGCGAGGCACGGTGTCTCGCCGTCGAACGGATGACCGACGTGATGGCCGGGTATCTCGGCGACGGCCCGGCACTCACCCAGCTCACCCGGCACCTCTCGCCGGAGGTCGTGCGATGACCGCGGAACGGTCCTACACCGTCGATCCCGGCCAGTTGCGCCGGCACGCGGGACGGCTCGCCGCGCACGCCGACCAGTTGTCGTCGCTCGGCGCCGCGCTGCCCGGCGAAATGCCGCCGGCGGCGCTCGGGCCGTTCGCGCAATGCTTCACCGCGGGCATCGGCGCCGCGATGAGCCGGACGAGGGACGCCTTCGCCCACACCGCGTCGGTCATGGACCAAGTCGGCGACGGCATGCGGAGGGCAGCCGAGCTGTATCAGAGCACGGATGAAGACCACGCCGCTCGGCTGAACCGCGTCGGAGGCACCCCATGACGACGACGGTGGAGATCAACACCGCCCTCGCGAACCTGCGCGTCGCGCGGGATTCCGTCGACGGCAAGGAATGGTTGTCCGCGGAGCTCGGCGGCGAGCCCGCTGTCTCACTCGACATGCTCGGCTCGACGGCGAGCCCGCTGTCCGCGTTGAGCAGCGCCGGGTGCGACTTCCTGACGCCGATGATCTCGTTCCTCGAAGAGCCGCTCGGGCAGCTTCGCGGCGAGCCGGGGTCGGTGTCGGCTCCCTCCGCGGAGCACGACAAGGGCTCGCAGGGCGCGAACTCCGTCGCCGAGGATTACGGCTCCACGACGGAGAAAGAGACGAGCGAATGGTCCGGGAACGCCAAGCGGGACTACGCGGCGACGGCGACGAAGCTGGCCGACGGGATCAAAACGGTCGCGGAGTCGGCGGCGACCAACGCGAAGGCGATGGTCGCGGCCGGTGAGGTGGTGGCGCAGGCCGTCGACATCGTCACCCGCCTGATCACCGAGGCCGTCGGCAAGATCGTGCCGATCATGACCAGGGCCATCGCGGCGGCGCCCGCGACGTTCGGGGCCAGTATCGCCGAGGCGATCCCGGAATGCGTGGCGATCGCCGTCGAACACGGCGGCCGGATCGCGGCGAAATTGGGCGAATTGCTCGCCAGCGGCGAAAACCTCGTGAAATTGCTCGAAGGCGTCGCCGGTGTGCTCGACGTCGTCGAAAAAGGCCTCACCGCTATCGGTGACGCCTCCGCGAACTCCGAAAAAGACTGAGGGAGAAGAGAATGGGAACGAAGACCCAGCGGATCGCCGGTGTCGCACTGGCCGTCGCGCTCGCCTTGCCGGTCGTGCCCGCGGCGGCGGCCGAGGCCGGCGATCACGCCGCCACGCAAGCCGTACTCGACCGCTACCAGCGGAAGGCGGGCCCCGGCGCGGCCGTGCACGCCGGCGACGGCCAAGGCTCGTGGACCCTGTCGAGCGGGTCGGCCACCACCCCCGGACAGCGGCCCATCACGGCGGGAGACCATTTCCGGATCGCCAGCCAGACCAAGACCTTCACCGCGGCCGCGGTGCTCCAGTTGTTCGACGAGGGGCTCGTCGAACTCGACGCTCCCATCGAGAGGTACCTGCCCGGCGTCGTCACCGGGAATTACGACGGCAGCGTCATCACCGTGCGCCGGTTGCTCAACCACACGGCGGGCTTCCCCCACGACCCCGCCGGCGCGAAGACCAAGCCGGACGGCACGTTCGACCTGGCCGAGCTCGTGCGCGCCGCGATGGACGACAAGCCGGTTTCCGCGCCGGGCGCCTACCACTACTCCAACGTCGGCTACCTGGTGCTCGGCCTGCTGATCGAGAAGCTCACGGGCAAGTACGTCGGTGACGCGATCACCGAGCGGATCATCGAACCGGCCGGGCTGACCGAGACCTCGTTCCCGCCGCCGGGAAAGCGGACGCTCACCAGTCCCTACCTGCCCGGTTACCAGGGTTTCCAGCTCGGTGGCGCCTACTTCTGGGTCGATATGACGACTTCGTTCGAGCTTTCGAAGTGGAGTTCGTCGGCCGCGATGGAATCCACCTTGACGGATCTCGCCAAGTTCGGGCGTGCGCTCGTTTCGGGCACTGTCATCTCGCCGAAGGCCCTCGCGGAGATGCGCACCGTCGTGCCGTGGACGCCGGGCGCTCCCGCCGGATACGGGCTCGGGCAGTTCAGCATCCAGTTGTCGTGCGGCGGCGTGGCCTGGGGACACGACGGCGCCCTGCCGACCGGGCACGCGT
Source organism: Amycolatopsis sp. NPDC058340 (assembly GCF_042723975.1). Classification (NCBI taxonomy): domain Bacteria; kingdom Bacillati; phylum Actinomycetota; class Actinomycetes; order Pseudonocardiales; family Pseudonocardiaceae; genus Amycolatopsis; species Amycolatopsis sp. NPDC058340. Next base: position 143,617 of record NZ_JBHXIB010000005.1, on the reverse strand, counting down.
CGCTCACGCTGGCCACCGACGACGGCCGGTTCGCTTCGGTCGTGACCAACTCGAATATTCTCCCGACCGATCCGAGCGGCGTCGACGTCGCCAACGCCGCCCTGTGCGAGGGGAGGTAGGCCGGCTTGTACGAATCTTGTACGAGCGTGAAGAACCTTCGATCGGACCGCGCAACTCGACGAAGGCGAGCGCTCATGTCCGAGCAGATGCCCCCGGAACCCGTCCGAGCCCCGTTCTCCCGGCGTTCGCTGCTGCGCGCCGGCGGTGGTCTCGCCGCGACGACGGCGCTGCTCGGCACCGGCGCGGTGTTCGCCGCACCGGCTTCGGCCGCGGTGCCGGCGTCCAAGCGTTTCGACCTCACCAAGCCGTCCTACGACGAGTTCCGCGGCAAGATCCTGCACGAATCGCATCACGTGATGCAGGGTTTCGCCTTCGACAACCAGAACGTGCGCATCTTCATCGTGAACGCCCGTAACGGCGGGACCGGGGACGACCTGTGTGTCACCCAGGTCAACTTCTCCGGCGAGATCCAGGGCTCCATGCATCTGAACAACGCCGGGCACGGGGTGTCGATCGGTGTCGAACCGGTGGGCACCGACTCCTACATCTGGATGGAATGCGACTCGGACGGGCCAACGAGTACCGGCCGAGGGACGGCGCTGGCCCGGTTCAAGTTCGTCAACGGTGGCACGCCGTCGGTGAAGAAGTTCCTCACCGGCAGCGACACGATCACCTGCGCCACCGATCCGATCAACAAGCGGATCGCGGTACGCCGCAAGGAAGGCGGCAAGATGTTCTACAGCGTCTACCCGCTCGCCTCCGCGGCCGCCGGCAACTTCAGCTCGCCACTGGCGCATTTCGCGCAGCCCGCGCTGTCCACCGTGCCGGTGACCTTCCAGGGCTACACCATCTACGGCCAGTATCTGTACACATTGGACGGTACGGGACACGCGGACCCCGCCGACATCAACTCCTACGTCACCTGCATCGACATGAACACCGGCACGGTGAAGAGCCGCGCGCTGACCAAGGCGGGGCAGTCGCTGGTGTTCCGCGAGCCGGAGGGGCTCGGGATCTACCGGAGCCTGGCCGGGGAAACCCGGCTGTACATGGGTTTCGGGTCGCGCAGCAGCATGGACAACATCAACCGCTACGCGAACCTGTTCTACAAGAACGTTCTCATCGACTGACGGGTCGCGGCGAACGCGGCCGCCGCCAGTGCGGCCGCGAAAAGCCCGTACGAGGCCGACAAGCCGGTGCCGGACGAGCTCAAGGCGCCGCCGACGGCCCGTCCCAGCAGTTGCCCGACGCATTCCGCGGTGATGACGGCGGTCGCGAGTTCCGCGGCGGTGATTCCGCTCGCGTCCGCCGTCGTGGCTCTGAGATACAGGCCGGGGTAAGCGAGCCCGACACCGATTCCGGCGACGGCCCAGGCGACGAGGGCCGTGGCGAACGAACCGCCGAACGCCACGGCCGCGGTGCCGAGGGCGGTCAGGCTCAGGCCCACGACGGGAAAGTGCGCGGAGGCGAACTTGGCCGCCACGAGGCTGGTCACCGCCCAGCCCAGCGGGGCGGCGCTCAGGACGATCGCCGCCTGCCCGAGACTCACCTGGAAACCGCTCGTCAGTAGCACGGTGATCAGGCTGTCCGCGCCGAAATAGCCGATCGCGAACAGCACCATCGCGCCGAGCGCGGCGGGGGTTCCCGGCCGGAGCCGCGCGGTGCCCGGCGGCAGGATCGCGACCATCCCGATGACGGTGATCGCCGCTCCGGCGAGCGCGAGCGGCCAGAAGCCCGCGCCGAACACCACGACCGCCGCTCCCAGCGGCACCGAGAGCGTCCTCGGCAAGGGCCGTGAAGCGGCATCGGGAGCGTCGCCGCGGGCGGCACGCACGACCAGCAACCGTCCGAAAAGGACGAACGGCACCGGAAGCAGCAGGGTCCACCGCCAGCCGACGAGATGTTCCAGGCCGAGGGTCGCGGCCAGTCCGACCAGGGCGGGCACGATCCACATCGCCGAAGACGCCGCGATCACGCGGATCCGCAGCCGGTCGCCGAGATGCCGGATCGCCGAGCTGACACCGAAAATCGCCAGGAGACCGCTGGCGAACCCGGCGAAGAACTGGCCGAGGGCGAACATCCACGCCGCCCGAGCCGACGCGGCCAGAGCGAGCCCGCCGAGGTAGGCGATCATCCCGGCGGCGAGCGTGCCGCGCGGCCCAAGCCTGCCGAGAACCCTGCTCGCCAAGGGAAGCGCGACGAACAGGCCCAGCGTCGAGCCGGCGATCAGGAGTCCGAGGTCGTTCCTCGCGTCGAGATCGCCGGCGACGACGGGCAGCAGGGTGGAAGCGACGAAACCGGTGACGGCGGCCGCGAATTCGAGCGCGACGATGCCGACCGCCAGCCGGACTCCCGTCACGTGTAGAGGTCTCGGTCGTACAGGTTGAGTTGCACCCAGACCCCGTCGGGATCCTGGACTCGCAACGAGTGGCCGAAGCCCTCGTCCATCGGCGGGCCCGGCTCGAAGCCGGCCGCCCGCAGACGTTCCGCCACGTCCTCCAGTGGTTCGTCGACTTCGAAGGCCAGCTCGCAGCGGCCAACGTCTTCGCCGGACGACCGATGGACGGCCAGCATCCCGGCCTCGGCGGGCATCTCGACCCAGCCGCCGGGTCGCGACACCGGCCCGACGCGCAGGCCGAGCACTTCGTAGAACCGCGTCATGGCCTCGACGTCCGCGCTGTAGCGGATCGGCATGATCTTCATCGCTCGCGTTCCTCACTGGTCCGCAGCAGGTACTCCTCCAGCACCCGTTCGACGAACGACGAAAGCGACTCGTCGGCGTCGACGGACGCGTGCTTCACCCGCTTGATGAGGCCGGGCGGCAGATAGACGTTGAATTGCCGTTTCTCGACCTGAGCCATGCTCGCATGCTAGCAAACGAGCACGAGCGCCACCGTGACCAGCGCCAGACCCGCGCCGATCCACGGGATGGCGGCCAGCGAAGCCCCCAGATTCAACGCCCCGGCGGCGAAGGCCGGGGTGAGGCTGATGCCCAGCTGAAAGGCCGAGACCGTGGTCGCGCCCGCGAGGGTCGGGGCGGAAGCGGCGATCGTGAAGACCCGCCCGTACAGCGCCGGATTGAGCACGAAGGCCGCGACGCCCAGCAAGAACACCGTCGGCACGACGACCCAGACGGATGTGGCGAACAACGCGAGGATCGCCGAGAAGACCGCGATGCCGGCGCCGCCGCCGAGCAGGGCGTGGTGCGGGCGACGGTCGGAGATCCGGCCGCCGATCGACAGTCCGGCGAAGGCGCCGATCCCGAACAGCGCGAGGACCGCGGGGATCCAGACCGCGGGAACGACGTCCGCGAGCATCGCCGCCAGGTAGTTGAAGGACACCATGTACGCCGCGGTGCTCAGGATGGTGATCGCGTAGACGCCCCAGAGGCGCGGCGTCCGCATGGCGCGCAGCTCCCCCGAAAGGCCGGCTTCCGCGGACGCCGCGGTGGCGGGCAAGCCGACGGCGGACGCGATCACGCCCACGGCGGTCAGCGTCACGACACCCCAGAAGCCGCCGGTCCAATCCGTGAGGTTGCTCAGCAGGGTGCCCACCGGTCCCCCGGCCACCATGGCGACACTGAGCCCGGCGACGACGACGCCGGAGGCGCGGGCGTTGCGGTCGGGGGTCACCAGGCTGATCGCCGTCACGGCGGCGACCGCGAAGAACCCGGCGTAGGCGAGACCGGCGACGAATCTGGTGATCAGGAGGATCCAGTAGTCGTCGGCGAGCAGGCCGACGGCGATGGCGGCGGCGAAGACGGCCTGCGTGGTCATCAACGCCGTACGCCGCGGCCACTTCAAGCTCAGCACGGCGAACGGCGGACCGCCAAGGACGACACCGAGGGCGAACGCGGTGATGAGCGCGCCCGCGGAAGACAGGGAGACGCCGAGATCGGCGGCGGCCGCGGGCAGGACCCCGGCCATCAGGAACTCGGCGCTCCCCATCGCGAACAGGCTGAAGGCGAGGAGGTAGACCCCGGCGGGAAGGCGTTTCGACTCGATCATGGCGCCAGCATCGGGAACTTCTGGCTGTTTCGGCAAAGAACTTTGCCGGAACCGGGACGAGCTGCTGTGCTGGTGACATGGAGAGCCAGCCCGCCGTCACCGCGGCGATCGAACTGATCGCGCCCCGTCTGCGCCGCGCCAGGGAGAAGAAAGGCACGACACTGGTGGAGCTCAGCCGCGCCACCGGCATCTCCACCAGCACCCTGTCCCGGCTCGAATCCGGGCAGCGCAAGCCGAGCCTCGAACTGCTGCTGCCGGTGATCGCCGCGCTGGGCCTGCGCGTCGACGAGATCGTCGCCTCACCGAGAGTGCTCGAAGCGCCTTCGGACGGCCGGGTGCTCATCCCGCTGACCCGGCACGAGGACGGGCCTCGCGCCTACAAGATGACGATCCCGGCGAGCGACGACGAGCCCCGCACCAGGACGCACTCCGGCCGCGAATGGCTCTACGTGTTGCGAGGCAGGCTCCGGCTCGTGCTCGGCGACCAGGACGTCGTGCTCGGTCCCGGCGAGGCCGCCGAATTCGACTGCCGGACGCCGCATTGGTTCGGTGCCACCGGCCGCGGGCGGGTCGAGGTGCTCAGCCTCTTCGGCGAACAGGGCGAGCGGATCCACGTCCGCGCCCGCACCCGATGACGTCAGACGCGCTGCTGGATACGGATCAGGTTCCCGGACGGGTCGCGGACGGCGCCGTCACGCAGGCCGTACGGCTGATCGGTGGGCTCCTGGATGATCTCGGCGCCCGCCTCCTGAAGGTGCTTGAAGAGGCCGTCGAGGTCGTCGGAGGAGAACAGGATCCCCGCGTACGTGCCCTTGGCCATCATCTCGTTGATCACCCGGCGTTCGTCCTCGGTGATCCCCGGGTCGACGGCGGGCGGGTGCAGCACGATCGACACCGGCTGCCCCGGCGGGCCGACGGTGAGCCAGCGCATGCCGTCGTAGCCGACGTCGTTGCGCACCTCGAAGCCGAGAAGGTCGCGATAAAAGGCCAGTGCGGCTTCGGGGTCGGTCTGCGGGAGGAAGCTCCCGTGAATGGCGATGTCCATGACGGTCACGCTAGGTGAGACCGGTTCGCGACGCTTCTCGATTCCTGATCGCTCTCCGGATGGCTTCGACACTGCGATCGACGTCCGCCTCGGTGGTGCTCCAGTTGGACACGGAGATGCGCATCAGCCGCATACCGTGCCAAGTGGTCGCCCCCATCCAGCACTCGCCGGAACGTTGAAGGGCCTCGACGACCCGGTCGGTTTCGTCGCCGAAGCCGACGAGGACCTGGTTCAGCACCACGTCGTTCACGACGGAGACGCCTTCGCACGCTTCGAGCTTTTCGGCGAACCTTCTGGCCAGCGCGCAGCACCGCTCGATCATCTCGGCGATCCCCTCGCGACCGAGCTCGCTGAGCGCCGCCCACGTCGCGAATCCTCGGGCCCGGCGGGAGGATTCCGGCACGAAGTCGCTCGGCGCCCTCACCCCGCCCTCTCCCTGGCCGGTCAGGTACGCGGCGGTGAGCGCCATCGCGGCCCGGTGCGACTCGGGATGAGCGCAGAAGGCGTAACCGCAGTCGTAGGGGACGTTGAGCCACTTGTGCCCGTCGACCGCCCAGGAGTCGGCCTTCTCCAGCCCCGCGGTCAGCCGTTCGAGCGAGGGCGCGGCGGCAGCCCAGAGCCCGAACGCGCCGTCGACGTGCACCCACGCTCCATGGCGGTGGGCGATCTCCGTCGCGGCGGCGAAATCGTCGAACGCGCCGGTGTTCACGTTCCCGGCCTGGAGGCAAACGATTGCGGGCCCGTCGAGCTTCCGTTCGAGATCGGCGATGTCGATGGCGCCCTGGCCGTCCGCGCGGACCGGCCGGACGGCGTCGGTGCCAAGGCCGAGCAAGCGGAGGGACCGGTCGATCGTCGCGTGCCGCTCTTCGCCGGCGACGACCGGCAGCGGCGGCGCCCCGTGCAGCCCGCGGCGCTCGACGTCCCATCCGGCCCGCGCGAGAACGTGATGCCGGGCGGCGGCGAGGCCGACCGTGTTCGCGCCCTGCCCGCCGGTCACGAAACCGAAGGAGGCACCGGACGGCAAGCCGAGGACGTCCTTGAGCCATTCGCCCGCCACCTCCTCGACGATCGCGGCGGCGGGCGAGGTGATCTTGTTGAACGCCGGCTGATCCCAGCCGGTCGCCAGCATGTCGGCCGCGGTCGCGGCGTCGAGCGCGCCACCGGTGACGAAACCGAAGTACCTCGGTCCGGTGTTCGCCACCAGCGCCGGCTCGACGGCGTCGGCCAGCCGCCGGATCACGTCGGCGGGCGGGACGGGCTTCTCGGGCAGTTCACCGAGCTTCTCGCGGACGCCCGTCGTGTCGTCCGGGAAGACAGGGGCGTCGGCGACGCCCTCGCGGTAACGGGTGACACGGGCGGCGACGTCGGCCAGCAGATCCCGCAGTTCACTCATCCGACGGCTCTCTTTCGATCGTCGCGAACCACGCGGGAGCGCCGTTTTCGTCGTGGAACCTCGTCCGGACGCGCTCCTCCACGATGGTCTTCACGCGCCATCCTGCCCCGAAGGGCTTTGTCAGCGCCTCACGTTTCACCGGGTGCGGCCCGGCGTTCTCGCCGTCGCGGAAACACAGGATGTAAAGCGTCCCCTCGGTGACCGCTTCGAGGCTCTTGACGTACGCGACGCGCTCGTCCGCGTCGAAGGTGTGGAAGAGCCCGCAATCGAGCACGGTGCCGAACCGCCGCCCGAGCCGCTCAAGGTGAAGCGCGTCGGCCGTCCTGAATTCGGCCTCCAGCCCGAGTTCGCTCGCCCTTCGCCGTGCGATGGCGAGGGCCGTTTCGGCGACGTCGACGCCCAGCACCGAGAGCCCTCGTGACGCGAGGTGGAGCGCGTTCTCGCCCGATCCGCAGCCCGCGTCGAGCACCGTGCCGGTGAAGCTTCCCGCCGCGCGGACGATCGCGGGCTGGGGCCCGCCGAAATCCCAGGGTGCCGGGCCTTCGTGATACGAGGCGTCCCAGGGAAGGCCGGTCATCCGCTCATGACTGGTCGGGGTCCTGCCGCTGAACGGATCGTCTTCCGGCATGGTGACCGCCCTTCCCGCACTCCGGCGTGGCACGACATCGCCGAGCTTAGTGACCAGGGCGTCATGTGACCTTGGGAAACCTTGTTTGACCTGCGTCGGAATGCCCCGGTACCGTAGGGCGTTAGCACTCTTGTCGGCTGAGTGCCAATGCACGAAGGAGCAGCAGTGCCCACCTACCAATACGCCTGCAAGGAATGCGACCACGCTTTCGAGGCCGTGCAGTCGTTCTCCGACGCGAGCTTGACCGTGTGCCCGCAGTGCTCGGGCCCGCTTCGCAAGGTCTTCAGCTCGGTCGGCGTGGTCTTCAAGGGCAGCGGGTTCTACCGCAACGATTCGCGCGACTCGAAGGCCAACACGACCGCGGCCCCGGCCAAGACCGAGACGAAGTCGGAGTCGAAGACCGAGTCCAAGCCGGAGACCAAGAGCGCGGCATCCTCCTCCACGGGTACGACGAAAACGGCCGCCGCCGCTTCCTGACGTCCCGAGTTGTCCACAAGCCCCCGGTTATCCACAGCCGGGGGTTTTCGTTCTTTCCAGGCCCAGGTGCCGCCCCTAACGTCGAGATCGACACCGATCGACGAGGGGGAATCCCGTGCTCCACGATCTGCCCGTCCTGCGAAGACTCCACGGCAGGCCCGCGCGGCTGCTGCGCCGCTGGCTTGCCCTGTCCCTGCTGCTCAGCGGCCTGGTCGCGCTCTTCCTGCCCGCGTCCGCACGCGGTGCGCCCGGCACCGCGACCGTGGTCTCCGCGCGCGACCTCCCGGCCGGGTCGGTGCTGCGCGCGGGCGACCTCAAACTCGTCGACCTCCCGGACGACGTCCGTCCACAGGGCGCCACCGGTCTTCCCGCCTCTGTGGAGGGACGGCTGCTCGTCGGCGCGGCGCGGGCCGGTGAGCCGCTGACCGACGTCCGGCTGCTGGACGCGGCCATCCCCGGATCGGGTGATCCCGAAAGTTCAACTGTCCCCGTGAGGCTCGCCGACGCCGGGGTCACGGAACTGCTCAGGCCGGGCCAGCGGGTCGACGTCGTCGCGGCCGCCGAAGCCGGGCGCGAAGCATCCGTGCTGGCCAGCATGGCTGTCGTGGCCGCCGTCGGCGAGCAGGGTGCCCGTGATCCGACGGCTCCCGGTGCCGGGAGCAAGGGACCTTTGGTGCTGCTTTCCCTGCCTTCCGGGCTCGCGACACGAGTCGCGGCCACCTCGCTGGAACGGTCCATAACGGTTACCCTCCGCTAGCTCGCGCCTGCCCTGTGGCGGCGGGCGCCTGCGTCCCCCCGGTATGGAGAAGGGACGGTCGGCGAACCGTCCCAGGTGAAAGAGGAGAGCGTCTTGATCAAGGGCTTCAAGGACTTCCTGATGCGCGGGAACGTCGTAGACCTGGCGGTCGCGGTGGTCATCGGCGCCGCGTTCACCGCGATCGTCACGGCCTTCACGAACGGCCTCATCAAACCGCTGATCAACGCCATCGGCGGGTCGGACGCCGCCAAGGGGCTGGGATTCAACATCCTCAGCGCGAACGACTCGACGTTCATGGACTTCGGCGGCGTGATCAACGCGGCGATCAACTTCGTGATCGTGGCCGCCGTCGTCTACTTCGTGATCGTGCTGCCGGTCAAGCACGTCCAGGAGCGGCGCAAGCGCGGTGAGGAGGCCGGCCCGGCGGAGCCGACCGACGTCGAACTGCTCACCGAGATCCGTGACCTGCTGCGCGCGCAGCAGAACCGCCAGGGCTGAGTCCTCGGTTCACCGGTCGTGATGAGGCGGCCGGTTCTCCAGGAACCACGAGTCGGAGTCCGGGGTGCGCTGCCCCGGCTCTCGCTCGTCGGAGGTCGTGTCCGGCAGGACGTCGCCGAAGATCTCGTCGGCCCGTCGTTTCGCCGCCGCGGCGGAGCGTTTGTCCTCGTCTTCACCTGGCATGACGTCCATTTTCGCACCGGTCGCGAGGGTCGCCGACCGGTGGGACCATCAGCGCATGAGCATTGTCGACAAAGCGAAGGGGCTGGCCGCCCAGGCCATCCACAAAGCGGAAGAGGTCGCGGGCGAAGTCCGCGAGAAGGCCGGGCCGCTGGCCGAGAAGGCGGGCGACGTCGCGGCCAAGGGTGTCTCGGCGGCTTCGGCCGGGGCGAACAAGGTCACCGGCGGCCGGTTCGAGGAGAAGATCGGCCACGTCACCGAAAAGGTGGAAGGGGTGTTGCACCACGACAAAAAGGGCGAGCCCGGGACAGAGCCCGGACCCGCCCCGAAGAACTAGGCCACTCGGAGAACTGGGCCACTCGGAGAACTAGGCCTCTTCGAGCCCGGACAGCTCGTCGATCACGTACGGCACCAGCGACGAGAGCGTCGCCATGCCGTCGCGGACGGCCGCGCGTGAACCCGCGAGGTTGACCACCAGCGTGCTGCCGGAGACGCCGACGAGCCCGCGGGAGATACCCGCGTCCACCGCGCCGGCGGCGAGGCCGGACGCGCGCAGTGCCTCACCGATACCCGGGATCGGGCGGTCGAGCACACCGGCCGTCGCGTCGGGCGTGCGGTCGCGCGGGGAGACCCCGGTGCCGCCGACGGTGATCACCAGGTCGGCGCCGCCGATCACCGCGGTGTTGAGCGCGTTGCGGATCGCGGCCGTCTCGGCCTCGACCACGACGACGCCGTCGACGATGAACCCGGCCTCTTCGAGCAGCTCCGTGACCAGCGGTCCCGTGTTGTCCTCGTGTTCGCCGTGGGCGACGCGATCGTCCACGATGACCACCAGTGCGCGGCCCAGCCGTTGTGCGCTCCGTTCCATAGGCACACCGTATCCGGTTTCGGCTGATCTTCGCTCCGGCGGTGCCGCGTAGTTGTGACGATTCCCTGACGTGAGCCGGAGATCGGGCGCCGCGGGCGAAGAACGCCCCTAGCGTCGAGACCGTGCGAACACTGATAACCGGAGGAGCCGGGTTCATCGGCTCCCACGTCGCCGATCTGCTGTCCGATCAAGGCCATGAGGTGGTCGTCCTCGACAACCTCCTCGGCACCGCGCACGGTTCGCCGCGCCCGCCCGCGTACACCGGCCGCCACCGGTTCCTGCGTGGCGACGTCACCGACACGGAGCTGGTCGCGGAACTGCTGGACGGTGTCGACGCGGTCTGCCATCAGGCGGCCGTCGTGGGGCACGGTGTCGATCCGTCCGACGCGCCGTCGTACGCGCTGAACAACGACTACGGGACCGCTGTGCTGCTCGCGGCGATGCACCGGGCGAAGGTCCGGAAGCTGGTGCTCGCCTCGTCGATGGTCGTCTACGGCGAAGGCCGCTACGAATGCCCTGTCCACGGGATCGTCCCGCCGTCGCCGCGGGAACAGTCCGATGTGGATGCCGGCCGTTTCGAGCCCACGTGCGCGGCTTGCGGTGCCGAGCTCGGCTGGCGGCTGGTCCCCGAAGACGCGCCGTTGCGGCCGCGGAGCACCTACGCGGCCACCAAGCTCGCACAGGAACATCTGGCGGCGGCGTGGGCCCGGCAGACCGGCGGAACGGTCTGGGCCCTGCGCTATCACAACGTCTACGGGCCGCGGATGCCGCAGAACACCCCGTACGCGGGTGTCGCGTCGCTGTTCCGTTCCTCGCTCCTCCGCGGCGAGGCGCCGATCGTGCTGGAAGACGGGAAACAGCGGCGCGACTTCGTGCATGTCCACGACGTGGCGAGGGCGAACGTCCTGGCGTTGAGCACCGACGGCCCCGAAGGCGACCTGACGCCGCTGAACATCTGTTCCGGGCAGCCTCACTCCGTAGGCGAGCTCGCCGAGGAACTCGCGAAGGCCTGCGGCGGACCGGCTCCGAAGATCGCCGGGGGTGCCCGGCCCGCCGACGTCCGGCACGTCGTCGCGGATCCCGCCCGCGCCCGGCGGCTGCTCGGCTTCGCCGCGCGAACGGGTTTCGCCGAAGGCGTCGCCGGTTTCGCCACCGCTGAGCTGCGGGAACCGGTCGGTTCCTGAAACCGGGAACAGACCGGGCCCCCGGCCGGTTGTCGTTCCCGGCAACGGAATCGGCTTTTTGGGGGTTTTGGTGGGCATCACCGTCGGAGACATCGAGATCGAAGCGCTCGGGGACGGCCTGATCCGGCTGCCGCTCGCGTTCTTCCCCGGTCTCGACCCCGAAGCCCACCCGGAGATCTTCGACGAGGACGGCACCGTGCACGTCCCGACCGGCGCGTACCTGATCCGCGGCGAGGGCCGCACGATCCTCGTCGACACCGGTCTCGGTCCGCGCGAATTCGCCTTCCCGCCGGGGATGACGCCCGCCAAGGGCGACCCCACGCCGCCGATGGGCACTGGCGGCGACCTCGCGGCCGCGCTCGACAAGGCCGGGTGCCCGGTGGACGAGATCGACACCGTCTTCCTCACCCACCTGCACAACGACCACATCGGCTGGATCGCCCCCGAAGGCGACCTGACCTTCCCCGGAGCCCAGGTCGTCTTCGGCCGGCTCGACTGGGAGGCGCTGATCGCACCCGCCGGGACGGGCGAATGGAGCCGCGTCGGGATGGAGACCGCCCGCGGCGCGGGGCTGACCGAGGCGATCAGCGGCGACGCCGTCGAGATCGCGCCCGGGATCGTGGCGCGGCACGCCCCGGGGCACACGCCCGGCCACTACGTACTCGACATCACCGCGGACGACGAGCGCCTGCTGCTGCTCGGCGACGTCCTGCACACTCCCGCGCAGCTGACGGACCCGCGGGTCGGTTTCCTCGGCGACATCGACCCGGATCTCGCCCTCCGCACCCGGCAACGGTTCCTCGCGGAAGCGGAAGAGACCGGCGCGATCATCGCGCCGGCCCACTTCCCGGACATGGGGTTCCGGCGGCTCTGACCTACTTGCCGCAGAGCACCTTGTCGGTGAGCAGCCGGTCGGCCTTGTTGTAGAGCTGCCCGAGATCGGCGTCCGATTCGCCGTAGGTCATGGACAGTTCGTAGGTCCGGCTGCCGTCGGACGTGCTGGCCATCACCGTTCCATAGCCGTGGAAGCCGCCCATTCCCTTGAAGACGGTGCCGCAGCTCGTCTCCTGGACGTACAACCCGAGGCCGTAGCCGCCCTTCGGATGCGGCTTGCGCATCTCGGCGAGCAGCGGCGCGGGCAGCAGCTTTCCGCCCAGCAGCGCGGAGAAGAACGTGTGGAGGTCCTTCGTGGTCGAGATCAGCTCACCGGCGCTGGACGCCCACGACGGGTTCTGGTTCGTGATGTCGACCGTCTTCCACTGCCCGGGCTTCTCCTCGTAGCGGTAGTAGCCGTGGGCGTGCGGCCCGGGGATGCCCGGCCAGGTGCCGGGCACCACGGTGTCCCGGAGTCCGAGCGGCCGCAGGATCCGGCGCTGGATCTCGTCGCCGTAAGGGCGGCCGGCGACCTTCTCGATCACCAGCCCGGCCAGGACGTAGTTGATGTTCGTGTACGTCCAGTCCGTTCCCGGCGCGAACAGCGGCGGCTTGGACAGGCCGAAGCGCACCAGCTCCTCCGGCCGGTAGGTGTGATACCGGTTGTCCAGGAATTCCTTACCGGTCAAGGGGATTCCCGGCACGATCGTGCCGTCGGGCAGCATCGCGCCGGTGTAGTCGAACAGGCCGCTGGTGTGCTGCAGCAACATCCGCACCGTGATCCGCCGGTCGAGGCCGAACTCGGGCAGGTAACCGGCCACCGGCGCGTCCAGGCCGACCTTGCCCTCCCCCACCAGCTGCAGCACGACGGTGGACACGAAGGTCTTGGTGTTGCTGCCGACCCGGAACCGTCCGTTGGCCGGCGGTTTGGCCGCCGAGCCCAGCTCGCGCACCCCGGCGCTGCCGGTCCAGTCGCCTTTCGTGTCGTGCACCCGCAGCTGCGCGCCGGCGAAACCGGAGGCGGCGATCTCCTCGACCATCGCCCGCAGATCCGGCCGGTCCCGTCCGTTGTCCGCGGCGGCAACGCCGGGTGCCACCCCGGCCAGCAGTGCGGCGGCCACCGCGGTGATCCCGGCCCGCCGGAAGAATCGTTTCGCTGAAGTCGTCATGGCGGCAACGATCGCGGCCCGCGCTGACACCGCGGTGACACGCCGCTGACACGTCAGGACATGGCGAGCGGAAGCCGGACCTCGAACCGGCAGCCGGGCCCGTGGTTCTGGACACCGATGCGGCCGTGATGGGCTTCGACGAGGCCTTTCGCGATCGCGAGGCCGAGCCCGCCGCCGCTCGCCAGCCCGCCGCGTTCGGGTGTCCGCGCCCGCGTCCCGCGGAACGCGACGTCGAAGACGCGGCCGATTTCGTCGTCGGGGATCCCGCCGCAGCCGTCGGAAACCGCGAGCAGCGCCTCTCCGCCTTCGATGCCGATCTGGACGGCGACCGTCCCGTCCGGCGGGGTGTGCCGCACGGCGTTGGACACCAGGTTGCGCACGATCCGCGCCAGTTCCGGGTCGCTGCCGGAAACGACCGGCCACACGGTGGCGTATTCGATCATCCGTACGCGTTTCTGGTCGGCGAGCGGCGCCTGCGCGGCGACGGCGTCGCTCACGACGTCGCGCAGCGGCACCGCGGCCATGGTCAGCTGCAGCGCGCCCGCGGTGATCCGCGAAAGCTCGAACAGATCGCCGACCATGCCCGACAGCCGCGTGGTCTCACCGCTGATCCGCCGCGCGTAGCCGGTGACCTCGATCGGGTCGGCGACGACGCCGTCCGCGACGGCCTCGGCCATCGCCTGGATCCCCGCCAGCGGGCTCCGCAGGTCGTGACTGATCCACGCGACCAGTTCGCGCCGCGACGCCTCGGCCGCGCGCTCCCGTTCCCGCGCTTCCCGTTCCCACACGCTGCGGCGCGCGATCGCGCGGCCGAGCACGAGCGCCGCCGGCACGGTCACGAGCGCGACCAGGACGCAGACCAGTGTCATCGTGGTCAGCGCCGGGGTGAACATGAACCCGCTGATCCCGAGCACCGCGATCAGCGTCGCGAACACCGGGATCAGCACGAGGATCGTCATCGTGCTGGCCAGCGAACCGTGCCGGAGCAGGTACAGGGCCAGCCCGCCGAGCAGCACCACCGGCAACGCGAACATCAGCGCGAACGGCAGGATATGCCAGGCGTGCGCCAGCATCTCGCCGAGCGACTCCCCGGAGCCGATCATCGCCGCACCGGGTCGTACCGGTAGCCGACGCCCCAGACGGTGGCGACGCGGACGGGTTTCGCCGGGTTCTTCTCGATCTTCTCCCGCAACCGTCTGACGTGGACGGTCACGGTGGACTGGTCGCCGAAGTCCCAGCCCCAGACCTTCTCCAGCAGATCGGCGCGGGAGAACGCCACCCCGGGATGGGTGAGGAAGAACGCGAGCAGATCGAATTCCCGGCTCGTCAGGGGAAGTTCCACACCGCCGAGGGCCGCCTGGCGGGCCGACATCTGCAACGCGAGGTCGCCGTCGGTGATCACGCGCGCCGCCGGTTCGGGCCGCGGCATCCGCGCCCTGCGCAGCACCGACGCCACCCGCAACGCGAGTTCCTTGGGGCTGAACGGTTTCGTGACGTAGTCGTCGGCGCCGAGCTGGAGCCCGGCGATGCGGTTCTCCTCCTCGCCGAGCGCGGTCAGCATCACGACCGGCACCTGGCTCACCTGCCGCAGGCGGCGGCACACCTCGAGCCCGTTGAGCCCGGGCATCATGACGTCGAGGACCACGAGATCCGGCCCGGTCGTGGAGAACAGCCGCAGCCCTTCGGTGCCGTCGCCGGCGACGTCGACCTCGAAGCCCGCGACCTCCAGATACCGCCGGACGACGTCCCGCACGGTCTCGTCGTCGTCGACGACGAGCACCCGCCCCTGTTCTGTCATGCCATCCACCTCACCAACTCGTCAGCACCAGGTGGTTCACCACCAGCGCCGTGGCCGCGGACGCGGCGAGCCACCACCGCCGCCCCTTCGACGGCAGCAGCGCCACCGCGGGCAGCAGCCACACCTCGAACGGTAGCCAGATGCGTTCGACCTCCGCCTTCGACAGGCCGGACAGGTCGGCGAAAGCGATCGTCAGCGCCGCGGCCAGCACGATCAGGGTGACCGGCTCGCGGAACGACCGTTTCGGCTCGGCGAGGAAATCCGCGCCCGCCCGTCGCGTCCCGGCGATCACGGCGGGCCCGATCGCGATGAGCACCGCCGCGATATCCGCCCACACCCAGTAGGAGTACGGGCGCAGCGTCGCGATTCCCTGGTAGTAGCGCTCCACCACCAGGTGATAGCCGTCGAGCCACCAGAAGCCCGTCAGCGCGAAGGCCACGACGACCACGGCCACACCCGCCGTGGCGAGGAGCAGGATCCGCCATTCGCGGGTCAGTACGACGACGGCAAGCACGATCACGGCCAGCAGAACGAGACCGTACGAAAGGAAGAGCCCGAACCCGAGCAGCAGACCGCCGGGGAGTGCGAGGATCCGCCGCCGCGTGGCCAGCGCCAGCAGCGCGATCCCGGTCGCCGTGACCCCGGCGAAGAGCCCGTCCGCGGACACCCCGATCCAGATCGCACCCGGAGTGAGCACCGCGAACGGCAGGACCGTCCTCGCGGCGTCCTCCCTGCCCAGCGCGGCGAGCGTCACCGGGACCGCGACCACCGCCAGGCAACCGACGAGCACGACGACCGTCGACGCCCACGCGCCGCCCTGGAGGCCGAGCCTGTCGAGCCAGACGAAGACGAGCGTCGCGCCCGGCGGATGCCCGGAGACGTGCGTCGTCCACGAGTCCGGCTGGAAGTCCAGGATGCGCGAGGAGAATCCGGCCAGCATCTCCGGGATGTCGGTGATCCCGGGGACCTCGTGCAGGTACTCGTGTTCCGTGGTGAGCCTGCCGGTGAAACCGCGCGCCCAGCCGTCGATCATCGCCAGCGAGAACGTCCACGCCAGCGCGGTCACGTAGCCGAGGGCGAGCAGCGGACGCCACCGCAGCCGCGCGGCGAGCAAGGGACCTTTGGTGACGACGAGGAGCGCGAGCACGACGGCGGCGACCGAACCCGGCCCCACATGCGGCAGCCACAAGCCGAACAGCGGCGGCGCGAACGCGTAGATCACCACGCCGGAACCGGGCCGGTTGTAGTGGAGGCCGACGCCGATCGCGGCGGCGACCACGAGCATCGCCAGCCCGACGGCGATCAGATCGGCCCGGCGACCGGTGCGGGAAGGGGCGGTGACAGTGGACATCACCGGCACCGTAACCGCGTTCCCGGCGCGAAACGACGCGTCGGCGCCGTCCGTCAGAACTCGGTAAGACCTTCCCTCACCCGCCCGGCCGCGACCCGACCAGGAGCAGGCACAGCACCGCCACCCCGGTGACGACCCCGGCGACCAGCAACATCGGGTCGAGCGACGGTCCCGTGGCCGCCGCTTCTTGGGTGACCGGCGGGGCGGGCGCCGAGCTCTCGGGGACCACCGGAGCCGGAGCCGGGGCCGCGCTGCTCGTCGGAGACGTGGGCGCCGAAGACGTCGCCGGACGAGTCGTGGTCTGTTTCGGCGGCGTGGGAGACGGCTGCTTCGCGGGCGTTTCCGCGGCGAGCACGGTGACCGTCGCGCGCATGTCCGGATGCACCGAACAGTAGTAGGAGTACGTGCCCGGCTTCGTGAAGGTGTAGCTCCAGCTCTGGCCCGCCGAAAGCTGCGGACTGCGGAAAGCGACCGGTGCGCTCGTCGTGACGACGTCGTGGGGCGCCTGATCGTGCTGCATCCAGGTGACGGTGTCCCCGGCCCGCACGGTCAGCGCCGCCGGTCCGTAGGCGTAGTCCTGCATCATCACCTGATGCGTGGCCGCGTTCGCCGGTGGCGCGACGCAGATGGCTTGCAGGACGAGGAAGAACGCCGTCAGGACGAGGGCGGCGAGCCGCTTCATCGGACGAACTCGATAGCGATCTCGACGTGGACGCGCCGGACGTACCAGGGCGCGCGACGCGGCCGGGGCAGGATTCCCTTGGCCCACAAGACGATCCCTTCTTCGTCGACCGGACGCAGCTCGCCCGACAGCACGAGCCCGCGGTTCCCGATCCACCCGTCGATCCGCACTCGCCGCCCGTCGACGACGAGCTCGCCGGAGGTGAACGTCACTACGCGAGTGTCGTGCCGGATCAAGTGCTTCAACGGCCACGGATAGGTGCGCAGCGAAGGGACGTCCAGTTCGACGAAGAGCGCGGGATCCTCCGAGACGTCCAGGTATCCCGCGGTCGCGGTGAACCTGGCGCGAGCCAAGGGGAAACGCAGGAATCTGAACGACGGCTCGACGACGCAACGATCCGGGCGGAGCGTGTGGCCGGCCTGGGCCGGGGCGGGCAGGAGTTCGGTGTCGGACATCGCTCGTCTCCGTACTGGGGAACGTGGATACTGGCGAAGGGCCCGGCCGGCCGCTTACCGGCCGGGCCCCGGCTAGCAGCTCGCCTGGTTCAGCAACGGGGTGAGCACGGTTTCGAGCCACACCGTATGCGTTTTGATGTACTGGTCGAGGTTCAGCAGATCGGCCACCTGCTGACCGGGTGACGTCTCCAGATGCGCGGATTTGAGATGCGCGACGATCGGGGCGAGCGTGTCGGCGACGACCTTGTCGGCCGATCCGTCCAGCACCGGGGCGAGGACGGTTTCCAGCCACACCGTATGGGTCTTGATGTACTGGTCGAGGTTCAGGATGTCCTGCACCTGCTGCCCCGGCGAGGTCTGCAGATGCGCCGCCTTGACGTGGTCGATGATCGGCTGCAGCACCCCCTTCGGGACGCAGGACCCGCCACCCGGGGTGGTGGGCGGCATCGTGTGCGGCGGGCTCGACGTCGGCGTCGAGGTCGGCGGGACGCTGGTCGGCGGCGACGTAGGCGTACCCGAGCCCTCCACCTTGACCGCGGCCTTCATATCCGGGTGCACCGAGCAGTAGTAGGAGTAGTTCCCGGCCTTCGTGAAGGTGTGGCTGAAGGTCTGTCCCTGTTGCAACGTGGGCGAGGTGAACTTCTCCGGGCCGTCGGTGATGACGACGTTGTGCGGCGCGGTGTCGTGGTTCGTCCACGTCACCGTGTCGCCGACGGCGACGGAAAGGCTCGCCGGACTGTACTTGTATCCCATGATCTCGACGGTTTTGGCCGCCGTCGGTGCCGCCGCCTTCTCCTTGGCGATCTCCTGGTACAGCGGAACCGCCAGCGGCCCCTGCTTCGACAGCGCGGCAAGGTCGACGTCGGCGCTCTGGGCGGTGTCCGCCTGCTGCCCGCCTCGCAGGGTGGCGAGGCTGAACAGCGCGACACCCAGGGCGAGGATCGCCACCGCCACCGGCCAGATGCGCCGGGCGGGCACCGGCGGCGGCGCTTCGGCCGTGGGGTTCCCGGTCTCCTGGTTGTCCATTGAGGACACTCCTTTCGGTTGGACGGTCACCGGCCGGGGCTGGCCGTGACGAGAAGGCTCGCCGCGACGAGGACCACGATGACGAGCGCGGTCTCGGCGGCGACGGAATGGACGAAGGGGCGGACGGTGGCGGCGTCCCCGCGCAGGACCACCGCGAAATCCAGGCGCCGGGAGACCCAGCTCTTGCTGCCCTGCGCGATCACGAGGACGACCGCGAGGACGAGCAGCTTGACCACGAGCGTGCGCCCGTAGTCCGTTGTGGACAGCCGATCCCAGCCGCCGACCGTCTGCCACGCCAGCACGGCACCGGCCACGACGACGGCGAAGACGGAAACCATGGCCAGCCGGGAATAGCGCGGTACGACGGCGGCGAGTTCACCGGGCTCACGCCGGGACAGCACGCCGAACAACAGGACGGCCAGTCCCCCGATCCAGGCGCAGATCCCGGCCAGATGCACGAGGTCCGCGACCTGGGTGAGCAAAGGTCTCCCGCTCTCGACAGCGTGCCCGGTCAACCCCGTCGTGCGCAGCAGCCCGAGTGTCACGACGCCCGCTCCGACCCGCCAGGCGGTCGACGTCGCCGCGTTCCGGCCGCGCTGCATCAGGTCGGCGAGGACGACACCCGCCAGCAGCCACAGAAGCGCCTTCGCGAACCAGACGCGCCCGAACTGGGTGTCGAGCACTTGCCCGAGCAGGTCCCAGTCGAACAGGTCGGCGGCCGGACGTTGTGCCGCCCATGCGCCCTGCAGACCGAGACCCGCGACGGTACCGGCGAAACCGAGCAGCCATCCGGTTCCGACGACCTTGCGGGCCCGGCCGTGCCCGGCGCCGTCCGGCCACAGGAACGCGAGGAAGAACAGGCCGCCCGTGAACAGGGTCATGCCGAAGTAGTCCACGCAGCGGGCGAGTACGTACCAGGTCTTGACCATGGTTCACCGGGCCGGAACGGGGACGGTTTCGAGGACGACCGTGCCGTCGTCCGCGCGGCAGTATCCGAGCAGTGTCGCGCCGAGCCCGTCCGCCCCCGTCACCCCGAGGCCTCCGGTGACTCCGCCGAGCAGCGGAAGCGCGGCGACCTTGTCCAGAACCTGTTGCACCGCACCGGGTTGACAGCTCGGAAGTTCCTCGGGCGGTGGCGGCGGAGTGGTCGGCGGATCCGGATGCGGATGCGTCGGCGGCGCGGGTTCCGGCGGCGGCGCCGAAGGGCTGACCTCGACACCGCCACCGGGCCCGGGCGGCGCCACCGGGGCGGGGACGTCGGTGACCGGAACCGCCGGCAGGGAAGGAATGGGCGCGGGAGGCGGCGGCTTCCCGTCCGGCACCGGCGACGGAGCGGACGGCGCGGGCTGGGCGATCACCGGTGGCGGGCTTTCCGCCGCCGTCCCGGGTTTCAGCCCGAGACCCGACGCGTATCCGACGACGATCACGACCGCGCCGGTGAGGCTCGCCGCGATCAGCTGATCCCGGCGCGGGACGATAGCTCGCAAAGCCACGAAGAAGTCCTCTCCTACGAAGGAGAAAAGGGGAACGGTTCGATGGGCGAGAAGAAAACCAGCTGCCGCGTTACCTGGCATGATCGTCACATGAAGCCCAGGTAAAGGAACCCGGCCCGATGACTCCGTCCGGCTGTGAATTCCTCCGCCGAATGCCCGGCCCGTGCGGCCGAACGAGTGAAGCCCGGCCGTTTCCGAGTGCTTTTCCGCCAGGAGCGGTGAGTTTTCGTTAACACGGTTGTCGCACGAACCCTCTCCACCGCAACGCGTCCGACCATTCCGTCGCCCACGATGGGCGTCCCCGACGCGATTGCGAGGAACAACCATGTCGCTTTTCCCGCCATCGGTGCGAAACGCGCCGCGCGGAGCCGCGCTGGCCATCGCGGTGCTGTTCATGGCACTCGCCTGCGCCCAGCCCGCCATGGCGCACAGCGTTCTCGTCTCGAGTGATCCGGCGAAGGAAGCCTCGCTCGATTCCGCGCCCGCCGTCGTAACCTTGGTGTTCAACGAGCCGCTCGACCGCGGTTTCACCGAACTGGCCGTTCTCGGCCCGGACGGAACGTCGCACTGGGAAGGCGGACCGCCCGTGGTCACCGGGGAGAAGTTGTCCGCGCCTCTTCGGCCGCTGGGCGCCGCCGGCGTCTACACGGTGAAGTACCGCGTGGTGTCCGCGGACGGCCACCCCGTGTCGGGTTCCGTCCCGTTCACGCTCACCACGGCGGGCCCTGGTACGGCCGCGGTCCCGAAGGTGCGGAGCGAAACCGCGGTGGCGGACGACACCGTGCCGGTGTGGCCGTGGATCGCCGGGGCCGCGCTGGTCGCGCTCGCCGGGGCGTTCGTGGCCAGGCGGATCGCGAAACCGTGACGGGCACCTTAGCCCCGTCCCGGCCACCCGGCGGGCCGGACGCGGAATCCGTCAGAACTCGGTAAGAACTTCGCCGACGTCATGATTCGGTAAGCACGGCAAGGGTTTTCGTCCGTCCATCCCGGACTTAGCGTACTTCGCGTGAACGATGACCAGGTTGACGTCGTGCTCCCCTGTCTCGACGAGGCCGGCGCCCTGCCCGGCGTACTGGCGGCGCTGCCCGAACGGTATCGGGCGATCGTGGTCGACAACGGCTCCACGGACGGTTCCGCCGAGATCGCGGGCGGGCTCGGGGCGAAGGTCGTCCACGAACCCCGGCGCGGCTACGGCGCCGCGGTGCACACCGGGCTGGAAGCGGCGACGGCGGACGTCGTCTGCTTCGCCGACGCCGACGGTTCTCTCGATCTCGCCGAACTCCCGATGCTCGTCCGAGGCCTCGCGGACGCGGATCTGGCGGTCGGAAGGCGGGTGCCGACCGGGCCTGGTGTCTGGCCGTGGCACGCGAGAGCCGGGAACGCGTTGATCTCGTCGCTGTTGCGGCACAAGGGATTGCCGGTCCGGGACATCGCGCCGCTGCGGGCCGCTCGACGACAGGCGCTCCTCGATCTCGGCGTCACCGATCGCGCCTTCGGCTACCCGCTCGAACTGCTGATCAAGGCGAGGCGCGTGGGCTGGCGAGTCACCGAGTTCGACGTGTCCTACGGCGAACGCGCGAAAGGCACGAAGTCGAAGGTGTCCGGTTCGCTGCGCGGAACCCTCCGTGCCGCACGGGATTTCGGGCGGGTGCTGAGCCGATGACCTTCTGCCTGCTGATCGTCGCCAAGACGCCCGTTCCCGGTTTCGCGAAGACGCGGCTCTGCCCACTCGCGACACCGGAACAGGCCGCCGAGATCGCGGCCGCCTCCCTGCTCGACACCCTCGACGCCGCCCTCCGGACCCCGGACGCACGCGTGGTCGTCGCCATGACCGGCGAACACGGCAAGTCCGCCCGTGGCGCGGAAATCGCCGCGGTACTCCGAAAAACGGAGGTGATCCCCCAACGCGGTGAAGGTTTCGACATCCGGCTCGTCAACGCCCACGCCGACGCCCCTCGCCCCGGGGAGCCGGTGCTGCAGATCGGGATGGACACCCCGCAGGTCACCCCGGAACTCCTTGCCGACGCCGCGGACAGGCCCGGGGATTCCGTCCTCGGCCTCGCCGAAGACGGCGGCTGGTGGGCACTGGGACTCAAGGACCCGTCGTACGCCAAGGCGCTCGCCGGGGTCCCGATGTCGCGCGACGACACCGGACGGCAGACCCTGCGCGCGCTGACCGATATCGGACTGCACCCCGGCACTCTGCCCACACTGTCCGATGTGGACACGATCGCGGACGCGCGCCGCGTCGCCGCCGCGGCACCACACGGCCGGTTCGCCCGAGCGGTGGCCGAAGTCCGGTGACCGCCTTCGACCGCGGCCTGCTCGGCCACCGCTGCTGGCTGGAACTGGCGACCGGCGAACGCGTCGACCTGCCGGTGGACCGCTGGACGGCCATCCCCTGCGAAGGCGACGAGGTGCTCCTCGCCGCCTGCGACGGCCCGACCCTCGACGTCGGCTGTGGCCCCGGCAGGCTCACCGCCGCACTGTCCGAACGCGGCGTCGCCTCGCTCGGCGTCGACATCTCCGCCACCGCCGTACGGCTCACCCACGACCGGGGCGCCGCCGCGCTCCACCGCGACGTCTTCGACCGGCTCCCCGGCGAAGGACGGTGGCGGCATGTCCTGCTCGCCGACGGGAACATCGGCATCGGCGGCGATCCGCACCGGCTACTGACGCGGATGGCGGAACTGATCACCGACAGCGGGACCGTGCTCGTCGAACTCGACCCGCCCGGCCGCGGCCTCCGCCAGGACCGGGTCCGGCTGCGCCCCGACAACGGCGCCTGGTTCACCTGGGCGTGGGTCGGTGTCGAGGCGATCGCGGACCTCGCCGCCCGCGCCGCGTTCCGCGTCGCCTGGTCCACCAGCCACGGCCACCGCTGGTTCGCCTGCCTGGAGAAAGCATGAACACCCCTTCGGAGCGCGTGACCTCCCGGATCGGGCTCGCCCTCGCCGTCACGTTCACGCTGTGCTTCGTCACCGGCCTCATCAGCCATCTCATCCAGCATCCGCCGTCGTGGTTCGGCTGGCCGAGCCGTCCGGTCTGGCTGTACCGGGTCACCCAGGGCACGCACGTGCTCTCCGGGATCGCGTCGATTCCCTTGCTGCTGGCCAAACTCTGGAGTGTCTACCCGAAACTCTTCGAGCGGCCGGTGATCCGTTCCCTGCCGCACGCGCTCGAACGCCTGTCGATCCTCGTGCTCTCCGCGGCCGCGTTCTTCGAACTCGTCACCGGCTTGTTCAACGTCGCGCAGAACTATCCGTGGAACTTCTACTTCCCGCAGCTGCACTACGCGGTCGCGTGGGTGGCGATCGGCTCGATCCTGGTGCACATCGCGGTGAAACTCCCCATCGTCCGCCGCTCGCTGACGACGAAGCCCGAACCCTCGCGGCGCGCCTTTCTCCGCACGACCTGGCTGGCCGCGGGAGTCGCCGTCGTGGCGACGGCCGGTGCGACGGTTCCGTTGCTGCGCACGGTTTCCGGCCTTTCGTGGCGCAGCGGTAAGGGCCTTCCGGTGAACCGGACCGCCGAAGCCGCCGGTGTCCTGGACGCGGCGAAAGACCCGAACTGGCGGCTCACGGTGGTGACCCCGAGCGGCACGAGAACCTATTCACTGGAGCAGCTTCGCGCCCTGCCGAGGACTTCGGCCGAACTGCCGATCGCGTGCGTCGAGGGCTGGAGCGAATCCGCGCACTGGAGCGGTGTCTCCCTGCCGGACCTGTTGCGGCACGCCGGAAGCACGCCGGGCACCCCGGTCCGCGTGTTCTCGCTGGAGAAGGCGGGGCCGTACGGGATCAGCGAGCTGCCTGGCGAGCACACCGCGGACGAACTCACCCTGCTGGCACTGGAACTCGACGGTGAGGTCCTCAATGCCGATCACGGTTTCCCGTGCCGGATCATCGCCCCGAACCGGCCCGGCGTCCTGCAGACGAAATGGGTCACCCGCTTGGAGACGCTGTGAAGACGTTGCGGTTGCTGCTGTTCCTGCCCGGCCTCGCCGCGCTCACGTGGGGCGCGGTGCTGTTCTCCGAGTACGCGTTCTCGCTGCGCCCGGACGTCTTCGGGACGCTCGGCTGGCTCGCCGGCGGTCCGCTGGTCCACGACCTGCTGGTCGCGCCGCTGGTCGGCGCCGTTGGCCTCGCGCTGAGCAGATTCCTCCCGGACCGCTGGAAGACGCCGGTCAAGGCGGGCGCGGTGCTCACCGGTGTCCTGACGCTGCTCGCGTTCCCGTTGCTGTGGCGGCCTTTCGGCGGTGCGCGGAACCCGGGCCTGCACGACGCCGACACCGTCACCGGCCTGCTGCTCACCCTCGCCGTCGTGTGGGCCGGTGTGCTCGTGGCCGTGCTCTGGCGACGGCCTCGTGAGTGGTAAGGACGGTTAGAACCGTCCTTACCACTCACGAGACAAAAGGGACCACGCGCGACCGGGATTGGCAGCCGGTCGCGCGTGGTCTCCGTGGTCCGGCCCGCTGGGGGTTCGAGCCGGAGCTGGTCTCGGCCGCGCACGGCGGCCGAGCGTCTCTAGTTCGGGGTGACGGGCTGGCCGCCGAGGGTCACCTCGATGACCTTGTCCCCGCTGAGGGTGAACTTCACCTTGTCGTTCGGCGCCCTGGTGCGGATCTCGGCGACGAGCGCGTCCGCGTTGGGGATCGTCCGGTCGTCCAGCTTCGTCACGACGTCGCCGGATTTGAGGCCCGCCTTCTCCGCGGGGCTGCCCGGCGTGATCTCACCGAGCTGCGCTCCGCCCGTCGGCGCCGTCTGCACTCGCGCGCCGATGAAGGTCTGCGTCGCCTGGCCGGTGTTGATGATGTCGTCGGCCGTGCGGCGCGCCTGGTCGATCGGGATCGCGAAACCGATGCCGACGTTGCCGCCGCTCTCGCCGCCCTGGCCCTGCGCGGACTTCGGGCTGTAGATCGCCGAGTTGATGCCGATGACCTGGCCGGCCATGTTCGCGAGCGGGCCGCCGGAGTTGCCGGGGTTGATCGCCGCGTCGGTCTGCACCGCCGACATCACCGTGGTCTGGTCGCCGTTGCCGCCGGCGCTCACCGGCCGGTTCAGCGCGCTGACGATGCCTGAGGTGACCGTGCCGGTCAGCTCGAACGGCGAACCGATGGCGACCACCGGCTGCCCGACCCGCAGGTCGTCGGACCGGCCGAGCTCCACCGGGGTCAGGCCGCTGACGCCGCTGACCTTCACCACGGCGATATCCGTCGTGGGGTCGCGGCCGACGACGGTCGCCGTCCCCTTCTTGCCGTCCTGGAACACCGCCTGGATCTGCCCGCCTCCGGCGGCGACCTCGACGACGTGGTTGTTGGTGAGCACGTAACCGTCGGTGCTGAGCACGAAACCGGAGCCCTCGCCCGCCCCCGACCGGCCGGACACCTGCAGCTCGACCACGCTCGGCGACAGCTTCTGCGCCACGGATTCGACCGAACCGGCGGGCAGGTTGCCCGTCTGCTGGGCGGGCTTCGGCGCGTCGAGCGCGTTCACGGCGGAACCGCCGGACCCGTCACCGGTCAGGTAGCCGACCGTGCCGCCCGCGACCCCGCCGACCACGAGCGCGATCGCCGCGACACCGGCGAGCAGCTTGCCCGAGGTGGACTTCTGCGCCTGGCGCTGCTGCGGGACCGCGTAGACCGACGGACCCGGCTGGGTGAACGGCGTCTGCTGGCCGGGGATCTGCTGGCTCTGCGTGTACGGACCCTGCGACGCGTGCTCCTGCGTCTGGGTCTGCTGGGCCTGGGTCTGCTGGGCCTGGGGCGACCACGGGTTGTACTGCTGCTCCGGGGTGTAGGCCTGCTGCGCTCCGGTGTGGGGAGTGGCATGGCCGCCGAGGCCGGTCGCGTCAGGCTGCTGCGGCGCGGGCTGAGCCGCCCAGGCAGCGCTCTGCTCCGCGTCCGGCCGATCGCCGGCGGGCCGCGCCTTCTCGGCGTCGTTCTCGGTCATGTCTTCACCTTGCGGGATGGTCCTGAGAAGTTCCTGAGCCAAAGCTGTGCATCGCACATGAGTATGGCCCTGTCAGCGGGTGGCGCGCAGCCTGTCCGCGATCTGCTCGGGGGTGGCGTCGTTGATCCACACGGCCATCCCGGACTCCGAACCCGCCAGGTACTTCAGCTTGTCCTTGGACCGCAGCACCGAGAACACCTCCAGGTACAGCCAGCCGAGTTCGCGGTCGCGTTTGGCGGGCGCCTGGTTCCAGGCCGCGATGTAGGGCAGCGGCCGGTCGTACAGCCCGTCGCAGCGGCGAAGGACTTCGAGGTAGACGTCGGCGAAGTCGTCACGCTCGGCGTCCGAAAGCGCGGGGATGTCGGGCACCTGCCGATGCGGCACGATCTGGACCTGCACGGGCCAGCGCGCGGCGGGCGGCACGAACGCCGTCCAGTGCTCGCCGGCGACCACGACCCGCTCCCCGGACGCCCGCTCGGCGGCCAGGACGTCCCCCATCACCGGACGGCCGTGCTCGGCCTCGTAGGCGCGGGCGACCTCCAGCAGGCGCTCGGTCTTCGGCGTGACGAACGGGTATCCGTAGATCTGACCGTGCGGATGGTGCAGGGTCACGCCGATCTCTTCGCCGCGGTTCTCGAACGGGAAGACCTGCTCGACACCGTCCATCGCGGACAGTTCGGCGGTGCGGTCGGCCCAGGCGTCGACGACCGCGCGGACCTGTTTCGCCGTGAGCCCGGCGAAAGAACCGTCGTGGTCGCTGGTGAAGCAGACGACCTCGCAGCGCCCGACGCCCGGCGCGACCGGCACCAGCCCCGCTCCGTCCACTGTGGACGAGTCACCGAGGACGTTGCGGGCGAAGGAAGGGAACCTGTTCTCGAACACGGCGACGTCGTAGTCCGCCTCCGGGATCTCGCTCGGCTTCCCGGGTTTCGAGGGGCACAACGGACACAGGTCGGCGGGCGGTTTGTAGGTGCGCGTCTGCCGGTGCGCGGCCATCGCGACCCATTCGCCGGTCAGCGGATCGCGCCGGATCTCCGACGCCGCCGCGACCTGGGGCAGGTCACGCGTGTCCTCGGCGGTGCGTTCGGGCGCGCCCGGAGCGTCGAAATAGATGATCTCCCGGCCGTCGGCCAGGTGCCTAACCGTGCGCTTCACGCTTCTTCAGCCTCAGCCGTCTCCGCCGTTTCGGCGATCATCAGCTCACCCGCCTGCTCGGTGAGCGTTTCCCTTGCGTTGTCGGACAAACCGTCGTCCGAGACGACGACGTCGGCCTCTTCGAGCCCGGCGATGGTGGAGATCCCGACGATGCCCCATTTGGTGTGGTCGGCCAGCACGACCAGCTTGCGGCCCGCTTCGACCAGCGCGCGGTCGGTCTCGGATTCGGTGAGGTTCGGTGTGGTGAACCCGGGGCCGTCGGCCATCCCGTGCACGCCGAGGAAGACGACGTCCAGGTGCAGCGACCGCAGGCTCTGCACGGCGACCGGGCCGACCAGCGCGTCCGACGGGGTGCGGACACCGCCGGTGAGGACGACCGTGCGATCCGGCTGGTTCGCGCCGCGCAGCACGTCGGCGACCTGGATGGAGTTCGTGACGATCGTCAGGCCGGGGACCTCGTCGAGCGCCCTGGCCAGCGTCCAAGTGGTGGTGCCCGCGGAGATGCCGATCGCGGTGCCCGGCCGGACCAGCCCGGCCGCGAGGGCGGCGATGGCCTCCTTCTGCGCGCGCTGGCGCACGGATTTCGCCTCGAAACCGGGTTCGTCGGTGCTCTTGCCGACGATGGAGGTGGCGCCGCCGTAGACCTTCTCGACCAGGCCACGGCTCGCGAGCACGTCGAGGTCGCGGCGCACCGTCATATCGGAAACGCCGAGCCTCGCGACGAGATCGCTGACCCGGACCGCCCCGGTCCGGCGCGCCTCCTCGAGGATCACCGCCTGTCGTTGCCGCGCGAGCACGAAGCCTCCGATGACTACACTGGATCAACTACACAAAATCCTACACGATCAAACATGGCGCGGCCCGCCGAGTTGCCTGCCACGATGTGGCCATGGCCAGGCTTCGCGACGTCGTCTTCGACTGCCGGCATCCGGCTTCGCTCGCCCGCTTCTGGGCGGCCGCGCTCGACGGCTACGAAGTCGCACCCTATGCCGAAGAGGAGCTTGATCGCCTTCGTTCCCTGGGGTTTTCCGGTCCCGAAGACGATCCTTCGGTGCTGGTCGAAGCGGCGTCGGGGCCCCGGCTCTTCTTCAACCTGGTGCCGGAACCGAAGGTCGTCAAGAACCGCGTACATCTGGACCTGACCGGAGACAGCGTCGAACGGCTCGTCGCCTTGGGCGCGCGTGTCCTCGCGCACCCTGAAGAGGGATTGGTCGTGCTCGCGGATCCCGAAGGGAACGAGTTCTGCCTCGTCAGTCCTCCGCCGTCTCCTTGACGCCGTCGATCGGGACGCCGCGGAAGCTCAGCACGAAAAGCGAGACGGCGCCGAAGAACAGCGCGATGTCGGCGACGTTCCCGACGAACCAGCCGTTGTAGTCGATGAAGTCGACCACATGGCCGCGCGCGAAGCCGGGCTCGCGGAACAGGCGGTCGCCCAGATGCGTCGTCGCGCCCCCGAGCAGCAGCCCGAGCGAGATCGCCCAGCCCGCCGAACGGACCTTTCGGGAGATCCACAGCAGCGCGACCACCGCGGCCGCGGCCAGGATCGCGAAGATCCAGGTGGAGTTCGCGCCCAGCGAGAACGCCGCGCCCGGGTTGTAGAGCAGCCTGAACCGGATGAAATCGCCGATCACCGGGATCGGCGCGTGATCGGTGAGGGCGTCGACGGCCCACCATTTGGTCAGCTGGTCGGCGGCCAGCAGCACCGCGGCCACCAGCAGTGTCCACAGCAGACGGCGGGGCGGCGGCTCAGGCGCGTTCTCGGTGCTCATCACCCGTCAGAGTAATGGCGAGCGCGTTGAGCGCGGCGGGGAAGCCCACGTAGACGGCGAGATGCAGGATCGCCTCGACAGCCTCCCGGAGCTCCCCCGCGTCCTTCGCTTCCTGGAGGACGTCGGCCAGTTCCGGCGCCACGCCGCCCTTCGCCGTGTACACCGCGATCCGCTTGAGCCGCCCGGTCGTTTCGTCGTCCTGCGCCAGGTCACCACCGACGTTCGACACGGCGTCGCGATGGAACCGAAGCTGCGCCTCCGCGTAGCCCAGGGCCTCCAGCGCGGCGACGGTCACCAATTGCCGCTGTGCCAGCGAAAGCCCCGGCCGCTGGTAGACCCCGCCGTAGACGAAGGCCACCGCTTCCCTGCCGTAGTCCGTCGCCCCGACGGCGTCGAACAGCTTCAGCACGGCGGGGTTCTCGACGCCGCCGAGCAGCCGAAGCAGCTCGAGACCCTTGTCGTAGTCACCCATCAGGCCGGGGCTCCCGGGAGCCGCAAGGTCATCAGCGCGCCGCCGGTGGCCGCGCGGCCCGCGTAGACGTCGCCGCCGTGCCGCTGCGCCGCGTGCTGGACGATGGCGAGGCCGAGCCCGGAACCGGGCAGCGTCCGCGCCTCGGATGAGCGATAGAAGCGGTCGAACACCTTCGGCAGATCCTCGTCGGCGATGCCCGGCCCGGAGTCCTCGACTTCGAGCACCGCCGTGCCGTCGCCGACCGGGTACAGCCGGACCCCGACCGTCGACCCTTCCGGCGAGAACTTCACCGCGTTGTCCAGCAGGTTCAGCACCGCGCGTTCCAGCGCGCTGGTGTCGCCGGTCAGCACCCACGGCTGCAGCGAGACGTCGAATTCGATCTCGCCCGCGCGGCGGCGTGCCCGGTCCAGCGCGCGCTCGACGACGTCGACCATCTCGACCCGCTCGTGTTCGATCCGCGGCTCGTCCTGGCGCGCGAGCTCGACGAGGTCGCCGATCAGCTGGGTCAGCTCGTCGAGCTGGCCGCGGATGTCGGCCTCGATGTCGCTGCGGTCCTCGTCGGACAGCGTCCGCGCGCCCGGCCTGCTCGCGGACAGCAGGAGCTCCAGGTTCGTGCGCAACGAGGTCAGCGGAGTGCGGAGTTCGTGTCCGGCGTCCGCGACGAGCTGTCGTTGCCGTTCTTGCGATTCGGCGACCGTGCCCAGCATCGTGTTGAAACTCTGGGTCAGGCGGGCGAGTTCGTCGTCGCCGCTCACCGGGATCGGCCGCAGGTCGCCCGTGGTGGCGACGCGTTCCGCCGCCGACGTCAGCCGGTCGACCGGCCTCAGCCCGGCTCTCGCGACGGCCGTTCCCGCGGCCGCGGCGACCAGGATCCCGGCGCCGCCGATCAGGAACAGGACGACCGAAAGCTCGTTCAGGGTGCGTTTCGTCGGGCCGAGCGACTGGGCGAGCACCATCGCCTGCCCCGCGCCCTGCGGGAGGGCGACGACCCGGCTGTCGGTCTTCGGGTCGGTCCGCAGGGAGAACGGTGAGTCCCCGGAAGCGACCGCGATCTCTTCGTCGCCGTACGGCGGGCGGCTGCCGGACTGCGGATAGGTCAGCCGGACCTTCTGCCCCACCGTCAGCTGCCCGATCTGCAGATCCGCGCTGGCCAGGAAGGCGCCGGGAACCTGCTGCAGCTCGGTCTGCACCTGCGGCGAATCGACCGCGGCCTGCGCGCGGGCGAGCAGGTTGTCGTCCACCTGCTGGTAGAGGTTCTCCTTCACGACGAGATACGCGCCGAGGGAGACCAGCGCCACCGCGCCCGCCACCGAAACGGCCGCGAGCAGCGTCACCCGGCCGCGGAGCGAGAAGCGCCGCGTGCCCCAGCGGTCGCCGCGCGGATCCTTTTCGGACACGTC
The DNA here is from genome assembly GCF_042723975.1 of Amycolatopsis sp. NPDC058340. Taxonomy (NCBI): domain Bacteria; kingdom Bacillati; phylum Actinomycetota; class Actinomycetes; order Pseudonocardiales; family Pseudonocardiaceae; genus Amycolatopsis; species Amycolatopsis sp. NPDC058340. Next base: position 112,929 of record NZ_JBHXIB010000005.1, on the reverse strand, counting down.
GACGACCGGGACCGGCTCGGTCACGGCGGGGTTTCCCTCAGTACGTAGCCCACTCCCCGCACCGTGTGGATCAGCCTCGGTTCGCTCCCAGCCTCGGTCTTTCGGCGCAAATAGCCGACGTAGACCTCCAGCGCGTTGCCCGACGTCGGGAAGTCGTATCCCCACACTTCCTCCAGGATCCGGCTGCGGGTCAGAACGTGCTTCGGGTAGGAGAGGAACAGTTCGAGGAGGGCGAATTCGGTCCTGGTGAGGCTGATCTCCCGCCCGCCCCGGCGCACCTCGCGCGTCCCCGGGTCCAAGGTGAGGTCCGCGAACGAGAGGACCTCCGCGTTCTGGCCTGCCTGCGGATCCGGGATCGCCCGGCGCAGAAGCGCGCGAAGGCGCGCGAGCAGCTCTTCGAGCGCGAAGGGCTTCGGCAGGTAGTCGTCGGCGCCGGCGTCGAGGCCGGACACCCGGTCGGACACCGTGTCCCGCGCGGTCAGCACGAGAATCGGCAGGTCGTCACCGGTGCTTCGCAGGCGTCGGGCGACCTCCAGGCCGTCGAGCCGCGGCATCATCACGTCGAGGACCATCGCGTCGGGTCTGTTGGCGATGATCGCTTCCAAGGCCTGCGCGCCGTCCCCGGCCAGCTCCACCTGGTAGCCGTTGAACTCAAGGGATCGCCTGAGTGATTCACGGACGGCCCTGTCGTCGTCCACTACGAGGATGCGCATGGCGACAGTCTTACGCAGAGTGCTGAGACTCGCCTAAGAACACACACAGAACCAACAAAGGAAATCCGGCGGTCCGGAAGACGTTTCAGCCGGTCTCGGGCCCTTTTGCAACAGGTGCGTTCCATCTCCGCCACAAAGCGAGCATCCGGACCCCCACCACCGCGGCGGCTGCTACCACCGTCACCGGCCCCGGCGGCAGTCGCAGAGCGTGACCGATCACGACGAGCACGGCCCCCGCGAGCGCCGCGACCGCGTAGATCTCCTTCCGCAGCACGAGCGGGATTTCCCGCAGCAGGAGATCACGCACAGCGCCGCCACCGATACCCGTCGTCATGCCGATCAAGCACGCCGCGTAGGGGGTGGCGCCCGCGTTCAACGCGATGGTGGTCCCCGCCGTCGCGAACACCCCGAGCCCGAGCGCGTCAGCGAGCAGTACGGCACGCCTCAGCTTCGCGATCTGCGGATGGAAGACGAACACGACCAGCGCCGTCCCGCCGCAGACCGCGAGATAAGGCCAGGTCCGCAGGGTCGTCGGCGGTGTGATCCCGAGCAGGACGTCACGGATGACCCCGCCGCCGAGCGCGGTCGTCAACCCGACGACCACGACCCCGAAGACGTCCAACCTGGACCGCACCGCCGCGAGCGCCCCCGAAGCGGCGAACGCGATCAAGCCGAGGAACTCGAGCGCGGTGAGGATCATTACTGGTCGAGCAGGCCACCGCGGTAGGCCAGCAGCGCGGCCTGCACCCGGTTCGCCGCGCCGATCTTGGACAGGACGGCCGAGACGTAGCCCTTCACCGTGGCCTCGGACAGGTGCAGGCGCCCGCCGATCTCGGCGTTGGACAGCCCCTGCCCGATCAGCCCGACGACCTCACGCTCCCGCTCGGACAACGACGCGAGCAGCTTGCGCGCCGGCTGCGCGGCCCGCTGCTCGTCCCGATGCGACTGCACCATGCGCGCCGCGACCCCGGGATCGAGCACCGCGCCACCCCTCGCGAGGTCGCGCACCGCCCTGAGCAGCGCCGCGGGATCGATGTCCTTGAGCAGGAAGCCGTTGGCCCCGAGCCGCAGCGCGAGACTGACGTAGTCGTCGATGTCGAACGTGGTCAACATGGCCACGGTCGGCGGATCGGGCAGCGCGAGGATGGCCCTCAGCGCGCGAATACCGTCGTCAGGCGCCCGCATCTTGATGTCGAGCAACGCGACGTCAGGGTGGTACCGCCGGGCGACCTCGACCGCTGATCTCCCGTCGCTCGCCTCGCCCACGATCTCGATATCGGCAGCGCCCGACATCATGGCACGCAGGCCCGAACGGACCAGTTCCTCGTCGTCGGCGAACATGAGCTTGATCAACGAAGCCCTCCGGCAGCCGGGGGAGCGGCGTCTCGCGTCCCGTTAACGAAGATTACCTACTGTTGTTCAGGGTTTCGAAACCAGACACGTACGAGTGACCCGCGCGGGTCATCTGTGTCGATCTAGCGCTCGATTCAGACCCTGTTCTCCTGCTGGAGAGTGTGGCCGCTCCTGGGTGGATCCGCAGGTCGAGTGTCACTGGACGGCCAGTGTCGCTCTCCGGCCGCTGCCCGCTAGCGGACTCTTGGGAACCGCCGTTCGGGGCATTTCGGACCGGCCGCTCGGTTGCTCGGCCCTCGTGCCCGGCCGGGGGCGGTCACCCGGTAGGCTGTGCCTGGCAGTACATGCCCTCGTAGCTCAGGGGATAGAGCACCGCTCTCCTAAAGCGGGTGTCGCAGGTTCGAATCCTGCCGGGGGCACACAGGTCTGAGGCGTCTTCGAAGCTCTCCAGCGCGACGTCGTGACCCCGTCCATGACCCAAACTTCGCCCCTGGCCAAGCCGCGGCATACCGCTCTGACTCTCATCACGCCGCTGCTGTGCCAATGCCTCCTCGCCCAGGAGCCCCCCCCCCCGGCCCCGGCCGTCTCCACCTCATCTTTTGTTGAGAAGGTACCCAGCTGAGTAAGCTTGCTCACGCAGGATCTTTCGACAAAGTGGTCAAGAAACGGCTGGGACTGCCATGCCAGAAGACCGCCAGCTGATCCCGTGCCCGAGTAGCTGCCACAAACAGTAGCGAGCGGTCCCGTTGAATCTGCCGCTGAAACCGAGCCGGGTCCGCGGTGCGCATCCTGTCGACGCTCGTGCGGGGGAGCAAACCCTCGGCGGCACCTGCGATGACAATCCGCTGAAACTCAAGTCCCTTGAATCTATGCATTGTGCCGATGGAGACACCTTCAGTTCCCTTAGGTCCATCCGAAGTCAGCTCAACCGATGAAATACCCGCGTCTGCCAACATTATCGAGAGCCGAGCGACGAGATCTCGGGTTGGAACGCACACCGCGAGATCTTCCATTCGGCTGACAACAGACCACTCGCCCAGCCGAGCGACAACAGCATCGAGTTCGGCCGCTTCGGTCGCGAATCCCTGGAATGACGGCACCGGACCGTCCAGCACCGAGCGGTACCCGTCAAGCCCGTCAATGCCGCCGTCGAGGTCGTCGTAGCTCTGCCCCTTCATGATCGCCATCGCCGAGCTGAGAATCTGCCTGCTGGTCCGGTAGTTCAGAGTCAGCTTCGACGACCGGCCCCGAATATTGACACCAAGGCTGCCCAGGCTGACGACATTGTCGTAGATTCGCTGATGGGTGTCCCCGGCACAAAAGATGTCGTTCCGGTCCTCCGGGACCATGGATCGCAGCATCTTCCAATGTGCGCCATGGAGGTCCTGCGCTTCGTCGACCACCACGTGGCGGTAGCGGAAGTCGCCGGACGCACCGGCACGGAGACGAGCGGCTCGTTCGGCCTCCAGCCGCGCCGCGTACGCCGCGGTGGCGTTGTGCGTGGTCCAGTTTCGGTCATCCAGCCGTTTGCCGAACTGTTCAGCGAGCTGCCAGACGTCCTTGCGGTCGGCCCTGGTGAGCCTGCGCCCCCGACCCGCTCGCCTCACCTGCGCGTATTCAGAGAAGGAGTTGAGGGCTTGTCCCAGGATCACTTGCGACCATTCCTCGGCGAGAAAGTCGGCGTCCCATCCCGTCGTTCCCGTTTCGGCCACCAGGGCCCGCCATTCGGCGAGTGCTTGCTGGTCAGTGATCACGTTCCGTCGGGCGAATGTATCGGTGGCGTCGACGACCCGCCTAGCGAGCTTGCTGATGTTGACCACATCGACACGTTGGGCGACTTCGGGCCCACCCAGATCCATTAGTTTCCGCCGCAGATCTTCTGCCAGGTTCCGCGTGAACGTGGTGAAGAGGATAGGCCTGTCATCACCCGGCGGAAGCTGGGCGGCGAGGTGACACACCCGATGCAACGCGACAACGGTCTTTCCGGTCCCGGGGCCACCGGAGACCCTGGCGGGCCCGCTGTAGTCGCGGGTGACCAGTTTGCGCTGCGTGGGATGCAAGAAGATCTTCCAATGCGGGAAGTCTCCTTGCAGTGCGGTTTCCAACGCCTTGTCGTCGGTCGTCACCTGCGTGGCGGGTCGATCGAGCGCACTGGCGAAATCGTCGGGATCGACCGCGTCCTCGACCGCCTGCGGCGCGACGATGTTCTTTCTGACATCATCGATCGACATTCCGTCGTACAAGGCGAGCAGGATCTCACCGGTCAGACTCGGAGCGTATTCCGCCAGCCCGAGCAGTTCTTCCTCGCTGGTCAGCTTGACGACGATCGGCACGAGCGCTTCCGCGACGCCGAGTTCGATCAATTGGGCCGGCGTACACGAACTGAACAATGGATGGTCCACCGTCGGCCGCGGGACTTTCGACCGCTGGATTCCGATACTGCTCTCGACGGCGACTATGTCCACGAACTCGATGCCACCGGTGACCGGGTTGACACTGTAGGCGAACTCATTCGCGAGCCGCTCGAGCATCTCAAGGTTTTCATAGGATTCGCCACGGTGCGCCACCGTCAGCAGCAGCCACTCACTGTCTCTGATGTGACTGATGATCGCCCGGTAGTCTTTGGTGACCCTCGCCGAGAACAATGGCGACCCGGACAACCTCTTGAACCGCAGACCATGAGTGGCCGGGTCGCGTCGAAATTTCTTCAGAAAGTCATAAATCGCCCCTTTGGTGGAGCGATCCATCTTTTCGATCTCTTTGTCAGCCTTGTCGAGCATCCTCAACGTGACCGCGGCCGCCGCCTGACCGCTCATAGCTCTTCTCCCTTTTCCAAAGCTCGACCATCCACATCAGACTCTCCGAGCAAGCTGATCAAGCCGTCCAACGGCCACTCTCGGACCAGCTTGGCCTTCCACCCGGCCGAAGCGTAGGCGGTGTCGCGCCGACGAGCTTCCTCCGGGCCGATGACGTCGATGAACACCGCGACCTTTCTGTCCGGCCACGCCATTTCCGCGACCCACCCGGCCGACCCCAGCTCGTACCCCACCTCCGGCCTGGGGACCGCATGAGCGGCGAGGGTTCGTGCCAGGTCATGGAGCTCGACATCGTCAGGAGCGAGTTCGGCCATGACACCGGGCCACCTCATGTCGACGGTGGAATCGAAATCGACGTCACGTGCGGAATCCTCGGCGCGTAGTACGGCGTAGGCGCCTGTCCCATCACTGATCGCCAGATCTTCGGAGCAGGCCAGCGTCAGATCACTGGCCGCGAGCTGAATTCCGTCTCCTGGCCCCACGTTGAGGAATTGCAGGAGGTCCCCCCACCGTAGCCAGCTCGCCCATCGTGGCCGGTGGTCCGCGGCACCGACTGAACGCGGGTCGTCGGCCAGCACGGTGAATCCGCTGAACACCGCGGCAGGGCCTCTTCGGTCGACCGCGAAAACAATACGTCCGCCATCCACATCGGAATGCCGCACGATCGTGATGTCACCAGCAGCGGACGCGGGCATCGACACGCCTTCGAGCGCGGCTTCGATCCGTTCGTCTGCTCCGGCCGAATCGGTCGTGATGATCTCTCGTGCCGACGGATCGTGAGCGAGCAGGCCGGCCAGGGCCGCTTCGGCGAGCTGCCGCCAGCCTTGCGGGTCGGGCTCGGACAAGAACGCCAGCAAGGAGCGCACCGGATTGGTCCAGATGAAATCGTCCAAGTCGGCGCCGCGCCCACCCGACCGCTGGTAGTGGCTCCTGGCGGTCTGCTGCGCTGTCGCGAGGTAGGGCTGCCATTCCCGTTGCTCCCCACTGCTCCACCGCACGACGTCGTCCCAGGTCAGCTGGAAGACGAACATGCCGTCAGCGCGCAGCCGCATCCGTTTCGCGGCATCGGTCGCGATCCGGTTGTGTTTGACACTCGCGTGCCAGCTGAGCCCGTCGAGATACACGGCGACTTTCAGCGGAGCGCCGTCGAGTCGGGTGAACATCACGTCTGGAATCTGGTCGCGCAGGTTCTTGTGCAGCTCGACCTGCCAGTGGATCACCTGCGCCGTCACGGGAGCGTCGATTCGGAGGTCGAGTATCTCCTTGTTCGCGACGGACACCCTGCTCGCGATGGTGCCAGGGCTTGCCGGGTCCGCGCACCAGGTCGTCAGAGCGTTGAGGAACTGATCTTCGAGTTCGCTTTCCACCTGATCCACCAGCGGGATCTCGGCGACGGTCTCGATCTCGTCTGTGGAGAACTTGCCTTCTCCGAGAAGTTCGCCGATCAGGTTGAACGCCAGCTTGGCGTCGACGAACGGATGATCCTCATCGGGAACCCGGCTCAGCAGGCACCGATGGCAGGCGCGCTTCCCATCGGCCCGGCAAGGACACGATTTGATAATCGCGCGGGCCGAGCGGAGCACAGCGGCGAAATCTTCGGCTTTCGACAGGCGGTGAAGATACCCGGTGCCCCCTGGCAGGCTGTCGTACAGCACAAGGAAACGACGGCGTTCGCCGGTCTCCTGATCCGGCATCGATGCCGGAACGATCCGCAAATGGTCCGGCTCGCCACGGTAGTGTGCGGCGACTCCCGCGAGCAGCGCCGCGGTGAAGGACGCCCGCCGCTCGTCCACCAAGGTCGTGACGGCGGGAAGAAGGATCCGGATCGCTTCGGTGGTCAGATCGTGGACGAGTACGACGCGTTCGTCCGAACCGGAGTCCGGGTCACGTTTGCGACGGCACCACGGACGATGCGGATTGTTCGCGATCGAGGTTCCGCTGCTCTCCCCTGTGTGTGTTTGCGGCGTCCCGCCGGGATCGTCGGCGGTCGCGAAACCGCAGATGGTGCACACGCCGAAGCCGGTGATCCTGACCTGCTCCCCCGCAACCGTCCCTGAGGGCAGCACGTCGAACCGCTTCCGGCCGAGATTGAACCGCCGGATGCTCGCCTTTCCCGCGTAGTCGACGCCAAAGGCCATGCCCCGACGCCGCCAGGAACCTGGGGCGATGTCCTGCGGCGCGATGTCGACCGTCGTGGCGACCTCGTAGTACATGCGGTCGCGGTCGTCGGAATCGTCGCTGACCCGTGCGTTGTCGCGCCGGTCACGAGCGCTGACTCGGCGCGGCGCAAGCACCTTATGCAGGCAGCCCGCGTCCGCGATGGCGGGACTCTTGCAGCGCTCACACGCCGACGTGTCTTCGAGAGCGTTGAAGGTCCGGGCGTACCCGCAGTTCGGGCACAACCTCCAGTGCCGCCAGTGCTCGCGGCCTGGCGAGCCCAGATCGAGACCGGTGATGTGATGTTTGTAGCCGTTGACATAGAACGTGTTCCCTGGCGCCAGCTCGGTCAAGGCCAGTTGGGCCGGACGCGTGTACTCCCGAAGCTCGGAGTCGTGCCTAACCCCGCCGCTCGCGTCGGTCTCCTGCCAGTACAGCGTGCCTTCCAGCTCGACCGGATCGTCGACAAGAGCGTAGTTGGGCAACATGCCCGACTCGACCAGGAACTCCTGAGCGCCCTTGCGGCGTTGCAGCTCGGTGATCCGCCTGGTGATCGCCCGGCGTTCCCGCTCGAGTTCCCGCGCGAGCTGGGCGTGTTCGGAGTCACCCGCGGTCAGCCCGCCGCGAGCGCGCTGGATGGCGACCAGTTTGGCTTGGAGATCGTCGATTTTGGCCTGGAACACCGTCGCGATTTCGGCGGCCCGCACCTGGACCCCGCTCACGGCGAACTCCCGTACCGCCTCGTGCGCCTGACGGGCGGTTTCGTCGTCAGGTTCGGACGGAAACAGGGCGAGGAACGGCTCGACCAGCTCGTGGGCGTTGGCCAGCGCGGACGCGGCGAAGTCACTCAGCCAGCCGGACTCGCCGAACAACAGCGACGCCTGGCCGGGTAGTGGCAGCACATCCGGCAGCCGTCCTCTCGCCGCGAGATCCACGAGGTGGGCGATGTATTGCCGCTTGAGGATTTCGACCGCGGACAGGTAGCACCCCGGCGGGGCGATGCGGCCCGCGATCATCTCCAGCGGCTCGGCGAGGTAGTAGAGCTCGCGCGGCCGGCGACCGACGAACGAAAGCAGCAAGGCGTTGCCGGTCGCGCGGCCAGCCCGGCCTGCCCGTTGCACGTAGTTCGCGGGGCTGCTGGGCACCGACGCAAGGAGCACCGCCGACAGATCGCCGATGTCGATACCGAGTTCCAGGGTGGGCGTCGCGGAAAGCACGTTGGGATCCGTGTTCTTGACCCTGTCCCGGAATCCCTTCTCGACGCGCTCGCGCTGCTCGCGGTTGAGCACGCCGGTGTGTTCGGCGGCCACCACTTGATAAGGCTCCGCGCTGCGGTACAGCTGGCGGTAGTAGTCGAACTGGAAGTCCCGGCCCGCCCCGGGTTTGGCCTCCGCGGTCAAGACGCCCGTGCACCGGAAACGCGGGCAGGATTTGCCCAGCCAGACGTGTTCGTGGCCGGGGAACAGCGGCTGATGCCTGCCGCAGGCGTCACAGGCCACACTCGCTTGGTCGAGTTCGCCGTCACCCAGCAGTTGGATCCGTACGTGGCCGGGCCGGAATCCATAGATGATGCTGTTGTCCCGCGCCGAATGCCGGGCGAGAGCTCCGATATCTGCGAGTGCTGGGAGCAGCTGCGTGAGATACCGGCCAGCCTGGGGCTTGGGAATTCTCAGGCACCGTGACGCCCAGTCCGCGAACCAGCCACTCGGCGAACTCACGTCGTCGAACAGGCTCCTGCTCTTGCGATCGCCAAGGAGGAAGATCGGTGCGGAGACCCCGTTGGGGAAGGCGGGCATCCCTGTCGGGCGGCCACCCCAGATCTGCCACCTGCGCATCCCCGTCTGGTCGATATACGGGTCGAGCCAGTGATGTTTGATCGCGCCGGAGGTGCGCATCCGCTGGGCCACGCCGTGCACGAACGTCAGATAGTCGTCGAGCGGCGGCAGTGTCCCGTCGATCGTCAGATCGCCACCGAGCCGCTGATGCACGTCACGGGCGAGAGCCGCCACCTCGTCCGGATTCGCGATATCGACGTGGACCGCTGCCGTACGGGTGAGCTCGATCGTCCGGCCCTGCCGGGAACGCACGCCGAACTCGCAGATCGCGGCGAACGCGAGCCGCTCGGCCACCAGATCCCACGTCGCCTGGGTCGCGGCGCCACCGGCCAGCAAATCGGATACGCCAGGCAAATCGCGCACGTCGGGCGGGACCACCGCGGCCAGTGTGTACGAATCGTCGTCGAAGTCGTCCGCGGCGGCCTCGATGACGTCGGCGATAAGGTCGTTGAGGGCGATGGCTCGGCCCTCGACCAGCCTGCTGGTGAGCAGTACCCGCAGCGAGAACGTATAGGCGCGATCCGCGACGAAACCAGCGCGATGCGCCGCGTCCTGCACGGAGTCGGAGAAGATCAATGTCTTCCGCTCGCCGCGCTCCAAGCCGTTCGATGTGAACAGATCCGTAACCGCGACCGAGACCAGCGAAGCGAGTCCGGAACCAAGGAACCGGATGCCGTTGTCAAGTCCACAGCCAGGGCATCGGTCTTGTGCGGCGGCGTCGTCGGCGGCCTTGTCGTTGCGCAGGTCCGCCAGCACGAAAACACCATCCAGTGCTTTCGCTTCGACGTCGGCTTGTTTGAGCGGGCGAACTCGGGCGCCGTCAGCTTCCAGCAGCAACACGGGGACGTCCGCCCCGGCCGCGCGTCGCTCGGCCTCCGCGAAGGAGGCGTGGATCAGCGCGCGACGACGACGCTTGTCGTCAGTGAAAGCGGCACGGTAAACGCGGTCCGCTTCGGTGATCAGTTCGGCCGGGTCGCTCTCGGGTGAAAGCGCCATCCAGCCGGACCGTCCGCAATGACGGCAGTACACGGCAGGCAGATAGCCACTCGGACGGCTGACTCGCTCCGTACGCGCGTCATCGCCGGGAACCACGTCGATCACCGTGTGGCCGCCGTTGTCGTGCTGGTTCGCCTCGCCGAACCAGTGAAATCCGGGTTCGGCGGTGATCCGCCGCAGCAGTCTGCTGACCGAACGGACCCACAAGTGCGCATCGACGTGCAGCAGTGGCCGGTCCGGCGCTTGCGGGTCGCGCGCGTGCGACAAAAGACCGATGAACCGCGAGAGCGCGATCGCAGCCGCCTTCGGATGGGTACGAGTCTCGGTTCCCCAGGCATAGGCGCCGTTTTTCGGAAGCCCGGCCAGTACAGTGTCCACAGTGGCCGGTCCCCCGGACAGCACCTGCAGGACAGCGTAAGTGAGAATGTGTTGTTTGAGCTTGCCACCCAGGTCAGCCGGATCGGTGATCGCCTCACCGAGGACGATCTTCGCGATTTCGGCGAGCGCCTCCGGGTCGCGCGCAGGGTCGGGCGCGCCGGCTAGCTCGCGCGGGCTCGACACGGGAAGCGTGACGTCGATGTCGTCGATGAACTCGTCGACCGTGAGCCTGTCTTCGCCCACGATGCTCGAATCGGTGAATGATGTGCCGAACACCCGGCCCGCGACTTCGAGCAACTCCGTCCGGGTCTCAGTATCGGTGCCGTCGCCGCCGACGGTGGCCGACGTCGCCACCGGGCAGATGTCGCCGAGCGGGGCGTCCGGCCTGCTGGTGCCGGTTGCGGAAGCGAGCCTCCGTAACAGCATCGCCACGTCGGTGCCCTGGGCGCCGTCGTAGGTATGGAACTCGTCGAGTACGACGTAGTTGATGTCGGCGTCGTCCCACAGCCGGAGATCATCCATCCGCTGCAACAGCAGGTCGAGCATCTTGTAGTTCGTGATGAGGATATCCGGCCGGACACGGCGGATCTCGGTACGGGAGTTGAGCACTCGCGCGAACTTCGTTTCCGGTGTGTCGCCGATGTAGAGGCCCGCGGTCACGCCGGCGAGCGCCGGGTCCTGCAACCGCTTGTCGATACGGCCCGCCTGGTCGCCCGCGAGGGCGTTCATCGGGTAGAGCAGGATCGCTTTGATGCCGTTGCCCGCACCGTTCCGTCGCGCACGGGCGCAGTGATCGAGGATCGGCACCAGGAACGATTCCGTCTTGCCTGACCCGGTTCCGGTGGTGACCAGCGTCGGCTCGGCCGGTCCGTGCAATGTGGACAGTCGCTCGAAGGCACGTGCCTGGTGCTGGTGGGGACGAAATCCGGCGGGCGCCCAGTCGAGATGCTTTCGCCAGTCGAGGTCGGTCGGCCGGAATGGGGTACGGATGCGCAAGTACGGCCCGCGGAATATGCCCTCGGCAGGATCGTTGAAGAACTGCTCCAGCGCGTCGCGGGTCGCGTCGTCATCCAGCGCGAAGGTGGTGGTCAAGTACTGGGTGATGTTGCGCCGAAGCTCGTCGGCGGCCAGCGTCGGTTTCATGCGGGCCCCCTGGCTTCCGCGAGCCTCTTGCTGAACACCGCGTGCGCTGCTCGCATCTCCGCGGGCCGATCGGCCTTGTAGAACGGCGCCGTGTAGCCCGCCGGCGGCGGCGCGCCTTCCTCCAGGTGAGCAACCAGTTGTTGGTAATGCTCCTTGGTCTGTCCATACCCGAAGGCATGTGACTTCGCCGCGATCCGGCGGCCGGTGGCGTCGAAGTACATCTGATCCTCGCGTTCGGACAGGATCGGGTAGCGGGATTGGTAGATGGCCACCAGCTCGTCGGCCTCGATCCCCAGCCACACCGCCACCAGCGCGTCGAGCTCGACCAAGGCTGCTCGCCGCGCGTAGTCCGTGCGCAACGGGCTATCCCAGGTCCACTCGTCTTCGACGTCGGACAGTGGTGCCAGCCGCGGCCACTCCATCGCCCAGCTCTCGGCGCTTTGCCAGCCCGGGTCATACAGTTCAGTCCACAGTGGACGGTAGGCATGCGTTAGGCAGTTCAACCGCAACGTCCTCAGCAATAGCGCCGACTCAAGCGGATGACCTGCTTCTGGCGCTGGCATCTTTCTAGCATCGTACGGCGTGAGATCTTGTCTGCCCGTTGCTCGAATCAAGTAGTCAAGGGGGAGACACGCCCAGAAACCTGCGGTTCTCACGGTCACCCGATTCGACGCCATCGCAAGACTGTGCACAGTAATAACGTGTGCGGGACCTGGAGGAATGAGCGACGCGAAGAGGCTGCGTTCCGATCCCTTCGGGTCGATCATGCGCCGCCAGGCAAGTCGAAAGAAGTCGGTGTATTTCCGCTTGGCCACCTCGACCAGATAATCGTCGACTGCCTCACTCGTCGGCTCACCACCGCTATGTGCTGCAACCTCAGTGTAAGCCGCGTGTACCGCTTCGGGCGAGTTGCGGAGGTCGTCGAGCCGCCGGTGGTCCACCCATCGATCTTGAGCACCCTCGTACCGTTGCCGATCACACGCACGTGCGTAAGCGGTGCGCGGCACCGCATCCTCAGGGATGGCCGTCAGGTCCCAAGCCGTCCAGTCATTGTTGCTCCGCAGGTCCTCATCCGGCTGCTTGGCCAACGGTGTAGAGATACCGAAGTGCGGCCCCTGTAGCACTGCCTCGTCCCAAGACTGAGGCGTCGCGATCTCCCACTTGATGTAGCCCAGCTTCTTTCCGTTGGCTTCATCGTAACCACGAGAAATCTCAGGTCTATAGTCCCCGACTCGACGCGAAGTTCGAGACAACGCCGAGATCGCACTTTGTTCAGCGGTGGTAATCGGGTACAACAGGGGTGTTTCCGGTACCGGTGCCACCGAATCCGCGCCGGCCAGTGCCCGCCAATCCGCCAGCTTCACCTCGTCGACCTCGACGATCCGTGCCGAATGCGGGCGTGTGTCCCACGCACCCAAGTGCTTCTGCCCTGGCAGGTCTCCGACACCGTCGTGAATCAAGGAGTCACGCAACACGCTGACATCGTGAAGCTGGCTGAGGTGCTTGAAACCGATCCCCTGCCGAGCTCCGTATACGTGGATACCGAACTCCTGCCGGTCGCTGAGGTCAGAAAACGCCCATTTCGAGACGTTGACAAAGTGACCGTGCACCCGCAGATGCCGGTATGCCTCCGCCCGCAGGGGCCCTTCCTTCACCCCACCGAAATGGGTGTCGGGGTGGATCATGCCGATCGTCCCCGATCGGCCGACATGCGCCCACGTCCGACACATGAAGGCCCGGTACAGATCCGGCTGAGTACCTGCGACGAGCGGATACATGACGGGTGAACCGAGGGTGTCGACCATGCCGACATTCCTCGTCAACTCGGAGAGCACGAAGTCAGCAGCCGTTTGATTGGCCAGCAGCTCAGACTTACGCTCGGCCCGCACCTCGGGCGCGGGTCGCTCGGCGAGCTTGAACCATGGGTCGAACTCCGCGAGGACCGCGTCTTCCTCCCACCTCGGCCGCACCCAGGGCGGGTTACCCAACTGCAGATCGAAGCCGCCCGCCTCGCTCGCGAAGACATGCGCGAAGTCCAGTTCCCAGTGGAAGAAACCATGCTCCTCGGCGACGCTCTCGACGGTCGTGAACCACGGATACCGCTGGATGATCCGGTGCGGCTCCTCCATGTTCATCAGGTTGCGCAGTGCGTCTTCTCGCGCGTCCAGCTCGGACAGCAGTCGCTTCGGCTCACTGAAAAGCGTGCCTTCTTCGAACGTGAGATCAGCGGAACCGAGCAATGACTCGGCGAAATCCAGCCAGTCATCCATTGTGGACAGAGGGATCGCTTCCCTGCGGCGCGCGGGTGCACCCGCTGACCATCCCTTACCTCCCCGCCGCCGAGGAGCCGGCTGCACCTCGACCTCATCGGGTTCGTCGAAGATCGATGTCTGTTCGGCCACGCCGAGGCCGGGAAGGGCGAACTGCCGCATTGGGCCGGTCGCCGCACCCATGCCGGGGGTGGCATCGGAATCCGGTTTAGCCCGCAGCTCCGCAGAGCGAGCGGCGACCATCTTGGCCGTCTCGTACTCGGGAGCGCCGCCATCGAGCAGAGCCGTACGTTGCACCGGCCAGAACCACAGGGCACACCACGTGTCCATGAGTTTCTTGAGTCGCCAGTACGGCGAGCCGGGAGCCTGCAGGTCGTCAAGCACCTTGTCCCGGTGCACGGCTTCCTGAGGATGTGGCAGGTCGTTTTCGTCGACACCCCACACGGGAATATGCCGGGAGATCTCCCGCTGCGAGATCCGCAGGCGAACGATCACCTGCTCCCACAGGAGTTCAACCCGGCCGGCGAGACCCTGAAGCCGCTTGACTTGCGCCGGCGTCGGCTTGTGCCGCATCGACGTCCGCCACGCGCGGAGCCGCGTCGTGTCGTCTCGCGCGAATTCCAGCGCGTTGACCTTCGCTGCGACCGCTCCCCAGCCCGCGGCGGGTAGCAAGAACTGGTGCACGGCACCATCGGGCAATTCGCCGTCGCGGAACGGCAGTTCCGTCGGCTGCTCCGGCTCCTTCGCCTTCGCCCAGTTCCCGGCCTTGACCTGACCGGGAGTGTAGTACCGCCTGCTCGCTCCGATCAGCGAGTTGCCCCACCGCAGATGCAGACCGAACCAGGGGGCCTGCAACCCCGAATGCATGACGTTGAGCCAGAGCGACACCTCGGCCAGCTCGACCGCAATGGGGTTGAGGTCGACGCCATAGCTGTTGTGGAGGGCGATGTAGGCCTTGACCTCACGCAGCCGGTCTTCGTACTCGTGCGGTGGGACCTGTTCCTTGCGTTCTTCCGCGCGACGGCGCAGATACTCCGCCGCGACCTGATTGATCGCTTCGTTCAGGAACGCGCCGGATCCCAGTGCCGGCTCGCAAATCGTCCAGTCCAGGATATCCCGCGCCCGGACTTCGCCCGCTTCGGCGATCCGGTGTTCCAGCGCGAGCTGAACGGTGATCTTGGTCAGCGATTCCGGGGTGTAGTAAGAGGCGCTGGTCTGCCTGTCCCGCCCGGCCAGCCGGTAGACGAACGCGCCCGCCGGATAGCGGACACGCAGCGGGATCCCGGTCTCCTCGTTGACGCGGTGCACGAACACATTGTCCGAGAACTGGTCGGCCTTGTCCGCGGGAACCATCCAGCTGCCGTCAGCCGGATCGCCGCCCTTGGCGACTTCGTACAACTCCTGTTCCGCGATGAAACCGGTATACGACATCAGGCCCTCGTACACCGCGCCGAGCTGGTTGATACCGAGCTGCGCGTAGGAGATGAACCCGCCGCGCTCGCCCTTACGCCCCTTGCTCAGCATGAGCAGCCGCAAGACCTCGTGCAGGCATTTGTTGCGCAGTCGGGTGTCGACCACCACCCGGCGATCGTCGGCGTCGTCGTACTCGGCCGAACCGATCAGCTTCGTGCGTTCCGGCGCGAACAGGTCGGAGTTGAGCTGCTCGAACCGGATTCCCTCGTCGTCCGATCGCTTGTCGTCGTCGCCGAGTGCCGGCGCTCGCTCAGCCATCGGGCGGGCCCGATAGCCCTTGTTCACCAGACGGAACAAGAGATCCAGCGATTCGTGCAAATGGAATCCGGCGCCCGCGGCCTCGTCCGTCAACGGGTGTGTGACGAGTTCGCCCAGCCTGCCCATGCCGTAACCCTCGGCGTACTCCGGATAGTCCGATGGCAGGACACCCAGCTCCGGCCGGGCCTCGGCATACAACAGGAACAGGATCCGGTAGAGGTACCTCAGCGATTGCCGGGCGAGGGTTTTCGCCAGTGCCCTCGGCTCGTCGATCTCGGCCGGGTCCACGTCTTGCTCGCGTAGCCGCGCCAACACCTCGCTCGCGATCAGTTCGACCGAGCGCTGCAGCCCCACGCGAAGCTCGGCGGACACCGCCACGGCGTGCTTGTTCGAAAGCTCGACAAGGGAGGCCAGCGGGCTGCCCTCTGCATCGGCCGACGGACGCAGCGACTCCGCCGAGAACAACGCGGCGATCGTATCGAGTTCGCCACCGGCGGACGTGTCGTTGCGGCCGAACGCGACGTCGAGATTCACCGCGAGGTAACGACCTTCACCCCACGCGTACCTATCGGCCAGCACCACGACGGCACCGGCGAGAAGGACGACATAGCGTGGGGCGTCGGTCGTTCCGAACAGGAACAACGTGAGATCACTGCCCGACGTGATCTGTTTCCCTGCCGGCAACTCCACCGGGTCACGCAGGATTCCGGCGTCGGCCGGGTCGAGAGCGGCGTCCAAGTCGGTCGTCCAGCCGCATTCCACGACCACCACGTCGTGTTCGGCGGACAAGACCGACACCGAGTGTTCGACACCGCTGTGCTCGACTGTGATCGTCCCGCGCCGCGCCTCGGCCGCCTCGGCAAAACCGAGCGCGGCCAGCAGGTCGACGTGGAGCTGGTCGAGTCGCCGTCGGCGGACGGTCGCGGTGGCCTCGTCCTCGGCGAGTACGGCGCGCGCCGCGAAGTAGGGCTCACGAGCCCCGCGCAAACTCGTCCGCGGGCTTTTCACACCCGACTTCTCCGAAGCCGTCCACGCGGCGAGCCTGGTGCGTTTAAGCTCTTTGGGGAACACTTCGGCGAGGTAGTGCGCCGACAGGTACTCGCCCGCGTTCAGCAGGGAATCGAAGGTCATGGCCGCCCCTCCAGCACTGCGAGCAGCCGGACGAACGGTGCCCCGGACGTCCGCATCGCACGGACCAGCTCTTCTTGCTCGTCCACCGTCCCGGTGACCTTCTCCCGCCGCCTGGCGGAACTGTCGTCGAACAGGCTCAGCTGCTTCCAGCTCTCAAGCCTGGCCAGATGCACCTCCAGTGGCTTCTCGATCTCGCGCGAATAGCTTTCTCGCCGGACTTCCAGCTCCTCGCGGGCGGCTGAGACGGCCGCTGGAACCAGCGCCTGCAAATGCGAGAGGTCACCACTGTCCAGCGGGTTCGGCATCGTCGGCCCGACCCCGGCCGTCGCTAGCGCGTCGAACATCGAGCGCACCACGGGAGAGCTGGGGAGCCCGCTCACCGCCATCCACTCCACTACGGTCGGCTTGCCCAGTGCGTTGGAATAGATCCCCTGCACCAGGAACGTCGGCTGGTCCACATTCGCCCGGAGGACCGGGGCCTCCAGCCTGCCGACCCGCACCAGGACCTTGTCCACCAGCCACTCGACGAACGGGTGCAGATCGCTGGCGAAGCCGACTGTCGGCCATGCACTGTCGCGAGCGTGCGCCTTGTCGAGATGCTCTTGCGCGGTCCGCTGATCGAAGGTGATCCGCAGCCGCTCGTGCATCCTCTGCGACTTCAGCACCGCCGGTGGCAATACCTTCAGTCGTCGCAGGAGATCGTCAGGAGGCGTGAGCGCGAAGATCTCGTAGCGGTCGCCCTCACGCCTGATCTCCAGGTCGTTACGTGAGCCATACAGGTCACGGACGGCATCCGTCACGAAGCTTTCGGTGCTTTCGAACAGCGTCGGAAGCACGACCTGTTTCGGCGGTGCCGCCACGACCGTCGCGCCCGCTGGGGCGAGCAGGTCCGCGAGCAGATCGTCCGAGGTCGGTTCCGCCAGGCGTTCCTCGACCGGCTTGCCCAGCAGCAGGTCCTTGGTCAGCCGGTCCTCTTCGAGCCGTGCGTCGTAGAGCCCGGTGACGGTCTCCGCGGTGCCCAAGCTCGCGTGAGCCGCAGCCTCGCGTGCGAGAAGCTTCTCCGCGACCGTCGTGTCGTCCTTCGCGCCCGGTACCGCCGAGGTCAAGACCAGTGCCGTGAACTGGGGCTCCCGGAGCTGGCCGAACCGGTCGATACGACCGTTGCGCTGTTCGATCCGGATCAGACTCCAGGGCAGGTCGTAGTGGATCAAGTGGTGGCATTGCCTGTGCAAGTTGACACCTTCGGAAGCCACGTCCCCGGTCAACAGCAGCCGGACCGAGCTTGACGCGAGCCCGAACTCCTCGATGATCTCCTGCTCTTTCTGATCCGAAACACCGCCGTGCATCACGCGCACCACGTCAGCCGCAGCTTTGGCGCTGAACCCGAGCTTCGCGGGCACCACCTTCGCCAGCCACTTCAAAGTCGGGACGCGCTCCGAGAACACCACGACACGGGTCTCTTTTCCAGGACCGACACCGATCTCCACGAGCTTGTCCACCAGCCCGGTCAGCTTGGCCGACTCGTCATCGGTGATGGCGTCAGCGAGATCCCGCAGGCGCTCCAAGGCGGCTCTCTCGATCTCCGCCGCCGAACCCGCGGCCAGGTTCGCGTCGCCACTCGTCAGCGTCTTGATCCTGGTCGCGGCGGTCTCGACGAGCGCGCGGTGCGACGACAGAAAGGACTTCAGCAGGTTGAACGGGAACAACCTGCCATCCTTGCCACTCGCGGGCGAGGCCTCCGGATCGAGCCAATGCCGGGCAAGTTCGGCGAACACCTTCTCCTCAGGCTCAGACGCCTTACACCGCAAGGGCTGCGACGGGCCACGGTCGGCCCAGCTGCCTTGGATGTGGTCTCGGACCTCGGGGCTGATCTTGGTCCGGCGAATATAGAGATGGGAAATCTGCTCACGTTTGTACTTGTCCCGGTCCGCGATGGCGGCGGGGTCCAGGAGATCGATCAGGTCGGCGAACGAGCGCCGGTCACCGTTGTGGGGGGTAGCGCTGGCGAGGAGCAAAGCGTCAGTGCGGGGTGCGAGTTCCTTCGCGAGCTGCGCCCGCAGGTTCCGCCCGCCCATGAGGTTGTGCGACTCGTCGATGACCACCGCGTCCCAGTGGATGTTCTGCAGGTGATGCCGGTAGTGGCCGATGTGTTTGAGCGTGTCGATCGAGATGATCACGCGCTTGTAGTAGGTAAAGGGGTTCCGGCCTGCCGGGATCTCCCGCTGGATCCGCTGGATCCCGAGTGAATCGAGCCGGATCAGCGGCACGGAAAAACGTGTCCACAGCTCACGCTGGAACTGCTCCAACACCTGCTGCGGAGTGACGACGAGTATTCGTTCTCCGCGACCGCGCCGGATCAGTTCCGCCAAGGTCAGCCCGATCTCCAGTGTCTTCCCGAGCCCGACCACGTCGGCGATGAGCACACGCGGACGCAGCCCCGACAAGGCGAGCTCGGCGGGCCGCTGCTGGTAGGGATTGCGCTTGAGAACGAACTTGTCCGTCATGGCGAGACCGCGCTCGGACTGCGGCAACGGCGTCTTCCGCAGCACGGCTTCCAGGAACAACCTGCTGGTCCTGAAATTCTCGCTGGTGTCCTCGACGACGACGGTTTCTTCCGGTCGAAGAACCTGAATGCCGGTCTCGACCTTGGTGAAGAAGACGCCTTCCTGATCGCGGACTATCCCGCTCATACCGACGGCCACGATCTTGTCGCCGTCGTGCGTGGTAGGGGTCACCGCTCGGACGAGCCAGACTTCCTCCCGGATCAACAGCTGCGCACCTGGCGCGATCCCGTCCTTGTGCCGGCCAGTCGCCACCTGAAACCCCTCGCTCCCCTGACACACCGTCACAGGTCTAGTCGCTCATGATCGGAAAAAGTTACCCGGTCGAAGCAGGCCGACCGCACCGATCACAGGACCGGCCCACTGGCATACGCCGCCCTCAGACGGCGCGCCGCGAGGGCTGCACCTTCCGGCACCACCGACGCGCTAACCACGGCACTCACTTCACGTCTCGGTTTCGGAGCCGAGACGGGGGGTTCCACGATCTCGGTCCGCCGTGCGACACCCGCGGCGGTAGTACTGCGGAGCTGGTCCCGAGCCTCGAGCGGACTCAACCCGGCCCGGTCGACGACGTCCAGCAGCATGTCCCCGGCTGCTTTGAGGACTGGGCGGTCTGCGGGGTCGTGCGCGAGCATCGCCGCGATCGGTGCCACCAGTTCGGAGTTCAGGCCACTCAGATCCGGAAGTTCGCGGGGAGACTCGATCTTGCGCATGAGGTCGAACTGGGTCTTCGCGTTGGTGAACGGATAATGCCCGGTGGCTGCGAAGAGCAGCGTCGCACCGAGGCCGAAGACATCCGCCGCGGCCGTCAGCGGCGCCTGCTGTACCTGCTCAGGCGCCATGCACACGAGCGAACCGAGGATCGTGCCAGGGCGCGAGATCCTGCCCGAGTCCTCAGCTTGCGCGACCTTCGCCGCGTTCAGCAACGCCAGGCCGAAGTCGATGACCTTGGGGCCGTCCGCGGCGAGAACAATGTTATGCGGTTTGAGATCACGGTGCAGCAGACCGGCCTGGTGGATGCTGGTAAGCCCTTCCGCTAGCACCGCACCCATGATCGCGACCATGGCGGGCCGGAGCACACCATGGTCGGCTACCCAGGACCGCAGTGTCGCCCCAGGGACGTACTCCATCGCCAGCCACGGCCGTTCCGCTTCGGCATCCCCCTCGACGAAGGACGCCGTGCGGCTGCCGAACACCGTCTTCAGCGCTTCCATCTCGAGAGCGAAGCGTGCCCTGTCCTCGGCATCGAAATCGAGGACGCGGATCTGCTTGACCGCGACCTGCTCACCGGCGGGTGAAATCCCCAGGTAGACGACACCCATACCGCCTTCACCGAGCAGCTCGGCTATCCGGTAGGGCCCGATGATGGCCGGTATGCCGGTTTCGTCCGCGGTCAAAGCGCTCCTCAAGTCACTGGGAAGGTCAAGGCTGCCAGATCACACGCCCAGCTTCGACCCGATGTAGGCGACTGTGGCCGCTTGTTCCTCACGACGAAGGCGGAAATGCAGCCTGCCGGCACGCGGCGTGAACCTCGCGTGCATATCGAAGACGCGGACCTCCCCATCGAGATCGGTGAACTCGCACAGCCTTCTACGCTGCTCGTGCTCCGTCGTGATCTTGCTGCGCCACAGAGGTACCGCCTCGTTCCGAGGCGTCCAGGCAGCCAGCGCCTCTTGGATCTCGATCAGCCGGGTGCGCACGGGGACCAGCCAGTCGGCAGGCAGCCGACCAAGATCGTCCTCGACCCTGGGCAGGAAGTTCAGGGACGGAAAGTACTCCGCACGCGCTTCCCACAGCGCGCTCCCGGTGCCGATCGAGGTCAGCCCGCCCCTGGCCAGCCACGACTCGTGCACCAGGACGTGGTTCTGTGCGGACGCGTGCGGAATATCGACCTGATCCTCAGCCAAATCACCGTCAGTGACCAGCATGTTCCGAGTCATCGTGACCCGCTCGGCCAGCCAGTCCGGTTCGGTCGGCAGACTCACGGCCAGGCCCTCGACCAAGTGCGCGACCCCGAGGCCGCGCGCCGCCCGCCCCTTGTGCAGATACTCCAGCTCGTCCTCCGGTGGGGAAAGCTCATCGAAGGTGACCGGAGCACGAGCCTGCATGCTCCGGATCAGTCGCCACAGATCCTTGTTCCGGGCGTCGTTGGCCCACCTGGCCATCGGATATCCAGCCGCGAGCTCCACCGACGGCAGTCGCTCGGGGCTGAGCAGCACGCTGCCGGGCCGCACGACACGGGCTTGCTTGAGCGCGCCGACGAACTCACGCATCGCCTTGTCCACTTGATCGGCTTGCAGCACCGTGGCACAAGACAACTCATTAAGGCACAGCCAGGTCGACATGTCGCTCCCCCGGTCGGTTCGTCAGTCGATCAGTTCATCGAGCGAGCGGTCCCATTCGTCGAAGAACCCGGCAGGCCAGTCGGACAAAGTGCCGTCCGCGCCGACTTTGGGAGTCTCGATTCGCTTCTGCTCCCGACCGGGCTGGAAATAGTGCAGGGTAACGTCGTCAGCAGGGAGAAGTCCCTGCTTGACCGCCACTCGAAGGCCATTGAGGACGTGGTCACTGTGCGACTCGATGATGAGCTGCGCGCCCGCGGCCACAGCCTGCGCCGCGAGCCGTGCCATCGCGGACTGGCCACGTGGGTGCAGGTGGGCTTCAGGGTTCTCCAGCAGGATCAATCCGCCTGGCTGTGCGGTCAGGCAGGCGACGATGATCGGCAGCACATAGGTCAAGCCGTAGCCGACGTTCGTCGGACGGTAAGGGTTGGATGAGGACAACCCGGCGGTGCCGAAGCTGAACGCCAGCCGCACCGTGTCGGTTCCGTCGATGCCGGTCGCCAGCAGATTCACCCCAGGACACAAGTGCCCGAGCCATGCCTCGACCTGTCGAAGCAACGTATCGGAAGCAGCTTCGGGGTGCAGCAGAGGTGAAGCCACAACGTCGTCCTGATGATGACGCAGATAGTTGACAGTGTGTTCGCCGCGCGCACCCAGGAATCCCCGCCGGATGGCGACATCGTGCGAGCGCGGGTAGCTGACCGCCGGGTTGATCCGGTCGGCGCGCAGGTATTGGAACGACGTTCCGAAGATCGACAGATCGTGAAGTTCGTCGACCCTTGGACCACTGACCAGCGGCAACAGGTCTTCTTCGGTGCCATAGGACGCTGCCCAACGCCAACTGCCGCCCCCGTCCCGCAGAGCTACCTCGATCGCGCCTTCGGCGAACTCGGTGGGCACCCACTCCTCATGCCGGACGTCACGGCCGACACCCAGCTCGACAAGGTCTCCATTGAGCAGGAAACCGCTTCCCGAGTCTTCGGGGACGAGAACTCCGGCATCGAACGACTGCCGCAGCAGGGCCAGCGCTTGCAGAGCCGTGCTCTTGCCCGACGAGTTCAGGCCGGTCAGCAACGTCAAGCCGCCGAGCGGGATCGAAACTTCGGCGAAGGCCTTGAAGTTGCGCAGATCAAGCTGTTTCAGCATCAGCGACTTCCATCATATCTACCGAAAAGTTCATCTACCGCAGCAAATCGAAGTCGAATCTTGGCGACATCTCCGGTGCCAACGGAAATCGCCGTCTCGAATTTATTGTCGGCGAACAACCCGATCATGGCCACATTGACCTCCGAACGACGCCTGCGCAATTCGTCCAACTGGAAAGGCGTACGGCTCGCCAAGTTCACGGCAACAGTCTCGAAGAGCGCCTTGTTTATCGGGTATCGACCAGACTGACCCTCGCGCTGCTTACGAAATGCATGCTTTCCGAAAATGTCATGCGCAGCCGTCATAGCCTTATGAAAGTCAGCCTCGACGCTACCGATCTCGTCGTCGGAGGCCTCGTTCACCTCGCTCATCGATTCCCTGAGAAAGCGATCAAACTCCTGCGATTTGTACTCAAGAAGATTGGCTCGATGGAATGCAATGAACCGGAGAACCATCTCCCGATCCGCCATACGTCCGGTCGCAACGCTACCCAAAGTGGCGTCGATAAAGGACTTCGATTCAGCAAGCTCTCCAAGTAACCCCCGAGCCTTTCCAGGAATCAACGCATGGCGCAACTCCTGCTGGGAGAGCGGGACTCCACCCGTATTGATACGGGCGAAAATGTTGAACTTGACCTCTTCCGGAGTTCCCCGGCGGATCAAATGCAGAACGACCTCAGTCTCCTCCAGCCGCGTCTTAAGCCGCCCAGGTAGATCTTGGAACGTATACCCATTTAGCTTGTCGAGGTAGTCCAGACCGCTCAGCTTCAAGGCGCCCAGACCCACAGCTTCAGGATCGACAAAACGGCAGATCGTGGTGAGCCGCTGAATCCCGTCAACAATCGCCCAGCGTTCGTCGTCCGTCTCGGCCGCATAGAAGGTCGGCAAGGGTATACGCAGCAGCAAAGACTCAATCAGTCGACTCTGGTTCACAGAGTTCCAGATACCGGCATGCCGCTGAAAATCCGGCGCGAGATCAATGCTGCCACGCCTGATCCGAGACAGGAGCAACGATACGGTGGGAGTACGGGTGACTACGTCGATCTTCTCCGGGTCGAAAGGTTCCTTGATCCACCCGCCTGAATCCTCGGAGATCAGCTCGACGTCCGAGTTGCGTCCACTGGAGTCCGGTTCCACCCTGACGTCATACGGGAATGCGAACTGCCCACCCGTGTACAACTCGTCCGTCATGTCCTCACGCCATCTCCCCGACCTGGCCAGAACGTTCAACCGATCACAGCCTATCGTAGATCGTCACAAGTACACGGGTGCACCTGCTCAAGGTCTTTGTCCATCACCGCAGGCGCCGGACGCGCGCAAGCACGCGGCGCGAAGCCATGAGAAGCGGGTACGGCACCCTGCTGATCGGCGTATCCTCCTGAGCAGGAGTTGATGCCCGCATATCGCTCCTACATCGACTTTCGTCCTGTTCCGCCTACCCGGTCATCCACCCGTTGCCGATGGCGGACTACCGGATATGGAACGCTGCGGGCATCCCGGTCGTTACAGGTCATGCAGCCGCAGGTCTGTTGAACTCGCCGGTCCAACACCATCTCGTTGACGTCACCGAAGGCAAAGGCCCTTCGTTTCAGACCTGATCGAGCAAGTCGTCGTCACCGTTGTCCGGCCCGTTTCAACGGCCCGCGGGACGCCCGTCCGGGTCGGTCAACGTGATGGCGCCACCCTGTGCCCACAACACCACGTCCGCCCGGTATTTCCCTTCACCGAGAGCGGCGAGATTACCGAGGCTGACCATCCGCGTGGCGGCTCCGCCTCGGTCGAACACCAGCAGATTGCCGCCCTGGACATAGTCCCCACTGTGCGTGCCGTCGCCCTCGACGGTGACGGGCCGTCCGAGTTCGCGTTCGATTCGCGCACCCGAAGCGGGACCGATGAGGATGTACACCGACGTCCAATCACCAGGCGCCAGTTCCTTGAGCGGCCGTGAACCGCCTGACCTGGCGAGGTCGCCGATCGTTTTCTCGAGACCCTCGTCGAATTGCACGGTCACTCCTGGAGTACTCGTGCGACAACCCGCCACGAGGGCGAGTAGGGCGAGCAGAGTCACTGTCAAGCGCATGGTCAGTATTGGTCAGGAGTCGCCGACGGTTCGCCAGAGTCGTGATGTTACTGCGCCCTGGCTTGTCCGTAGGCCAAGGCTTGTTCTTGGTTTCGCGGGTCTCACAGGCGACGCTTCGGTGGACGATACGCCGGAGCCAAGAGGACAGCCAGTGCGCGGATGACGATCACCTGCTCGGCGCAGTCCTCTCCTTGCGGGCTGATCGTGCTACCCAGCACCCCTCCTCCAACCTGAAGATTCTCACCTTGCAAGAACCGACATGCCACTCGATGCGGTGAATCATTTGCATACGGTGCCCCCGGAGGCGATTTGGGGAGTGAGACTGCCTCCGACCCCGAAAGGCCCCACAATGACATACTCCCCGTCGGACTTGGACGTGATCGAACGACAGTTCCTGGCATTGGCCGACGGCCCCCGAGCGTTGACGCTCGACTGCGCGGCGCTCGGCTGCGGTCTTCCCGCCGAAGCCAAACCCGTTGACGAGGTGCGAGTGCTGCTCCTCAAGCGGCAGACGAGCTGGGTCACCAAGGACGCAGTATGGCAGGACCTCGTAAGGCGGGCGCATGCGACGCCTGACCCATGGATCATCGTGGCCGCCGCCATGATGATGCCTGGTCTGAAGCACATCGGCGGCAAGCTCCGGGCACGTTATCCCGGTGACCGGAATGACCTGGATTCCGAGATCCTCGAAGGCTTCCTGCAAGCATTGGACCTCGCCGACGACGGAGCTCCGAAGGTGTACGCGCAGCTCTACTGGGCCGCGTTCCGCCGCGCGCATGAAGCGTGCAATCGCGAGACGCGGCTCGCGATGTCCCGTTCCGAACTCGACGACACCGTCGTCAGTCCGAGTCCGGCCGCCGGACATCCGGATCTTGTCCTGGCCGGCGCGATGCTCGAGGGCGCGGTGACCCCCGTGCAAGCGGATCTGGTGTCCGATGTGCTTCTGGATCACGACGAGCGCTCGGCGGCCGCGGAACGTCTTGGCATCAGCCGGTACCAGGTGTCATGTCAACTGGACTCGGCAACGCGCCATCTCGCCGGTTATCTGACCACAGGCCGTCCCGCGGCATGACACACCCGGGAGCCGTCGTCATGAGCATCTCAAACTTCCCTCCCGCGAAGATCGCCACGCTGAGTGAAGCGCAGAAGGCAGGGACCACCTGCGCCCGCTGCGGACGTGTCCCGCTCAGTCCGCAGAGCCTCGATGGCGCGGACCTCGTCGTTTGCGCGGACGAGCACGCGCGCGTCTGTACGGATTCCGTCTTCTGGCTAACCCCGCCATGCCCCTGGTGGTGTGGCTCCAGGTGGCACAGCGATCATGATCGAGGCAGCGACCGCCATCACATGTCGGAGTGGACGGGCAATGTCCCCCTTGTGCTGGAAGACGGCAACGAGATGGGCAGCGGCCTGTCATACCAACCCGAGTACGCGACCGTGCACCTTGTCCAGGGTGTGCGTGAAACCGAGCCGCGTATCTGGTGCGGGAAGGGCGAAACCAACCAGGGCTGGTACATGACTCCGGCCGAAACTCGGGAACTCGCCGCAACACTGAGCTCCGCCGCCGACATGACCGAGCGGCAAGCAGCCCCGCTGGCGGCGGCAAAAGCGTGCTGACCAGGCGCCCGGAGGGGCGCAACCGGAACTGTCGGTGCCCTCCCCATAATGGGATCGTGACCGCCGACCAGGAACCTCAGCCGTTCGCGCACCTCAGTGCGCCGAACGCTGCGCTCTATCGCGATGTCCTGTCGACGTTCGCGCGGGCGAGGGATCGGTTCATCGTGCACATGCGGCCGGAGGACGTCACGACGGACTTGAACCGGCCGGGTGACATCGAGCAGGTCGCGGACGCGCTGGACAAGCTCGTCGACTGGGGCAACTTGCGTGCCGATCCGGATACGAGCCGGGTGACCAGTGTCGCCGACTTCCATCGTGCCCGGTACCTCTACCAGCTCACGGCAGCAGGCCAGGCGGCTGAAGAAGCACTGGCGGTTTATGACCAGGCGCTGGGCCGCCGCGGGTCGCTGCAATCGGTGGCGTTGGAGGACATCGCCGCGCAGCTGCGTGCTCTTGTCGAGCTGGCGGGGGCACGGGAGCTCGACCCGGCGAAGGTGCATCTCCTGTTGCTCGCGCTCGCCGAGCGATTCACCGGTTTGGCCGACAACGCGCAGGCGTTCATGGCGTCGCTGCGCCGGGTCATCGATTTCGCCGACGGGGACGTCGAGGCGTTCGTCGCCTACAAGCAGCGGCTGATCGACTACGTCAACCGCTTCATCGCCGACCTCGCGAACCGAGGTGCGGAGATCGCCACGCTGTTGGGCAACATCGAAGACGGCGGGGTGCGCGAGCTCCTCATGATGGCCGCGAAGCGCGAGGCCGCCGATGTCGCACCTGATGACGACGATAACGCGGCCGCTATCGAAAGCTGCTATGCCACTTGGCAAAACCGATGGCGAGGGCTGCACGACTGGTTCGTCTCGGCAGACTCCCGGCGTCTGTCTCAGGCGCGACTGCTGCGCGGAGCGGCGGTCACGGCGATCACCCAGCTCATCGACACCGTGGCCGCACTCAACGAACGGCGTTCCGGACGATCCGATCGCTCGGCGGACTTCCGCACTTTGGCTCGATGGTTCGCGGAAGCCCCGGACGACAACGCCGCGCATCGTCTGTGGCGGACGGCGTTCGGACTCAATTCCGCGCGGCACCTCACGGTCGACAACGAAACCGTTGCCGCGTGGGAGGAAGAGCAGCCCGCGCCGAGTACACCGTGGCGGCAAGCGGCGGGAGTGCACATCAGCCCGCAGCTGCGCAGGACGGGATCCTACGAGCGGCGCGGCCAGCCCAACCGGGTCGCGGACCGCGCGGAGCAACGACGGATCCTGGCCGAGCAAGCGGCACTCGAAGCCGAGCAGGTCGCCGCGGCACGTGAACGGCTGGCGACACCGGGGCCGACACGACTGTCAGCGCTGGGCGAGCTCGACGCGCGGGCGTTCCGGCTCTTCCTCGGTCTTCTCGGCGACGCGCTCTCGGCCCGCGCTCCTGGCGATCACGAAGTCCGGACCACCACGAGCGACGGCACGATGGAGGTTCGCTTGACCCTCGTACGTGGCGGCGGAACGGTGAGCATCGACACCGAAGACGGGATTCTCCGCGGGCCGGAACACCTGATCGAGATCATCGACCTGATCGGAAACGGCCGGGTGGAGGCGATCGCGTGACCGCACTTGGCGAGGAATCCGTTGCGCAGAAGCGGAAGGCCCTGCGGGCGCTACTCGCCAAGCCGTTGTTGACAGCGGGAACGGATGACGAGGTACTGCGGTTGGTCCGACGTCATGCGGCGGATCTGCGCGATTGGCTGGCCACGGAGACAGGCTGGCGGCTGCTGGTCGGCGCCGAATCCGCGCGCTTGTTCAAAACCGCGCCGACCTTGAGCGATCAGACCCATCCGGCGAGGGACGGCAAGGGAAAGCCACCGTTCGGCCGTCGTAGGTACGTCCTACTCTGCTTGGCGCTGGCCGTCTTGGAACGAGCCGACGCGCAGATCACCCTCGGCCGCCTCGCCGAGGGCGTGCTCGCCGCCGCGGGTGAACCCGAGCTGGTCGACGCCGGCGTGTCTTTCACGATGAGCAGGCGTGACGAACGTTCGGATCTCGTCGCCGCGGTCAGGTTGCTGCTCTCCTGGGGTGTCCTCGAACGCGTCGCCGGCGAAGAAGACTCCTATCTGAGCGACAACGGCGACGTTCTTTACGACGTACAGCGCCGAGTGCTGGCCACGCTCCTGACCAGCGGCCGAGGCCCTTCGACGGTCAACGCCGCCGATTTCGAAACCAGGCTCGAGGAACTCGCCCACGAGCCTGTCGCCGATACCGATGACTTGCGCAAGCGAGCCTTACGCCACCGGCTCACCCGCCGCCTGCTCGACGATCCGGTCGTCTACTACGACGAGCTGGCCGACGACGAGCGCGCGTATCTCACCAGCCAGCGTCATGCGATAACGCACCGGATCGAGGCCGCTACCGGTCTGGTCGCCGAAGTCCGGGCGGAGGGCATCGCGATGGTCGATCCCGACGATGAGCTGACCGATGTACGCATGCCCGAGCAGCGCACCGACGGCCACGCCACCTTGCTCGTCGCCGAGTACCTCGCGGCGCGGAACGGGCCGGTGCCGATCGAGCGAATGCTGGCGTATGTCAGGAAGATCGCCCGTGAGCACGCCTCCTACTGGCGTCGCGGAGTCACTGAAGAAGGTGCTGACGAGGAACTCCTCGCCATCGCCTTACACAAGCTACGCGCGCTGCGGCTCGTCGAGGATTCCGCCGGGGATCCGTCGATGGTGCGCGCTCTGCCCGCGATCGGCCGCTACCGGCTCGACGCACCCACCATCCGGGAGAGGAAGACCGGGAAATGAGCTTGCCCATCCCGGACAAGGCCCGCTGGCAACCGCTCCGGGCAGGCCTTGTCGACCTTTTCTACTACGACCTCGAAGAGTTTCACTTCCACGACGGCCGCTTGCTGTTGCGTGGCAACAACGGAACCGGAAAATCCAAGGTACTCGCGCTCACCCTGCCCTTCCTGCTCGACGGCGAACTCTCGGCACACCGGGTCGAGCCGGACGGCGATCGCAACAAACGCATGGAATGGAACCTGCTGCTCGGCGGGAAACATCCGCACAACGAACGCCTCGGCTACACCTGGCTGGAATTCGGTCGCGTCCTCGCCGACGGGAGCGCCGAGTACCGCACGATCGGCTGCGGACTCAAAGCGGTCGCCGGACGCGGCATCGCCAGGCACTGGTTCTTCGTCACCGATCAGCGCGTCGGACACGATCTCTCCCTGGTGAGCCCGACCCGCGTGGCCTTGACCCGCGAGAAGCTCAAGGACGCCGTGGAGAGGCGTGGTCACGTATACGACACCGCATCGGAATATCGGCGCGCGGTGGACGAAGCGCTGTTCGGACTGGGAACGCACCGCTACGAAGCCCTCGTCAATCTGCTGATCCAGCTGCGGCAACCGCAACTGTCGAAG
Organism: Amycolatopsis sp. NPDC058340; assembly: GCF_042723975.1. Classification (NCBI taxonomy): domain Bacteria; kingdom Bacillati; phylum Actinomycetota; class Actinomycetes; order Pseudonocardiales; family Pseudonocardiaceae; genus Amycolatopsis; species Amycolatopsis sp. NPDC058340. The sequence continues at coordinate 83,256 of NZ_JBHXIB010000005.1, read as the reverse complement.
AAGCCGGACGAGAAACTGCTGTCCCGTGCCCTGACCGAAGCACTCCCGCCACTCGACCCGGCCCTCGTCGCCACGGTCGCGGAGGCTTTCCGCGGTCTGGACGAAGAGCGCGAAACCCTGCGTGCCCTCGCCGAGGCGAAGACGGCGGCCGAGCAGTTCCTGACGCATTACCGGCGCTATTCCCGAATCGCGGCCAAACGACGCGCTGCACCGGTACGCCATACCCACAGCACGTACGAAAAGCTCGGACGTGAGCTGGGTGAAGCGGAGGCCGCTTACGAAAAAACAACGCTGGCACTCGACGAGACACAGCTGTTGCTCGATGAACTGGCAAAAACGAAGACCCAGCTGGATACCCGGCGTGCCGCGCTGGAGAGCAGTCCGGAAATGCGGGACGCCGAAGCGCTGAAACAAGTGGGAGCAGAGGCCCAGAAGCTCGCCAGGTTCGCTGATCTGCGGAATCGCGACCTGCTGTCGGCCGCCCACAACCTGCGACGCCGTGGGGAAGAAGCCGAGACGGCGAAGCGGACGGCCGACACCGACGCGGAGACTTTGAAGCAGGCCAAGGGGATCGCGCAGGAGGCCGCAGACGCCGCCTTCGTGGCCGATGGTCATGCCGCAGTCATCGCCGACGAAGACGAGCGAGCCGGCCAGGCGCTCATCGAACGACAGACCAAGGCGGTCGATCAGCTGCGACGGTTGCTCGATTCCGCAACGCGAGCCGAAGCCGCCTTGCGTAAGGCACGCGAAGAGGTGGACCGGATCACCGCCGAGCAGCAGGGTGCCGCTGAGCGGATCACCGCGGCCGAGGAGAGTATCGCCGAACACGGTGCGGCACTCGTCGCCTCTTACCGGTCCTATCTGACGGACGCCAAGCACTTCGAACTGTCCGATATGGACACTGTAGATGAATTGCTGGACTCGCTGGACGCGTGGACCGAGACGATCGTCGGTGTCAACCCCGCGGCCTCGGCCGTGGAAGAGGCCGTACTGCGGGCGACCGCCGAACTCGGTCGCAGGCAAGCCGGCCTCGACGCCGAACGAACCGCGGCGGAAAACGAGCGGCGAGCGATCATCGACGAGATCGCACGGCTGGAAGCGGGCGGGCACGATGCTCCGCCAAGGCCCTACACACGCGACGAGGACGCACGGGCCAGCCGCCCCGGCGCTCCCTTGTGGAAGGTAGTGGACTTCGTCCCCAGTGTCGCTGAGGAGCACCGAGCCGGACTCGAAGCGGCGTTAGAGGCCGCGGGCATTCTGGACGCCTGGGTGACCCCGGAAGGTGAGCTGCACAGCACGCTGACCGGCGACGTGGTCGTCAAGCCCGGTGAGGCCGCGCTGTCAGGCGGCCTCACCGCTGTGCTCGCGCCCGCGGTGGACCGGGCCGACCCACAGGCTGCGGCTCTGACCGACGACGTGGTCGGTGCGATCTTGCGCGCGATCGGTCTCGGTCCCGGCGCGGACACGTGGGTCGCGGTGGACGGCAGGTTCTCCAACGGTGTGTTGAGTGGGTCGTGGCATAAGGACACGGCCGGCTACTTAGGTGAAGGCGCTCGCGAAGCCGCTCGCAGGGAACGGATTCACCGGCTGAAGGAAGAGAGCACCCGGCTGGATCAACGCCTTTCCGAACTGGCGAACGCTCAGGACGCCCTGTCCGTCCGGCGAGCCGCCCTTGTCACGGAACACCGGGCTCAACCCCAGGACAACGATCTCCGCGAGGCTCATGTCAAGCTCGCTAGCGAGCATGACTCGAAACACCGGATCGACGCCCGCCTCGGCGAAGCGGTCGCGGCTTCCGAAGACTGTGCCGGCCAGGCCGAGCAGGCTCGCGGACAAGCCATCGAGTTCGCCGATGATGTCGGTCTACCGACCGGCCTCGATGAGCTGGACCGAGTACGTTCCGCCGTCGGCGACTACCGAGTCGCCCTTGCCGGGCTTTGGCCCGCGGCACGGGCCTTGGCTCGGGCGAAGGCGGAATCAGCCAAGGCCGAGCACGAAAAGCGGATCGCCGTCGAGCACCACGACGAAGCACGAGAGCTGGCTGCCGAGGCCCGAAGCGAAGCCGAAGCCGTGGCGGAACGTTACCGAGTACTGGTGGAGACCGCCGGCGCGGGAGTCGATGAGCTGCACCGGAAGCTGGCCGCGGTCGCCACGGAAATGGAGGAGCGAGACGCCCGCGAGGAGCGGGTGCGGGAAGACGAACGGCGTTTGCTCGAAGAACGCGGCACGGCCAACGGGCGACGTGAGAAGCTCCGCGATTCGATCTCGACCGCCGTCGCCGAACGTGACCAGGCCATCATCGAGCTGCGCGCCTTCGCGACGACAGGACTGCTGATAACGGCCATTCCCGAATTGGCCGTCCCCGACCCGGACAAGGAATGGCCGCCGAATCCGGCTGTCGCCCTCGCGCGCGCCGTCAACGCAGAATTGGACGGCGTGGACGACGCCGACCGGCCGTGGGAACTGGTGCAGCAGAAGGTGTCCGCCGAGCACAAGCTGCTCACCGACGCGCTGTCCAGGCACGGCCATTCGGTCGGCATGACCGTACGAGGCGGGATCATCGTCGTCGATGTGCTGTTCCAAGGGCGCACCCAGGATATTCCGACGCTGGTGACCGCTTTGGAGATGGAGAACGAGCAGCGGGCGAACCTGCTTTCGGCGAAGGAACGGGAGATCCTCGAGAACCACCTCATCAACGAAGTGGCGGGCACCCTGCAAGAGTTGATCGTCAACGCCGAGGATCAGGTTCGGTCCATCAACACCGACCTGGAGGCCCGGCCGACATCGACCGGAATGCGTCTGCGGCTGCAGTGGCGGACCGCCCGGACGGCGCCCGATGGGCTCGACAGGGTACGAGACCGGTTGCTGCGGCAGACCGCCGACGCGTGGAGCACGGAAGACCGGACCGCCGTCGGCGGGTTCCTGCAGGAGCAGATCAACCGCGAGCACGCCGAAGACGCGGCAGGCGGTTGGGTCGAACAGCTGACCCGTGCGCTGGACTACCGGTCTTGGCACGAATTCGCGATCCAGCGCTACCAGGACGGCCAGTGGCGGTCGGCGACCGGGCCGGCGTCCGGCGGTGAACGGGTGCTCGCCGCACCGGTTCCGCTCTTCGCCGCGGCTTCCTCGTTCTACTCGTCTTCGGCCAATCCTCACACCCCACGTCTGGTCGCGCTCGACGAAGCGTTCGCCGGCGTCGACGACGATTCACGGGCCAAGTGCCTCGGCCTGCTCGCCGCGTTCGACCTCGACGTCGTGATGACCAGCGAACGCGAATGGGGCTGCTACCCGCAGGTGCCCGGTCTGGCCATCGCCCAGCTCGCGCGGCGCGACGGTCTCGACGCGGTATTGGTGACGCCGTGGCGTTGGGACGGCCGCGAGCGTGTCCAGGAAGAACGGCCACTCCCCTACGTGCCGAGTGCTTGATGGCCGATCTTGATCGCCTCCGCAGGCTCTTGGGCGGTGAAGAGACAGCGTGGTTGCTCGACCGCTTACGCCGTCGGATGGTCGCCGAAAGGCCGTTGAGCGGAGTCGTCACTCTCGGAACGGCGACGCATGACCAGCGCAGGGCCGTCGAGCGATTGCTCGGCCGCCGGGCCGGTACCGGCACTTCGCTGAGCGTTTCTCTCGACGAAGTCGACGCGGTGCTCCGTCGTAGCGGTGCGGCCCCGGATGGGCTGGCCGACGCGGCAAGACTGCTGATCGGAACCGTGCCATCCCGTGCGGCTGAAGCCGCGGCCTGGTCGGCGGCTTTCAGCCCCCTGGACGAACTGGTCGCACGACGTCCCTTGCTTGCGACGTGGCGGGCGTGGTTGGACTCCACCGGCATGGTCCGGAGGCTGGCCGCCGATCCGGAAAACGCTTCGGCATTGGTCACCGCGGCTGTCCGCGTTCTCGCCGAGCTGCCATCGAAGGGCATCGCGCTGGGCCGGCTCGCGGCGGAAACCACCGGCGACGCGCACGGCTTGGACGATGGGTGTCCCTTGGCGACCATCGTCCTCTCGGCGGTCAGAGTCCTCCGTGGCAGCCCACCGGGCGGAGACGGCACAGCGGGCGAACGCCGGACTTCTTGGGCGGCGGTCGGCGTACATCGTGACGAGCTGTCCTCGTCCGTGTTGTGTCTCGGCCTGCCCGGTGAGGTGGACACGGTGACCGGCCGCATACTGGCGCTGGCGAAGGAATCCGGCGAACCGTGTGTCCTGACACTGCGCCAGTTGAGTGCCGCGCGATTCGGCGTCGGAGCCGGGATCGTGTCGGTCTGTGAGAACCCGATCGTCCTCGCCTCGGCGGCCGATGAGCTGGGACCCGGCTGTCCTCCCCTCGTCTGTGTGAACGGCCAGCCTTCGGCCGCGGTGTTACGGCTGCTCGATCTTCTCGCAGCGGAGGGAGCCACGTTCAGGTATCACGGTGACTTCGACTGGGGCGGTATCCGGATCGCGAACACCCTGCGGGGCCGGATTTCCTGGGAGCCCTGGCGTTTCGACGCTGCGGCGTACTCCTCGACGACCGTGGCAGGCGGTCCGCTGACGGGACGGGTGGCCGACGCGACCTGGGATCCGGAACTACGGCCGACCCTCGAGCGACGTGGAGTACGCATAGAGGAGGAACTCGTCCTTCCTGCCTTGTTGAGGGATCTCCGCTAGGCCTCGTGGAAGTCGTCGAGGCGGTGCGCCTCGGCTGACGACTCCGTGGCGGCCAGCCAATGCGGATAGGTGACATAGACCAGTTCCGTTTCCTCCTCGGCGACGTAGACAAGTTCAGTACCGGAACGCAGGTAGATCACCTCACCGGCTCGAGCTGTCACCGAGCCCGACGGACCCTCGACGGTGAAAACGCCCGAAGTGATGACGAGGGCCTCGTCGTAGGTCATCTTCCAGGGGTTCTTCTCCCCTTTGCCGTAGCGGGCGAAGCCGACGGACATCGCCGCTCCGCTGTCTTGCGAGACGACGTCGGCCAGGAAGATCCGCTGGTCGAGGCGCTGGAACCAGGTCGAAGGGTCATCGCTCGTGAAGTGATCGACGGACATCCAAGTCTCCTTAAGTGGAAGTTTCTCCACTTAGTTAACTGGAGAAAGTTCCACTTGTCCACCGGTTAGGCTCACGAGGTGCTTCCCATCGCAGGCTCCGGGCCGACAGAGCGGGCGGACGCGGCTCGCAATCGGCAGAAGATCGTCCGCGCGGCGGCCAAGCTCGTTGCGGTCAAAGGGATCGACGGGCTCGCGTTGGACGAGGTCGCGGCAGAGGCGGGCGTCGGGATCGGCACCGTGTATCGCCGGTTTCCGGACAAGGGCGCGTTGGCGCAGGCACTGCTCGACGAGAACGAGCGCGAGTTCCAGGAGTCCTTCATCAGCGGGCCGCCCCCGCTGGGGCCGGGAGCACCTCCGAAGGAACGACTCGATGCCTTCATGGACGCATACGTCGACAGACTCGAGACGCACGGGCGACTTTTGATGGTCGCGGAGACCGAGACGCCAATGGCACGGTTCGCGACCGGCGCGTACCGGCTGCACCATAGCCACCTCGTCGCATTGCTCAGCGAGCTCGAGCCGGAGGCGGACGCGCATTTCAGGGCGGACGCACTGCTCGCGCCACTGGCGGCGGCGCAGTACGTCCATCAGCGAGGAAGTGGCATGACACCGGAACGCATCAAGCAGGGCTTGAGGAAGCTGTCATAGTTGGGCCAGCCCGGTAGGGCCACCTACTGAATCCGAAGTACAAGGCATCGCAATCCACTATTTCCGCAATTACAGGACATGCTCACGGAGCTTGATCAACATGCAATACTCCCCGAATGGGGAACAAGCTTCCTGAACCACAGGGGCAGCAGCGTGAAGTCGTCTATCTGCGAGGCAAAGGACACTGCGTCGCGCTGGGAGTGGCCGGTAGCGGAAAGACGGTCATGGCCGTTCGACGAGCCCGTTACCTGGCAACAGTACCCGGCCTGGGCGGACCGACCTTGCTCATCACGTTCAACGGAGCCCTGGTCACGTACTTGAAGAGTCTGATGGACGAAGAATCCGGTGTCACCGTCGAGCAGTATCACGTTTTCGCCCGCCGTGTCCTTCGCGAGTTTTTCGACGCGAACCCGCGCATTTGCGACTTCACCACCAGGGACAACTTGATAGCGCGAGCAATAAAGGATGTTCGACTCGGCTCCGCCGAACGACCCGCGGCCTTCAGGAGGCCCGTGCGGTTCTTCGCGGACGAGTTCGATTGGCTCAACGGCAACGGTATCGATGACTTCGGCGACTACTTGAGCGGTGAGCTCGAACGGGTCGGACGCGGATCGAACCTACTCAAGGCGGACCGGCTCGTCGTCTACAAGGTCTACCGTCGATATCAGGAACTCCTCGCCGGCGAAGGTTTCGATCTCGACTGGTCGAGCCTGGCAAGCGAGCTCTTGCGCACCTTGAACAGCGAAGTGGCCGTACATGGCTACCGGCATGTCGTGGTGGACGAGGGGCAGGACTTCACACCTGAAATGATTCGCTCACTGGCCGCGTTGATACCCGAAGACGGCTCCCTAACCTTCTTCGGCGATTACGCACAGCAGATCTACGGCAGCCGGATGTCTTGGAAGTCCCTCGGCCTCAAGGTCACCGGCGGAAGGCTGGTGCGGTTCGATCGCAACTACCGCAACACACGCCAGATCGCACAGCTCGCGAAGGCCATATCCGACTATCCGAGATTCGGCGACGGAATCGAGCTGGTGAAACCGGCTGCGCCCGTCCGTACTGGTGAGCCACCCGTTCTGGACGAAGCCAAGTCGGAGTCGGACCTGATCAGAGTGACGGCGCGCTACGCCACACATCTCTGCATCGATCGGAATACCAAGGCGAAGGACCAACGCGTGGCGGTGCTCACCCGGGATGACGCACTCGCCGAGCGAATCGCGAGGCTGGTCGACCGGCAGCGAACGATCAGGCTGCATAAAGGCATGACCAAATGGGACCAGTCCCCCGGCGTCTACTACGGCCCGTACAGCGAGGCGCGGGGGCTGGAGTTCGACACCGTCGTACTCCCTCTCCGTGCTGAGGACGAGCTGCCACCGGAGGCGACCATCGACGCCTTCGGACTGGAAGAAGCCAGAGTGAGACAAGCCCGTGAACTTTACGTCGCCGTGACGCGAGCCCGCACCGATGTCGTCCTCATCCATCACGGCCAGTTGGCAAGCGTGCTTCCCGTAGCCGAGTCCGGCATATATGAATTGATGAGCTCATGAACGAGGTCCTGAACGAAGTCGGACAGCGAGGGATCACCAGGTTGTGTCACTTCACCAAGGCAGTGAGCCTGGCGCACATCCTCGCGAGCGGAACCCTGCGAGATGTCGAGTACCTGCGAGATTCCCCTGATGGGTACCGCCCCACCGACGAACGCAGGCTGGACGGGCACCTCGGCCATATATCCTTCAGCCTCGAATACCCGAACTCCTGGTACTTCAGGGAAGCGCGTAAGCGAGACGAGCAGTTCACCGAGTGGGTGGTATTGACGGCGGATCCGGTACTGCTGGCCACACCGGGCACCAGGTTCTGTCCGCACAACGCCGCAAGGTATTCCGGCAGCGGTATTCAGGACGGCCTCGGCGGCTTCGAGGCGATGTTCGCCGAGCGTGTCGGGCAACGTGTACGCGAACCCCGTCACCCGGCGTGGTGGCCGACGGACGATCAAGCGGAAGTATTGATTCCGGGTCCCATCCCGATCACCGCTGTCCGGGGCGTGATCCTCCAGAGCGATGAACAGGCTGCGCTGGAGAGCTTCCGGCTCCGCGAACTCGGGTTGCGGGAGCACCCGCCGTTCGTCATCGCCCCTGACCTCTTTGAAGCGGACAAGCTGTCGTCGCAGGTCAGAAAGGGTTCAAGGCCGCTCGAACTCGCACACGGAGACCTCTACCGGCCCAACGCGTAAGACACCGTCGTCCAGCGGTACGCAGCGCTTCCCGCCGCGGCCCCGCAGCGCGGCGAAAGTCCCAGCGGGGTAGACGACGTCCATCCAAGCGCACGGATTCGCGGGCCGGTGGACCTCGAAGCGCACCGGACCGTCACCGGAGTCCAGAGTCACGACCGAGCCCCGCGGTAGAGCGTCCACGTCGAAGCCCGAGAGCACGATGTTCCGACGGGCCAGCAGCGGATCACCGGGGACAGCAGTAGAGAAGAGCGTGACCGCGGCGGAACGATGCGCGGGGTGGTTGAAGTACCGGTCCCCCACCAGCCCCAGTCCCGCGCGCACCTCGACGTGGTCGCGCGAGACCGGCACTGGATCAGCACGAGGGCCATCGGAAGGACGGCCCTCGTACGCATGCACCGAAGAGACGTGCAGCGCGACGATCAGCGCTCGCCGAGCTGCCATTCCGGCCGCACGTAGTGGCAGGTGTAGCCGTTCGGGATGCGCTCCAGGTAGTCCTGGTGCTCCGGCTCGGCTTCCCAGAAGTCACCGGCCTGGGTCACCTCGGTGACCACCTTGCCCGGCCACTTGCCGGAGGCGTCGACGTCCGCGATCGTCTGCTCGGCGACCTGCTTCTGCTTGTCGTCGGTGTAGAAGATCGCCGACCGGTAGCTCGTGCCGATGTCGTTGCCCTGGCGGTTGCGGGTCGTCGGGTCGTGGATCTGGAAGAAGAACTCCAGGATCTGCCGGTACGTCAGTTGCGCCGGGTCGAAGACGATCTCGATGCCTTCGGCGTGGGAGCCGTGGTTGCGGTAGGTCGCGTTCGGCACGTCGCCGCCGGTGTAGCCGACCCTGGTGGAGACGACCCCGGGGTGCCGGCGGAACAGGTCCTGCATGCCCCAGAAGCAGCCGCCCGCGAGAACAGCCTTTTCCGTCACTGTAGATCTCCTTCGGTCGTTGACACCCAGTACAACGTGTCGCACCCGCCCTGTCATCCCCGTCCAAGTGTGACGGAACGCTTACGTCCACCGTGCGTCTCACGGTAGGTGAAATCCCTGCTCGCGGTCCTCGCCCTCCTCCTCGCCGGCTGCGCGACGGCCCCACCGGGCCCGACGCCGGAAGACGCCTTCCGGTTCGGCGGGATCTCCATGCCCGCGAGCGGCAAGGTGCTGGAGACGCGGCACGACCGGGGCATCGACTCGCGCTACGTCGTCGTCCTCACCCTTCCGGCGGAGGACGTGCCCAAGCTGCTCGAAGCGTCGGACTTCGCGCCCGGGGTGATGAACGACGACCGGGTCGTCGACGGCCGTCACGTCTACCGCAAGGTCACCGTCGAGGGGACCACGGTGCGTCTCGAGATGTTCACGACGTGAGCACTCTGCGTAAAAAAGACGGTCCGTTCGAACTCGCCTGGGTGACCCCCTAACGTGTACCTCCACGCACCATCCGCCGGAGGACGCATGGATCCGTTCCGTGTACCGCCCGAGCTGTTCCGTTTCACCGACGGGAGCAGATCCGGGCTCCCCCTGGCGATCCTGCACGCCTTCGGCGAGGCGAACGAGCGGCTCGAGACGGCGCTCGGGATCGACGACGTCCGCACGAGGCTGCGCGAGGTCGGCTGGCTGGAGACGCTCGACGACGAGGACCTCGTCAAAGCGCTGGACCAGCTCAAGGGCCAGGGTCAGCTGGACGTCGTCCAGAGCCACGCGGGTGACTACCGGACCGCGTCCGAATACGAGCGCCGCAACCTCCAGTACGCGCTGACCCGGCAGGGCGAGGCGGCGTACGCGGGTGTGGTCCGCGCGAACGAGGTGCTCAACGCGTCCGGGGCGCTTCAGACGGCGACGCTCGAAGCGCTGGGCGAGCGCCTCGGTGAGCTCGCGAAGCAGCTCGAAGACGGCACCGACCGGCGTGTGTTCAGCACGCTCGCCGAAGTCGAGGGACATCTCGAAACGTTCCGCGACAACACGAAGCGCTTCAACGGCGACCTCCAGCGCCTGTTGCACGCGGAGGCCGACCTCGCGACGTTCCACGAGGTCAAGGCGGCCACGGTCGCGTATCTGCAGGAGTTCCTGAACGACCTGGAACATCACACCCACACGATCGCGACCCGGATCAAGGAGATCGACGACCACGGCATCGAGCGCGTACACCGGCGGGCGCTCAACGGGGCGGCCCTTCGCACGCCGGATCAGCGCTGGCTCGACGTCCGCAAGGCGCGTTGGGACGGGCTTCGCGCGTGGTTCCTGCCCGAGGACGGGGCGACGCCCAGGGTCGAGGACCTCCACAACCTCGCGCGGCGGGCGATCATCACGCTGCTCCAGGTCCTCGACCGGATCACCGAGTCGCGGCGGCGCGCGAGCAGCGCGGTCGCCGATTTCCGTGAGCTGGCGCGGTGGTTCACCGTCGTCCCGGCGCAGGAGGACCTGCATCGCCTGTGGTCCACGATGTTCGGGCTGAGCTCGGCGCGGCACGCGCATCTCGCCCACGCCGACCCGGAAGTGGTCAGCACGACGGCCTCGTGGCTCGACGCGCCGCCGGTCGAGGTGTCGGAGCTGCTGCGTTCCGCGGGCCGCACCGAGCGGTTCACCAGGACCGGACGAGTCCGGGACGTCACCGCGATCCGGGCGGCGCGAGTCCATCAGGCGATCCAGGAACGCGCCGAACTCGAAGCGGCGTGGAACATGCTCGACACCGGCGGCGTCGTGCGGCTTTCCGCGTTCGAGAAGCTGGACCACACCGTTTTCGAGCGGCTGCTGGACCTGCTGGGCCAGGCGCTGGGAAGGCCTCCGGGCGCGGAGGGCACCCGCCGGAGCACGACCTCCGACGGGCAGATCGAGATCGTCCTGCGGCCGCCGCGGAACGGCGCGGTCGCCCGCTTGACCACCACGAGCGGCGTTTTCCGGGGCCCCGACTACGAAATCGAGATCAGCACGGCCGGAGGCGGTGCGTGAGCCTCACGAACCAACTGGTCATCGCGGAACGCGAAGAGGTCGCGCGCGGGATCCGGGCGCTGCTGGCCACCCCGCTGATCGGCGAACGCGGCTCCCCCGAGACCTTCGACCTCATCCGCCGCCGCCGCGAACCCATCCGGCAGTGGTTCGACTACTACTGCGGCTGGACGCTCACGGTCGAACCGCGGCTCGGCTACGCCCGGCTGGTCAAGGTCCGCGCGGCCACCGATCCCACCCGCCCGGCGCGGCGGCTGCGGTCCGGGCGTGCGGCGTTCGACCGCCGCCGCTACGTCCTGCTGTGCGTGGTGGCCGCCGAACTCCTGACCGTGCCGGTGACCACCATCGGCCTGCTCGCCGGCCGGGTCGCGCAGGCGAGCGGCGCGGACGACCTGGTCACCACGTTCGACGGCGCCGTCCGGGCGGAGCGGCTGGCGTTCGTGGACGTCCTCAAACTGCTGGAGTCCTTCGGCGTCCTCGAAGCCGCGGACGGCGACCCGGAGTCCTTTGTGGACGATCCGGCGGCGAAGGTGCTGTTCCGGGTCGACGCGACGTTGTTGCTGCGGCTGCTCGCCGCGCCGGTCGGGCCGTCGCAGCTGGCCGTGCCCGCCGACGACGTCGCTTTGCGGTTCGAGGAGCTGCTGGAGGCGGTGTCGCACGAGCAGCGCTACGGCCTTTCGTCGGGCCGCCACGAGGACACGCCGAGCGCGTCGGACGTCCAGCGGAACCTGTGGCTGCGGCACACGGTGTTCCGGCGTCTCGTCGACGATCCGGTGCTGTACTTCGCCGAATTGACCGCGGAGGAACGCGCGTACCTCGGGACGCCGACCGGGCGCCAGCTGCTGCGGCGTGCCGCGGAGCAGGGCGGTTTCGTCCTCGAAGAACGCGCAGAGGGCGTGCTGCTCGTCGATGTCGACGGGCTGGCCACCGACGAGAAGTTCCCGGACGACGGCAGCAACGCCAAGGTCGCCGCGCTCCTGCTGCTCGACGCGCTCGACGAGCCGCGCACCACCGACTATCTGCAGAAGGCCACCGCCAAACTGCTGAAACGCTTCCCGCGCTGGGCCAAGACGTACCGGGGCAAGGACGGGGTGCGACGGCTGACCGTCGACGCGCTCGCCGTGCTGACCGGATTCGGCCTCGTCCGCACCGAAGCCGAACTCGTCCGGCCGCTCCCGGCCGCCGCGAGGTACACCGACCGCTCCGAGGAGGCGCCGTGACCGTGACGAGGTGGATCCCCTCCCGTGCGGGCATTCTCAACATCTGGCGCTACTACGACGAGATCTTCGAGTTCCACGACGGGCGCCTGCTGCTGCGCGGCCCCAACGGGAGCGGGAAGTCGAAGGCGCTGGAGCTGCTGCTGCCGTTCCTGTTCGACGCGAGCCTGCGCGCCAACCGGTTGTCGACCTTCGGCACCAGCGAACGCAGCATGCACTGGAACCTGATGGGCGAAGGCGCTTCCGGCGCCACACGTGTCGGGTATGTCTGGCTCGAATTCGGCATGGCGGGCGAGAAGTGGTTCACCTGCGGCGCGCGGCTGCAGGCGAGCACGCACACCAGCACGGTGCACGCCGACTTCTTCACCACCGATCTGCGCGTGGGCGACGGTTTGCCGCTGGTCAACGAGGCGGGTCAGCCGCTGACCAAGAACGCGCTGGAGGAAGCCCTCGGCGAGCACGGGACCGTGCACGAGGGCGCGACCGAATACCGCGCGGCGATCCGCGCGAAACTGTTCCCCACCTTGAGCGAACAGCGCTACGACGCGCTGATCACCGCGCTGCTCCAGCTGCGGATGCCCAAACTCTCGCAGCGGCTCGACCCGAGCCTGCTGTCCAACCTGCTTTCCCGCGCGCTTCCGCCGTTGGGGCAGCAGGAGATCGCGGATCTCGCCGAGGGGTTCGAACGGCTCGACGCGCAGCGCGAACGGCTGGGCTCGCTGGAGACCGAGGTCGATGCGACCCGCGCGCTCGCCGCGCGGCAGAAGACCTACGCCCAGCGTGTGCTGCGCGCGGGCGCCGCGAACCTCATCAACGCGACCACGGAACTCGACGAACTCGCCGCGGCGGCCCGCCGTTCGGCCGAGGAACACGACGAGGTCGCGGCGAAGAAAGAGGCCGCCGAGGAACGGGCGGCGAAGCTCGAAAAGGACGTCGAAGAGGCCGAAGCCCGTCTCTCCGGGCTGACCGAATCCGAGTCGTACCGCAAGGGCCAGGAGCTCGACAAGCTGCGGCAACGGGCCTTGTCCACGCGTGAAAAGGCGGAGGCACTGCGCGCGGACGCCGACCGGCTCCGTGCCGAGGCGGACGCCGACGAGGAACGCTCGCGGGCGGCGAAGCAGGTCGCGAAACGGCAGGCCGACCTCGTGCGCTCGCTGGAGACCGAGGTCCGCGCCGCCGCGACCCGCGCGAACCTGGCCGGGGTGCACGACGAACTCGTCGCCGGACTGGACGAACCGGTCAGGCTCCGCCCGCTGCTGCAGGCCGCCGTCCGCGGCAAACGCGACCAGGTCGAGGCACTCGGCCGCGCGCTGGACAAACACGAACGCGCCGTCGGGCGGCGTCACCAGGCCGAGGCGGACCTGGACCGTGCACGAGCGGATTTCTCGGTCGCGCAGGAGCGGGTGGACCTCACGACGGCGACGCGCGAGCTCGCGCTGAGCGATCTGCGCACCCGGCTCGCCGAATGGGCGATCGGCTGCCGTGAGCTGCGGTTCCCCGACGTGGAAGCGGTCGTCCGGGACGCCGAGGCGGAGGTCTCGCTGCTGAGCAGGCTCGGCGCCGTCGCCGAGGGCGTGCTCGAAGACATCATCCGCCGGGAGGCGGCGACCGGTGCCGCGCTGGCCACCGCGCGCGCCGAGCACGACGAGCTCCTCGTCGAAGCGGGCGTGCTCGAAACCGAAGACATCCTCGCGCCCGAGTCGCCGCGCACCCGTACGGCGGACCGGGCGGAGATGAGCGGCGCGCCGCTGTGGCGGCTGGTCGATTTCGCCGGCTCGGTCCCGGAAAGCAGCCACGCGGGAATCGAGGCCGCGCTCGAAGGCGCCGGTCTGCTGGACGCCTGGGTGAACTCCCACGGCGTCGTCGATGGGCACGACGTGCTCGCGGAGTCCGGAACATTGCCGGTGGCCTCCGGTCGTTCGCTCGCCGACGTCCTCGTCCCGGAACCCGACGCGGAGGTTTCTCCTACGAAGATCCGCCGGATCCTGGAAGTGATCGCCTTCGACGACACGCTCCCCGCCGGTCCCGCGGCGATCGGCGCGGACGGCAGCTGGCGGATGGGCAGCCTGTCGGGCAGCTGGACGAAGGACGCTCCGGCGTACATCGGTGGTTCCGCACGGCTGCGCGCCCGCGAACGCCGTATCGCCGCGCTGCGGGACAAGATCTCCCTCCGCGAGAAGACCATCGCCGAGCTGGAGGGCGAGCTCGCCGCGTTGCGCGGCAGGCGCGAGCTGATCAAGATCGAACGCGCCGCCCGCCCCGGTCACGACGATCTCCTTGCCGCGACAGGGGAACTGACCACGGCCGAGGCCGAGCTGACCGCCGCCGACGCCGCCGTCCGGCATCTGGAGGCGGCCGTCGGCGCGCTGGAGATCGAGGCCAAGACCGCACTGCACGAGCTGACCGCCCAGGCTTCGGAATCCGGGTTGCCGACCGAACGCGCGCCGCTGGCCGCACTCGCCACGGCCCTGCGCACCTACTCCGACCAGGGTGAGAACTGGTTGTACGAGAACGGAAACCTGCTCACCGCGACGCAGCGGGCCGAGCTGTGCGCCGAACAGGCGGACCGGTCGGAGGCGAACGCGGCCCGGCGCGAGGACGAGGCCGCCGACGCGGAGGCCGAACGCACCAAGCTCACCGCGATGCTCGACGCGATCGACGGGACGGTCGGCACCGGCCAGCGCGAGGTGCTCGCCGAAATCGACGGCCTGCGCACGAAACTGCGTGAACTCTCGGGCGAACTCCGCGCCGCGAACGCCGACGCCAAGGAGCTCGCGGTGTCGCTGGGCGCGCTCGGTGTCCGCCGGACGACCGACGCGCGGGCCCGCGAAGAGGCGGCCAAGAAACAGGACGCGGCGGCGCTCCGGTTCCGGAAGCTCGCCACCGGGATCTTCCCCGCGGACGGCGGGATCGAGGACCTGCCGAAGTTCCAGGCCACCCTGTCCGCGTCCGAGAGTGTGCGTGCGGCGCTCGACACGGCCCGGCTGGTGGCCGCGGCATGGCCGTCCGTCCCGCACGCGCCGAGCAACCTCGGCGAGGCACTGCACCGGCTGTCGGAGGCCGTGCACACCTGCCGGAACACGCTCAGCTCGCGCGCGGAACTCGATCTGGAGACCGACGAGGACGTCCAGATCTTCACCGCCGTCGTCGACGGGCTGCGGGTCGGCGCGGCCGAACTGCTGAAGATCCTTTACGCGGAAGCGGAACAGAGCAGGCACGAGATCACCGATCGCGAAAGCGACCTGTTCGACAAGACCCTGACCGGCGACACCCGCCGTCATCTCGCGGCCCGTATCCGGCAGGCCAACGACCTCGTCGACGGGATGAACGCGCGGCTGGAACGCGTGCGGACCGCGTCGCGGGTCGCCGTCCGGCTGGTCTGGCAGGTCTCCCCGGATCTGCCGCCGGGCACCAAGACCGCGCGGGATCTGCTGCTGAAGGATCCGGATCAGCTGACCGCCGAGGATCGTGTGTCACTGCACAAGTTCTTCCGTGAGCGCGTCGAGCAGGCGAAGGCGGACGACACGGCGACCAGCTGGGAACAGCAGCTCGCGCAGGTCTTCGATTACACGTCGTGGCACCGGTTCGTGGTCAAGGTGGACCGCGCGAACGGGGCGGGCTGGCAGCTGCTGACCAAGAAGCTGCACGGCGCGCTTTCCGGTGGGGAGAAGGCGATCGCGCTGCATCTGCCGCTGTTCGCCGCCGTCGCCGCACACTACCAGGCCGCGCCAGAGGCACCGAGGGTGATCCTGCTCGACGAGGTGTTCGTCGGCGTCGACACCACGAACCGGGGGCAGGTGTTCGGCCTGCTGTCCGCGCTCGACCTCGACCTGATGCTGACTTCGGACCACGAATGGTGCACTTACGCCGAACTCGGCGGCGTCGGGATCCATCAGCTCATCACCGGCGGCGACGGCGACGACGCGGTCACCACGGCGCGATTCACCTGGAACGGTCACGACCTCCAGCCCGCGGGGCATTAGCCTGAGCGGGCCCTTTCCGTCGCTATTCCTTGTGCGGCGCGGGAGGCTCGCTACGTTCCTGCCGGTCGGGGATGTCGCGATGGCGCTCGATACCAACTGAGCGGGGAACGCCGGTGTCCGGTCTTCGGGCCGGACACCGGGGTTTCCGGGAGAGCGGCTGGTGCCTGCGGTCTTTCGTCGGGGGTAGTTGCCGAAAAACGGCGACGTTGCTAGGCACCCCTCGGCTGGGTCTTCTAACGCCCGCTATTGCCGTCCAGACGACCTGCGGCATTCCGCCAGAGCGCGGTTGCCGAAAAACGGCGACGCCGCCCAGGGCGCATGATCGACAGATCTCGTTGCCGAAAATCGGCAATGCCGCACTCTCGCAAAAGGCCGGGAATTGTCGGTGGTGGGTCGTATGTTCGTGGGGTGGACACACATTCCGCGCCGGTGGCGCTACTGGAGAATCTCACCAACCCTGAGCTGCTTTCGGCAGTGAATACCGCGGTGGATTCGTTGGACGACAAGGATTCCGTCGCGTTGGCGCAGGCGGCGTCGGCGGGGATCGCGCGGTTGGAGGCGGTCCGGTTCCGGGCACTCGCGCAGCTGAACCGGCACCGCGACGGCGCGCGAAGCGTGACGCAGGAGGTCGCGTTCGCACTGTTGCTTGTGGACAATCACGCGGGTGCGATGGTCGCCGCGGCCGACGCGCTGACCACTCGCCTGCCCCGCACCCTGAATCTCATGGATGAGGGAAAGCTGTCCGGGTTCAGCGCGATGAAGGTCGCTTCGGCGACCGTGTGGCTTTCCGATGAGGACGCTCGCGCGGTCGACGCGGTGTTGGAAGACCGGCTCGCGGACAAGAACCCGGACCAGGTCCGGAAGGCCGCCAATCACGCGGCGAACACCATCGACCCCGAAGGCGCCGGCAAACGCGCCGAGCAGCATCGAGACGGCCGCCGCCTCACCGTGCGGCACGGCGAAACCGGGGTGGCGTCGATCGAGGTCGAGGACGGCCCGGTCGAGAAGGTCACCGCCGCCTACCAGCGCATCGACCGCGAAGCGAGAGCCCTCAGAACTGGCGGCGAAACCCGCACCCTCGACCAGTTGCGTGCCGATGTCGCGCTCGATCTGCTGCTCGGCGGGCGGGGCGGCACCAGTGAACGCAGCGAAGTCTTCCTGTACATGGATTTGTTCACCTATCTCGGGATGAATGACGCTCCGGCGGAGCTGGCCGGGCACGGCACGATCCCCGCCGCGCTCGCCCGCCATATCTCCGCCGGCGAGAACACTGTGCTGCGGCGGATCATCACCGACCCGCCCTCCGGACAGGTCCTCGACCTCGGGCGCGATCGCTACCGGCCGACCGCCGGTCTGGCCGAGTTCGTGCGGGTGCGGGACCGCGAATGCCGAAGACCCGGCTGCCACCGCCCCGCCCAAACCTGCGACCTCGACCATTCCCTGCCCTGGCAACACGGCGGCCACACCGCCGACACCGAACTCATCGACCTCTGCCGCCGCGACCATCGCTTGAAGGACGAACCCGGCTGGAACTACCGGCTGAGTTCGGACGGCACCCTCACCATCACCACTCCCACCGGACAGCAGCACACCAGTACACCGCCACCGCTCCACGAACCCCGGCCAGCCGACGAACCACCGTTCTGAGCCCGTCGCCGGAAAACGACGACAGGCGGGTTGTGCGGAAAGGCCTTCAGCCGCGGATGGGTTCCGCTGTTCCGGTCCGTCGCCGGAACAGACGAGTTGCGTACGGCGGGGCTGGGCTCAGCCGAATCCCACGCTGACAAAGTCCCCCGCTGTTCCGGTC
>NZ_JBHXIB010000005.1:51894-65321 GCF_042723975.1 Amycolatopsis sp. NPDC058340 | reverse complement strand
TCCGCTGTTCCGGTCCGTCGCCGGAACAGACGAGTTGCGTACGGCGGGGCTGGGCTCAGCCGAATCCCACGCTGACAAAGTCCCCCGCTGTTCCGGTCCGTCGCCGGAACAGACGAGTTGCGTACGGCGGGGCTGGGCTCAGCCGAATCCCACGCTGACAAAGTCCCCCGCTGTTCCGGCGTGTTGCCGAAAAACGACGACAGGCGAGTTGCGCACGGAGGGCGTCGCCGGTCCTGCCAGGCCGGGGGTCGCTGTAGCGGATCTGGTGCCGTGTCTCCGGTTCCGGGTCAGGAGACCGGCGGCGCGGGATTCAGTCGCCGACAAGTCCGTCATCGCCGAAAAGCGACGACAGCCCGAAGCAACCTCTCAACACTCCACCCACGGTCTGACCCCGGAAATCGGCCCCTGAACCGATCCGCACAGCCACCACCGACGGCACGCTCACAAGCATGGAAACCGTCTTCCCGGGCCGCCGCATCGCCGCGGTCTCGATGATCCTCGGCCCGCTCCTGCTGCTCACCGGAACGCTGCTGCGGTCACCCTTCGACTTCTTCTTCCCCGAACAGCTGAGAGCGATGAGCGAGCATCCGGCGCTGATGAGCGCCGCGTACACGTGTTTCCTGGCGGGCAATGTCGTGCTGTGGCCCGCGATCGTCGCGCTCGCCACGAAGATCGGCCGGACCAGGCCTGCCTTGGCCGCTTGGGGTGGTTTGTTCGTCCTTTTCGGACTCTTCGAGCGGACCTTCCACGCCGGGATCGACCAGGCCGCGCAGGGGCTCGTCGAGCACCGTGGCGCCGGTTTCACCGAGAGTGTGGTCAGCGAGTCGTATCAGGACCTGCACCTGTTCAGTTTTCTGTCGTTCACGATCATGTTCGGCTGGTACGTGCTCGCTTTCGCCGCCTATCGGGCGAAAGTGCTCGGTGTCGCCGGGTCGATCGGGCTGGCGACGATGGGGCTTCTGCCGCTCGGTGTTCTGAAGGGCGCCGAAATCGTGTCGATCATCGGTACCGCCGGACTTTGTCTCGCGTTGGTTCCGGCCGGTGTCCGCGCATTACTGGAAAGTCCCAAACCGAGCCGCCGGACGCTGTTGTTCGCGGCGATCGCCGTTCCTGTTCTGGGCGGCCTCGCCTTGACCAGCGCACTTGGCTGAGCTCAGGCCAGCCGCGCGGATGCTTTCCTGTCACCGGATTCGTGTTCGTTCCCCGCCGGGAGGCAGCTCATCAGCAGTACGACACCGACAGCACCGAGAAGCATGTGCCCGGCGAGGATGCACAGCCCACAGAATCCGATCCACAATGAGATCTTCATTCTCAGAGGGTAGGGGCATTCCCGGGGAAGGGGCCCGAACTTGGGAAAGACTTAAGGTCTCCTTTGGGAAAAGGGTCTGTCCGGCGTACGCGCGTAATGCACCACCAGAGACACCGTCGCGGCCAGGAAGACCACCTGCATGAGACTCCGCGGAACCAGTTCGTCCATCGTCGAAGTCACCGGCCCGTGCAGGGCCTTGTACACGTTCGCCGGGAACATTCCCAGCAGCAACAGCGTCAGCCCGGCGGACGCCCACGGCGCGGTGCGCGACCACAGCATTCCCGCGGCGCCCGCGAGTTCGAGGACACCGGTGACGGTGACGAGCAGCTCCGGCGCGGGCAGCGCGGGCGGCACCATCGCGACGAGTTCCTCGCGCAGGCCGATGAAATGCGCGAGACCGGTGGTGACGAACAGTGCCGCGACACCGCCGCGCACGGCGACCGGCCAGGGCTTGAACCGCCGGACGCCGAAGACGCCCAGCAGGAACAACGTCGCCGTGACGCCGATCAGCATCAGTACGGGTGCGAGACCGGGATCCATGACTTCACCTTCCAGGCAAGCGAATCTTTCCACTGACAAGATGCGCGCTTGCCCGCCATCTTGTCAATGACTAGATTCGTCGTCATGAGTCCCTACCACCACGGCGACCTCCGCCGGGCCGTGCTCGACGCCGCCGTCGCGGCCATCACCGAACACGGCCCGGCGGGGATCAGCCTCCGCGACCTCGCCCGGCGCGCGGGGGTCTCGCACGCCGGGCCGGTGCATCATTTCGGCGACAAGGCCGGGGTGCTCACCGCGCTGGCCGCCGAGGGGTTCGACCTGCTCGCGGACGCGCTCGCGGCCGAGGGCGACCGGGGCTTCGTCGAGGTCGGGGTGGCGTACGTGCGCTTCGCGATCGAGCATCGCGCGCATTTCGAGGTGATGTTCCGCCCCGAGCTCCACCGTGAGGACGACGAGGCGCTGACCACCGCCCGTGACCGCGCGGGGGCTTTGCTGACCAGCGGCGCGTCGTCGGTCAGCGACGACGCGATGGCGGGCGTCGCCGCGTGGTCGTTGATGCACGGTTTCGCGAATCTGTGGCTCACCGGCGCGTTGCGCGCCGAACTCCAGGAGGATCCGGACACCGCCGCCCGCGCGATCGCCCGGATCCTGTTCCCGTGATCAAACCTGCGCGGTGGGCATCACGGTGACCTGCTGAAGGTTCACCCGCGCCGGGAGCGAGGTCAGGAACGCCACGGTCTCGGCGATGTCCTCCGGCTTCAGCCAGGTCAGCGTCTCGCGCGCGCCGTCCAGCCACTCCAGCGCTCCGGCGTCGGTGACGTGCCCCTGCAGTTCGGTCTCGACCAGGCCAGGCTCGATCGCCGCGACCCGCACCCCCTTCGGACCGAGGTCGGCGCGAAGGTTCTTCGACAGGTGCGTCACGTATGCCTTCGAAGCGACGTACACGGCGAAGGAGGGGAAGACGGCCTGCGCGCCGATGGACGAGGTGTTCACCAGGTCCGCGACACCCTTTTCGGCCGCCGAAGCGACCAGATGCGGGACGAAGGCGCCGATGGCGTTCATCAGCCCGGTCATGTTGACGTCGATCATGCGCTGCCAGTCGCCGGTGGCGAGTTCGTCAATCGGCGCTGCCAGCATCACGCCGGCGTTGTTGAACAGCAGGTCCGCGCGGCCCAGTTTCGCTTCGACCTCGGCCGCCGCGGCGCGCATCGCCTCGGCGTCGGCGACGTCAGCCGCGAGTACGAGCGCGGTGCCGCCGTCCCGTTCGATCTCCTTGGCCAGGGTTTCCAGCCGGTCGGCCCGCCGGGCGACGAGCGCGACCGCCGCACCGGAGGCGGCGAGCCGCCGGGCGGCCGCTTCGCCGATCCCGCTGGACGCTCCGGTGACGACGGCGACCCTGTTCGCGTGCGGTGCCTGGGAGTTCGTCATCTCTGTTTCTCCTAAGTGGACTCGGGGTGACGAGTCCAGAAAACCGGGCCGCGCACGAAGCCGACACGGTCTGTTCAGCCTGGGTCCGGCAGTACCAGTCAGGCCGCGCGGAACTGTTACGTGTTCATCGAGTTCCGCGGACACGGACCGGCCAGCGTGACCCGTATGCGAATCCGATCCCTCGCGCTCGCGCTGACCCTGATGACGGCGACCGCGGCCCCCGCGGCGGCCGTCATCGGCGGCGCCGAGTCCACCACGCCCTACGACTTCATGGTCTCGCTTCAATACGACTCGCCTCGCCCGGACGGCCATCGGTGTGGAGCGGTGCTGATCGCGCCCCAGTGGGCGGTCACCGCAGGCCATTGCGCCAACACCCCGAACGGCGCGACGGCGGGCGTCCCCCGCGGCTGGAAGGTCCGCGTCGGCTCGCTGGACACCACCACCGGCGGCGAGGTCACCGACATCGACAAGTTCTACCGGCGTCACCTCTCCTACAACCCGCCCGGTGAGGACATCGCGCTGCTGCACCTGCGCGAACCGGTACGGGCCAAGCCCATCCGGCTCGCCGGCAGCTCCCCCGCCGTCGGAACCGCCGTCCGCATCCTCGGCTGGGGCGCGGCTTCGACGGGCTGCGGCGACTTCGCCGACCCGAAGTGCTTCCCGGGCAAGCTGCGCGAAGCGGACACCGAGGTCGTGCCGCTCAACCGCTGCTGGGACGACGACGGGAGCACCCTGCCGTTGTGCGTCGGCCGCACCGATCCGCCGGTCGGCCCGGGGACGACGGATTCCGGAGGGCCCGCCCTGGTCCGTTCGGGTGACGGCTGGGCGCTGGCCGGAACGGTCATCGGGCCGGGTATCCGGGGCGCCGACTTTCCCGACATGTACACCGACGTCGCGAAGAACTCGGCCTGGATCAACGGCGTCGTGACCGGAACCGACGTCCCGCCGGACGACCCCGGCCCGAACGTGGAGGGAACGGCCGCGGTGGGCGACTGCGTCGGCGCGGTGGTGCGTGCGGTCTCCGCGCGTCCCCACGACCCGGCACTGGCGCTGACCAACGGTCACTGCGTGCCGAGCGGGCGTCCCGCCCCGGGGAAGGCACTGGTCGACCGGCCCGCCGACCTGCCCCGCCCGGTCACCATCGCCGGCCGGGACGGCTACCCGAAGAGCAGCGCCCGCGCCACCCGATTGGTGTACGCGACGATGACCGGCACCGACATCGCGCTCTACCGGCTGGACAAGACCTACGCGCAGCTGGCCAAGGAAGGCGCGAAGGTCTTCCGGCTGGCCACCACCCCGATGCGTGCCGGGGACCGGCTGCTCATGGCCTACGCGAGCGGCCGCCCGCGATGCACGATCGAGGCGGTGGTGCCGCATCTGCGTGAGGCCGGGTACCAGCACGACGACGCGGTCCGCTACGCCCCGAGCGACACCTGCGCGAGCAGGCCCGGCCGCTCCGGCTCGGCGCTTTTGACCCTCGACGGGAATACGGTGAAGGGCATCAACAACACCCACAACCGGGACGGTGGGCGATGCACCGAGGGCAACCCGTGCGAGGTCGGCCGGGACGGCACCGTGACCGCGGTGCAGGGCCGCGGCTACGGCCAGCAGGTCAACCGGATCTCCGCCTGCCTGGCCAAGGGCTCACGGCTCGACCTGTCCCGCCCCGGCTGCCGTCTGCCCGCCTGACCTGCGACGAAGTGCGCGGAAAGAAAAAAACCGGAAAGATCGCCGTCGCTGTCGAATCGGCGGGTCGCCCTTCGTATAGGGAGTGAAAGTCCGCACGAACGAGGAGGACGCCATGACCCAGTACCTGATCAGCCTCTACCACCCCGACGGCCCCCTCCCGCCGCCGGAGTTCCTCGAAACGGTGACGCGCAAGATCCAGGCGCTCAACGACGAGATGAAGACCGCGGGGGTGTGGGTGTTCGCCGCCGGCCTGCACCCGCCGACCACGGCGACCGTGCTGCGCGCCTCGGAGAACGGCCAGATCGCGACGCTCGACGGCCCGTACCTCGAAGGGAAGGAACATCTCGGCGGTTTCACCATCGTCGAGGTGCCGGATCTGGACGCCGCGCTCGACTGGGGCCGCCGGATCGCCGAGATCACCTATCTCCCGGTCGAGGTCCGGCCGTTCCAGGGTGTGGAAGACCCTTCGTGCGTGCCCTGACCTCCGAAGACATCGGCCGCGTCTTCGCACAGGAGTACGGCCGCGCGGTATCCGTGCTGGTCCGCGTCTTCGGCAGCATCGACATCGCCGAAGACGCGGTCCAGGACGCCTTCGCCGAGGCGGTGGACCGGTGGCCGTCCAGCGGTCCACCGCCGAGTCCGGCGGGCTGGATCATCAAGACCGCCCGCAACAAGGCCGTCGACCGGTTGCGCCGGGATGCCGCGCGCGACGACAAGCACGCCCAGGCCGCGCTGCTCAACGCGGACAGTGAACCAGTGGAGGAGGGCCCGGTGCGCGACGACCGCCTACGGCTGATCTTCACCTGCTGTCACCCCGCGCTCGCCGTCCCCGCGCAGGTCGCGCTGACGCTGAAACTGCTGGGCGGGCTGACCACGGCCGAAATCGCGCACGCGTTCTTCGTCCCCGAGACGACGATGGCCCAGCGGCTGGTCCGGGCGAAGGGCAAGATCCGCGACGCGAAGATCCCGTATCGCGTGCCCGGCGACGCCGACCTGCCGGATCGGCTGCGTTCGGTGCTCGCCGTGATCTACCTCGTGTTCAACGAGGGTTACGCGGCCACCTCGGGTGAGCGGCTGGTGCGGGAGGACCTGTGCGCCGAGGCGATCCAGCTCGGCAGGCTGCTGGCGGGCCTCATGCCCGACGAGCCGGAGGCCACCGGGCTGCTGGCGCTGATGCTGCTCACCGAGTCGCGCCGCGCCGCCCGTACCGGTGAGGACGGCGACGTCGTGCTGCTGGCGGAGCAGGACCGGTCCCGGTGGGATCGGGCGCTCATCGCCGAAGGGCAGGAGCTGGTCCGCGCCTGCCTGCGCCGGAACCAGCCGGGGCCGTACCAGATCCAGGCGGCGATCAACGCCGTCCACAGCGACGCCGCCGACACCGCGAGCACGGACTGGCCGCAGGTCGTCGAGCTGTACGACCTGCTGCTCGCGATGAATCCGACGCCGGTCGTCGCGCTCAACCGGGCCGTCGCGGTCGCCGAGGTCCGCGGCCCGTCGCTCGCGCTCGACGTGATCGACGCCCTCGATCTGGAGGGATACCACCTGTACCACGCCATCCGCGCCGATCTGCTGCATCGCGCGGGCCGCACGGCGGAAGCCGCCCAGGAGTACGAAGAGGCGATCCGGCAGGCGGGCAACAGTGCCGAACGACGGCTGCTGGAACGAAAACTGGCCGTGCTCAGTCGTTGATCAGCCGTGCCGGGCCGGGCCCCTTGGCGGCGAGGACGTCACCGGGGTTCACCAGTACGCACTGGTCGAAGGACAGGCAGCCGCAGCCGATGCATTCGGTGAACCGGTCCCGCATGCACTCCAGCTGCTCGATGCGCTTGTTGAGTTCGGCGCTCCAGCACTGGGAAGCCCGTTGCCAGAACGCGTGGTCCGGCGCGGCGCCCTCGGGCAGGAAGTCGAGCACGCCGCCGATGACCTCCAGCGGGATGCCGAGATGGTGCGACGCGCGGATGAACGCGACCAGGCGCAGCGCGCTGCGCGGGTAGCGGCGCTGGTTTCCGCTGGTCCGCCTGCTGCTGATGAGGCCCTGTCGTTCGTAGAAGCGCAGGGCGGAGGTGGCGACACCGCTGCGCCGGGACAGCTCCCCGATGGTGAGTTCGGCCGGGAGTTCGGACATGTCCATGATCCTAGCTTGACTTCAACCCTTGTTTAAGTTTCATGCTGGAGTCATGACAGTACAGGGGACCTCCGAAATGACCATCCACAAAGGACATTGGCCGACGCCGGACGGGACGACCGTCGTGGTGGCACGCGAATGGCCGGACGCCGACGCGGCACGGGCGGCGTTCAAAAGCCACGAAGGGCTCGTTTCCTTCACCGCGTACGAAGGTATCGACCACGACGGCGCCTTCACCTACGAGCAGTGGACCAGCGAAGACGCCATCCAGGGTCTGGACGGCGCGCCCGTGTTCCAGCTCTACCGCGGACAGCGCGGCGAAGGGACACCAGGCTGCCTCGTGATCGTCTCGGTCGAGTTCGAAGGCCCCGACGAGCGGCGGCAGCGTGACTGGATCGACCTCGTCTTCGAAGCGCTCGCGTCGGAACCCGCCCGGCCGGAAGGCGGGATCTCGGGGTTCTTCCACGTGAGCACCGACGGGACCAGGGTGCTGAACTACGCCGAATGGGCGAGCGCCGAAGCCCACCTCGCCGCGCTCGCGGCCCCGGGCGCCGACGGCATCGGGACGACGGACGCGTGGAAGAAGGTGCAGACCTACCCGGGCATGTCGGGCGGGTCGGTCAAGCGGTACCGCCCGGTCTTCTCGGCGGTGGCGGCATGAAGCCGATCCTGGTCGCCGGCGCGACGGGCAACGTGGGTTCGCAGGTGGTCGCCCAGCTGCGGGCGAAAGACTTCGAGGTCCGGCCGCTGAGCAGGAATCCACCACCGGGCGGCGTCCGCGGCGATCTGGCGGAACCGGAAACGATCGCTCCGGCACTCGACGGCGTCGACACCGTGTTCTTGATGCTCTCGGGCGCCGCCGAGGCCCTGATCCCCACGGTGTCGTTGCTCGGGGAGCAAGTGAAGCGCGTGGTGTTCCTTTCCTCGGGCGCCGTCGACGATTCGCTGGCGGAGCAGGACAACGCCATCGGCGCCTGGCATCGCACCGTCGAGGAGGCGATCGAAGCCGCGGGCGTGGAGTGGACCTTCCTGCGGCCGCACGCGTTCGCGGCCAACACCCTCGGCTGGGCGCCGTCGATCCGCGCGGACGGCGTCGTCCGCGGCGCGTACGGCGAGGCGTCGATGCCGCTGATCCACGAGAAGGACATCGCCGCGGTGGCGGTCGAAGCGCTGACCGGCGCCGGGCACGCGGGGACCAAGTACACGCTCACCGGCACGCGGCCGATCACGCAGGCCGAGCAGGTCCGCGTCATCGGCGAGGCCGCGGGCCGCCCGGCGCGCTGGGAGGAGATCCCGCTCGAAGAAGCACGTGCCGCGCTGCTGACCACGATGCCGGACTTCGTCGTCGACACGATGCTGACCGGATTCCGGGGTCTGGTGGCGAAACCGGGCGAGGTCACCTCGACCGTCCAGGACGTCACCGGCAGGCCGGGGCTGGACTTCGAGGTCTGGGCGGCCGATCACGCCGCGTCGTTCCGCTAAACTCGGCTTCGTGTCGACACCGGTTCATGCCGCGGTGGTCCACTAACCGCCGTTCCTGACCTTGTCCCCCGACGAGCAACGCCCGCGGGGTCTCTTCGCCGCGGGCGGATCCAGGAACGGAAACCATGAACCTCCTGTCCACAAAGGACGGTGGTCGGCGCTGGCTGACCACCGTCGGCACGAAAATGCCCGGAAACGTCGTCCCCGTCGACGATCGCGTCACCGCCGGCGAGGCGTACCGGCTCGCCGCGGGCGGCACCGGTCTCGCCTGGTACGGCGACTTCCCGGGCGCGCGGAACCTCCTCGCCGCGATGTCCCGCCGGTGCGGTACTGCGGCCGGGAAACCCTTCCAGGAGCAGCGGAACCATCGGTCACGCCGGGCGCGGATCCTCGGCAGGCTGCTGGTCCCGCTGGATCCGGGCCACGTCCTGCCGTTGCGCCGCGCGCCCGACATACGCGACGCGTGCACCGAGGTCTACGGGCCGTCCGGCGCCGCGTCGCTGGTGTCCTTGCGCGAGCTGCTCGGCGTCATCGGCGCGCACGAATGGCGCGTGAAGGGCGTCGAAATCCCGGCGCTCGGCGCGAAAATCCATCCGCATCACGGAGTCTTCTCCCCCGTCCGCGGCGAGTACGTCGATCTGGTGGCGCGAACTCCGTTGCCCGCCAAGGAACTGGCGTTCGACATCGGCACCGGTACCGGCGTGCTCGCCGCGGTCCTCGCGCACCGGGGCGTCGAACGCGTGGTGGCGACGGACAACGAACCGCTCGCGCTGGCCTGCGCCCGGGAGAACTTCGATCGCCTCGGTTTCAGCGGAATCGAAACCCTTGAGGCGGACGTGTTCCCGCCGGGCCGCGCACCGCTGATCGTCTGCAATCCGCCCTGGCTGCCCGCCCGGGCGCACACCCCGCTCGAACGCGCCGTCTACGACCCCGGAAGCCGGATGCTGAAAGCGTTCCTCGACCGGCTGCCCCGGCACCTCGATCCCGGCGGGGAGGCGTGGCTGATCCTGTCCGATCTCGCCGAACTGCTGGGCCTGCGCACACGCGGAGAACTCCTCGACGCTTTCGAGCGGTCCGGCCTCGAAGTCCGGGGCCGGGAGGACATCCGGCCGAGGCATCCGCGGGCCGACGCGAAGGAGGTCACCTCGCTGTGGCGGCTCACAACCCGAGCAGCGCCCGTGCCTGACTGATGAACACGCGGGCGGCGGGGCTGACCGGCCCCTCCGTCCGCCAGGCCAGCGCCAGTTTCGCGCGCAGCCCGGCCGGCCGTGTGATCTCCATGGCGTGCAGCTTCGTGTAATGCGTCGCCAGCGACATCGGCACCACGGCGACGCCGAGCCCGCGCCCGACCAGTTCGGCGACGACGTTCGGATCGCCGGCCTCCAGCGTCACCCGTGGCCGCGCGCCGTCGGCGAGGAACGCCGCGTCGACGATCGCGCGCATGCCGGTGCCCTTCGGCAGGCTCACCAGCGACCGGCTCTCCAGCTCGGACAACGTGATCGTGGCCTGTCCGGTGAGCGGATCGTCCGGCCCGGAGACGGCGACCAGCGGCTCGTCGAGGACGACTTCGAGGCCGATCCCCGGCGGCGGTTCTCCGGAGACCCCGATCAGCGCGACGTCGAACCGGCCGTCGGCGACGCCCGCGAGCAGGACGTCGGAGGTCGCCTCGGCGAGCGTGATGTCGACGGCCGGATGACGCTCGTGGAAGCGCGCGAGCAGATCCGGCAGGTTGACCGGGCCACGTGAGGACACCATGCCCATCGCGACCTGGCCGCGGACCAGCCCGGTGAGATCGTCGACCGCCTGCCGCACCCCGGCGACGGCGGCGAGCGCGGCCCGCGCGTGCGGGAGCGCGGCGGCGCCGACCTCGGTCAGCCGCACCCCCGCCCTGGCCGACCGGTCGAGCAGCGGCTGCCCGAGCTCGCGTTCGAGGCGGCGGATCTGCGCGCTGACACCGGGCTGCGCGACGTGCAGCCGCTCGGCGGCGCGGGTGAAATTCGCTTCTTCGGCCACCGCGACGAAGTATTCGAGCTGACGCAGTTCCATAACAGATGATTCTAGTTGCCAGACGAACCAGATCTTGGACTTCTGGCCGAATCGAGATCACGCTGGTGCCATGACCACGATGCTCCGCTCCGGTGACCCGGACTACGACAACGAACTCGCCGGTTTCCAGACCGCGGTGCCCCGCCGGCCCGACGTCATCGTGCCCGCCGCTTCGGCCACCGACGTCGTCGAGGCCGTCCGGTACGCCGCCGAGCACGATCTGCCGATCGCCGTCCACTCGACCGGCCACGGCATCGGCGTCCCCTTCGAGGGCGGCGTCCTCGTCACCACCCACCGCATGACCGGGATCCGGATCGAGGGCGGCGTCGCACGGGTCGACGCGGGTGTGCGCTGGGGCGCGGTCATCGAGGCGGCCGCGAAGCACGGGCTCGCGCCACTGAGCGGCTCCTTCCCTGGCGTCGGCGTCGTCGGCTACACCCTCGGCGGCGGGTTCAGCCTGCTCGGCCGCAAGTACGGGCTGGCCGCCGACCAGGTGACCGCGATCGAGGTCGTGACCGCCGACGGCGAGCTCCGCCGCGCCACCCCGGACACCGAAAGCGACCTGTTCTGGGCGCTGCGCGGCGGCCGCGACAACTTCGGGATCGTCACCGCGCTGGAGTTCCGGCTGGTCCCGGTCACCCGGCTGTACGGCGGGAGCCTGCAGTTCGGCACCGAATCGCTGTCCGCGGTGCTCCACGCCTGGCGCGACTGGGCGGCGGACCTGCCGCGCGAGATGACGTCGTCGCTGGGCATGGTCCCGATGCCGGATCTGCCGATGGTGCCCGAGCCGCTTCGCGGGCAGCACGTCGCGCAGATCCGCATCGCCTACCTCGGCGAGGCCGCCGAGGGCGAACGCCTGGTCGCCCCACTGCGTGCCGCCGCCCCCGTACTGGGTGACACGCTCGCCGAGCTCCCCTTCACCGAATCGGGGAAGATCGCGAACGAGCCGCCGTTCCCGCACGGCTACCGCGCCGACAACGTCACCGTGCCCGAACTCGACGACACGATGCTCGACGCGATCCTCGAACACGCGGGCCCCGGCGCCCCGGTGCCGACCGTCGTCCTGCTCGACCTGCTCGGCGGCGCGCTGTCCGACCCGCCCGAGCACCCCGGGGTCGGCTGGGACCGTGAGGCCCGCTTCACCGTCCGGGCGCTGTCCGTGGTGGACCACGCGAGCATGACCGAGATCAAGGCGGCCCACTGGAAGCTGTTCGACGCGCTGAAGCCCAAGTCGACCGGCAAGCTCCTGACCTTCGTCTACGGCGACAGCGGCGCCGGCGACGAAGCGGCCAAGGTGTACTCGCCGTCCGATCTGCGGCGGCTCGCCGAGGTCAAGGCGGCCGTCGATCCGGCGAACCGGTTCCGGCTGACCCACAACGTCGAACCCGCGCGTGACGCTGGGTGATCTCCGAAATCCGCTGGTAGGAGGCCCCCGGCCGGGGCGAGGGCGCAGACGGCGGCCCCCGTATACTTCCGGGCCGATACCGCCATTAGGGGGCACTGTGCGCACTTTGGACCATGACGAGTTCCTCGCCATGCGCCGGTTCCCCGCGCTCGACGGGCTGCGCGCGATCGCGGCCACCATCGTGATCCTCTTCCACTTCGCGGGTCCGAAGTGGAGCTGGCTGTCCGGCTGGGTCGGTGTCTACATCTTCTTCGTGCTGTCCGGTTTCCTGATCACGACGCTGCTGCTGCGTGAGCAGGACCGGACCGGCCGGATCTCGCTTTCGGCGTTCTATCTGCGGCGGGTGTTCCGGATCCTGCCGCCGTACCTGGTGATCCTCGGCGGGATCATCGTGTTCGTGTGGCTGCGCGGGGAGTTCTTCACCCGCGAGTTCCCGCACGCGCTGAAGTACTACCTGACCTTCTTCAACGAGTTCTTTCCCGCCAGCAGCCCGAACGGCCCGGACAACTTCTTCAGCGGCTCGTGGACGCTGGGCATCGAGGAGAAGTTCTACCTGTTCTGGCCGTTCCTGCTGGTGGTCGCGGGCGCCGTCGGGCTGGCCGCGGCCTGGCGCAAGCTCGCGCTGGCGTTCGCCGCGTTCGCGCTGATGGCCGGGCTGGTGGGGGTCACCAGCGGCTGGGTGCTCAACGGGCCGCAGGTGCCGATCTACCGGTCGACCGTGCACTACGCGATCCTGCTGATCGGCTGCGTGCTGGCGATCGCGATGCACTACCGCCGGTCTTACGCGGTGATCAAACCGCTGACCCATCCGCTCGCGGCGATCCCGGTGTTCGGCGCCTTCGCCGTACTGCACGTCAACATGGAAAGCCTGTGGTGGGAGACCGGCAGCAACCTCGGCCTGCTGATCGCCTACGGCCTGCTCTCGGCGATGCTGCTGGTGGTGCTGGTCTCGCCGGGGCCGCTGCGCTGGCTGCTGGCGACGAAGGTGATGCGGTTCGTCGGTGAGCGCTCGTACTCGCTCTACCTGCTGCAGGGCCCGGTGCACTTCGCCGTGGTCGCGGCGATCCCGCCGCTGGGCGAGCACCGGATGATCAGCGCGCTGACCGTGTTCGCGGTCGGGCTCGCGATCGCGGATCTCATCCACCGCTGGGTGGAGCAGCCGATGATCCGCACCGGCAAGAAGCTGATCGCGCGCCGCCAGGAGCGCAAGGCGCTGCGTGCGGCCGAAGCCGAACTCAAGCGGCCGAACGCCGTCGAAGCCCCCAGCGGCGCGCGCTGACCTCCCGCGTTTCGTCCTCTGGATGCGGTAGTTGCACGCGCAAGTACCGCGTCGGTGCAGCTGGTCGTGGGGTGGGGGGGTGGGGGGGTTGTGCGCAGCACCACAAACACCCCCACCGCCCCCCCCCCCCAGCACGTACACGCAACAAAACGTCATGAGAGGC
>NZ_JBHXIB010000005.1:32503-51884 GCF_042723975.1 Amycolatopsis sp. NPDC058340 | reverse complement strand
GCCCCCCTCCGCGGCCCACCCGCACCCGGGGGGCGTTCTGGGGGGGGGCGTGGGGGGCCGCCGCGGCTTTTGGGGGGTGGTGGCGGCGCGCCCCTCTAAACCCCCCCCCCCCCCACTCACGAGGACGCGGCACGCACTCACGTGATCGAAGCCGGAACTCACGTGATTGAAGGCGGAACTCACGTGATTGAAGGCGGAACTCACGTGATCAGCGGCGGAACACGCGAGTGCGGCCTCCAGTCACGCGAGTTACGCCCCTGATCACGTGAGTCACGCCTTGGCTCACACCGCGCGCCTGTGTGCCTAGTCCGTGAAGGCCTCCTTGAGGGACCCTGGGTTCCTCAAGGAGGCCTTCACGGACTTCGGACCGGTAGGTACAGGGGACAGGGTTGGCTCTGACCCGAAGAGCCACTCACGACCCGTATCCGGCCGGGGTGAAGGCTCCTTTTGCCGCATCAGACGCGGTGAAGGGAGCCTTCAGCCCACGCACGATCGGTCGCCGCCCCCAGCGGCGCGCGCTGAATCAGCGCGAGATGGTGACGATCGGGATCACCCGGTCGGTCTTCTGCTCGTACTCGGCGAAGCCCGGCATCATGCTGACCATCTTCGCGTACAGACGGTCGCGCTCGGCGCGGTCTTCGAGGACGACGGTCGCGGTCGCCTCGAACTTCTCCGTGCCGACCTCGATGGTGACCTTCGGGTTCGCGACGATGTTGTGGTACCAGGCCGGGTTCTTGTCCGACCCGGCGTACGAAGCGGCGACGATGTACTTGCCGTCCTCCACCGCGTACGCGAGCGGCGACGTGCGCGGCTCGCCGCTCTTCGCCCCGATCGTGGTGAGCAGCAGCAGCGAGCCGCCCTCGAACGGGCCGCCCACCTTCCCCTCGTTCTCGCGGAACTCCTTGATGATGTTCTTGTTCCAGTCGAGCGCTTCGGACATTTCTTCTTCCTCCAGTGTCGATCTCTCCGCCGAGGCTACTCAGCCTTCACGGGCCTTGCGGCGCTGCTCCTCGGCGCGCTCCCGGCACTTGCGGAGGAACTCTTCGTCGTCCGCCGCGCTCGTCGCGGCGAACCGGCCCGGACGGTCGTACTCCGGGAACGCCGGCGTCTCCCTTTCGTACCGTCCGCGCGGCGCACGGGCGGCCTGCTGCGGACGACCGGCGACCAGCCAGACGATCGAGCCGATCAGCGGGACGATCAGCACCAGCAGCAGCCACATCCCCTTGGACATGTTGCGGCACGATCCCTCGTCCGTGGTGATCACGTCGACGATGCAGAAGATCCACAGACCGAGCGTGAGAACGCCGAAGAAACCATTGAAATACAGCATCGAAAGACTCCCCAGTTCCAGATGACCGGGGTAAGTCTTAGCACAGGAGGGCGTCGAGAATTCCCGCGGCCACTTGCCGCGCCAGCGTTTCCCCGGGGCATTGTTTCGGTCCTGCTCCGAACGGATGCTCCGACAGGTCCACCTCGACCACCTCGCCGCCGACCCACCGCCGGGTGATCCGGACCGGCGGATCCTCACGCAGCACCCGGTCGAGCAGGCTTTCGACGTCCTCATCGGGCCGATGGGCGGCGAGCGCCTTGCCGAGCAGCTTGGCCGTCGCGTCGCAGGCCTGCACCAGGAGCCCGATCCGCGCGGCCGTCCGCTCGTCCACGTCACCGCCACAGACCTCGACCAGCCGCCGCATGGCTACTTCGGCGTCGTCCCCGATTTCCGTATGCGGGTGGTAGGCGCCGGACACCGTCGCGATGTCGCGGGAAACGTCGGGCAGGCCGAGTTCCGCGGCGAGTACGGCGACCGGAACCCGCTCCACCTCGTCCCGCATCACCTTGGCGGACACGAAGGCCTTGTCCCGCACGGGCCCCATCCGCGCCAGCTCGGTGAGCACGAGCGCCCGCCGCCGCGCGTGGTCCTCCGGGCGGCTGAACCGGGCGACGTTCGCCCGCAACCACCGGACGCCGCCCGGTTCGACGTCCTGGGGCACCGGCGGAACGGGGGCTTCGATCAGGGGATTCTCCATACCGTGACGCTAAGTGCGGAACGCTTCGGTCACGGCCGAAACCTGAGCTCATCGTCGTTGTTATGGTGACCGGGTGACGGCCGTGTCGGAGGCAACCGAAGTCGACGGCGCGGGGCGAACGGCGCAACCGCGCCAGCTGATCGTGACCGTGTACGGCCTCTACTCGCGCGGCGAGGGCGGCTGGCTCTCCGTCCGCTCGCTGATCGACCTGCTGGCCGGTGTGGACGTCGAGGAACCGGCCGTCCGGTCGTCGATCTCCCGGCTGAAGCGGCGTGGGATCCTGTCCGCGGTGCGCCGCGACGGGGCCGCCGGGTACGAGCTTTCCGAGACCGCGCTGGCGATCCTGCGCGAAGGCGACGAGCGGATCTTCCGCCGCGAACGCGCCACCCCCGGCGACGGCTGGCTGCTCGCGGTGTTCTCCGTCCCGGAGGCCGAACGGCACAAAAGGCACGTTCTTCGCACACAACTGGCCCGGCTCGGCTTCGGGACCGCGTCGTCCGGCGTCTGGATCGCGCCCGCGCATCTGCGTGACGCGACGTCCGACATGCTCCGGCGGCTCGAACTCGAGAGGTACGCCGATCTCTTCCACGCCGAGCACCTCGCGTTCGGCGACGTGCGGGAGAAGATCCGCGACTGGTGGGACCTCGACCAGCTCGAAGCGCTGTACACCGCCTTCGTCGACGAGCACGCGGGCGCGCTCCGGCGGTGGCAGCGGCGCAAGACCACGGACGAGGCGGAAGCGTTCGCCGACTACGTCCGGGTGCTGACCGACTGGCGGCGCCTGCCCTACCTCGACCCGGGCCTGCCCGCCGAGTTGCTGCCGCCGGGCTGGGCCGGGATCCGGGCCGCCGATCTGTTCTTCACGCTGCACTCGCGGCTGGGCGAGGCCGCGGCCGCGCACGTCTCGCGGACACTGCTTTAGACGACCGCGAAGCCCTGCACCTCCACCAGTGCCTCCGCGTCCCAGAGCCGGCTGACGCCGATCCCCGCCATCGCGGGGTATTCGCTCCCGGCCAGCCGCTTCCACACCGCGCCGATCTCGCGTGCGTGGGCCCGGTAGTCGTCCATGTCGACGATGTAGATCGTCACGCTGCACAGGTCCGACGGCTCCCCGCCCGCCGCGCGCAACGCGGTGAGCAGGTTGGACAGCGCGCGTTCGAACTGCTCGACCACGCCGTCGCCGACGATGCGGTTCTCCTCGTCCAACGCCGTCTGACCGGCGAGGAAGACGAATCTCCCGGTCGCGGCGACGGCGTGCGAGAAGCCGGAAGGGCGGCCGAGCCCGGGCGGGTTGATGCGCTCCATACGGGTCAGCATATCCCGTATCGTTGACGGTCGTACATACCACGACATACCCTGAGCGGCGTGCGTATCGCGGTGTTAGGCGGCGGCCCGGCGGGGCTCTACTTCGCCACGCTGGCGAAACAGCTCCATCCCGATCACGAGATCACCGTCTGGGAGCGCAACGCGCCCGACGACACCTTCGGGTTCGGGGTGGTGTTCTCCGACGAGACCCTCGGCGGCATCGAGCACGCCGATCCGGTGATCCACGCGGCCATGCGCCGGGAGTTCGCGCGCTGGGACGACATCGACGTCCATTTCCGCGGCACGGTGCACACCTCCGGCGGGCACGGGTTCGCCGCGATGAGCCGCAAACGGCTGCTCGGCATCCTCCAGGAACGCTGCGCGGAGCTCGGGGTCGACGTCCGTTTCCGTGCCGAGGCGCCGAGCGCGGCCGAGGCGAGCGCCGAGTACGACCTCGTCGTCGCGGCGGACGGCGTCAACTCGCCGACCCGCAACGCCCTCGCCGAGAGCTTCCGGCCGAGCCTTCAGACCAGGCGCTGCAAGTACATCTGGCTCGGCACGGACCTCGTCTTCGACGCTTTCAAGTTCTACGTGCTGGAAACCCCGCACGGGATCATGCAGATCCACGGCTATCCGTACAGCGACACCGCGAGCACGTTCATCCTCGAACTGCACGAGGACGTCTGGCAGCGCGCGTTCGGCGAGATCGCCGCCACCTCGCTGGCCCCCGGCGAGAGCGACGAGAAGTCGATCGAGGTCATCCGCGAGCTTTGCGCGGACGTCCTCGGCGAGCACCAGGTGTTCGCCAACAACTCGAAGTGGACCGCGTTCGCCACCGTCCGCTGCGCGAGCTGGCGGCACGAGAACGTCGTCCTCCTCGGCGACGCCGCGCACACGGCGCATTTCTCCATCGGTTCCGGCACGAAACTCGCCATGGAGGACGCGCTCGCGCTCGCCGCCTGCCTGCACGAACAGTCCGATATGGACAGTGCTTTACAGGCTTACGAAGCGGAACGAAGGCCGGTCGTCACCTCGACCCAGCGCGCCGCGCAGGCGAGCCTGGAGTGGTTCGAGAACATGGGCCAGTACACCCACCAGGATCCGGCGCAGTTCGCGTTCAACATCCTCACCCGCAGCCGCCGCGTCACCTACGACAATCTCCGGTTGCGCGATCCCGAGTTCGCCGCGGAACTGGACACCTGGTTCGCGTCTACTTTGGACACCGACATACGGCCGCCGATGTTCCAGCCGTTCCGCATCGGGAACCTGGACCTGCCGAACCGCGTCGT
Organism: Amycolatopsis sp. NPDC058340; assembly: GCF_042723975.1. Classification (NCBI taxonomy): domain Bacteria; kingdom Bacillati; phylum Actinomycetota; class Actinomycetes; order Pseudonocardiales; family Pseudonocardiaceae; genus Amycolatopsis; species Amycolatopsis sp. NPDC058340. Next base: position 47,263 of record NZ_JBHXIB010000005.1, on the reverse strand, counting down.
CGTCTCGCCGATGGACATGTACTCCTCCGAAAACGGCGTCCCGACCGACTTCCACCTGGTACACCTGGGAAGCAAGGCACTCGGTGGCGCCGGGCTGGTGATGACGGAAATGGTCTGCGTCTCCGAAACCGGCCGCATCACCCCGGGCTGCGGCGGCCTGTACACCGAGGAACAAGAACAGGCGTGGAGGCGGGTCACCGACTTCGTCCACGGCCACACCCCCGCGCGCATCGGTGTCCAGCTCGGCCATTCCGGGCGCAAAGGCTCCACGAAACTGATGTGGGACGGTATCGACCAGCCGCTCCCCGAAGGCAACTGGGAGATCTGCGCCCCGTCCGCGATCCCGTACAGCGAAGCGAACCAGACCCCGCGCGAACTCACGAAGGCCGAGCTGGACGAGATCCGCGACCAGTTCGCGCGGTCCGCGGCCGCCGCCGCGCGCGCCGGATTCGACCTCCTCGAACTCCACTGCGCGCACGGCTACCTGCTGTCGTCGTTCCTTTCCCCGTTGACCAACCGGCGCACCGACGAATACGGCGGCCCACTGGAGAACAGGCTGCGTTTCCCGCTCGAAGTCTTCGACGCCGTCCGCGCGGCATGGCCGGCCGAGCGGCCGATGACCGTCCGCATCTCCGCGACCGACTGGTACGACGGCGGGATCGACGTCGACGACGCCGTCGAGATCGCCCGCGCGTTCGCCGAGCACGGCGTGGACGGTGTCGACGTGTCGACCGGCCAGGTCGTCAGCGAGGAGAAACCCGAGTACGGCCGCAGCTACCAGACGCCGTACGCCGACCGGATCCGCAACGAGATCGGCCGCCAGTACGGGATCGCGGTGATCGCCGTCGGCGCGATCTCCTCCTACGACGACGTGAACTCGCTGATCCTCGCGGGCCGCGCGGATCTGTGCGCGCTCGGCAGAACCCACCTTTACGATCCACAGTGGACATTGCACGCCGCCGCCGAGCAGGGCTATCCGATGCCGTGGCCGAAACAGTTCGCGGCGGGCAGCCGGAAACCGCAGGGCGGCCGCACCGACGGGCCGAAACCCCGGCTGGAACTCCTTCGCTCGGGGGAACCCGGCACCGCGCACGCCCGCTGGCGACCTGGGAGCGACCGATGACCGCCTTCGCGCTGAACCCCGAACAGCAGGCCTTCGCCGAAGAAGTCCGGCGGCTGGGCGCCGAAAAGCTCCGCCCGCTGGCCGAATCCGGCACCGAAGGCGCGGTCAACCGGCCGCTGCTCAAGGAAATGGGCTCGCTCGGGCTGCTCGCCCGGCTGTTCCCCGGGGTCGACGGCGGCAGCCCGAGCCGGGAGGCCGCCGCGACGGATCTCTGCATCCTGCGGGAATCCCTGGCCAGCCAGAGCACCGAGGCCGAGACGGCGTTGGCGCTACAGGGTTTGGGCACGTATCCGGTGCTGCAGTCCGGGCAGGACTCGCAGGTCTCGAAATGGGTTCCCGCCGTGGCGGCGGGCGACGCCGTCGCCGCTTTCGCGCTCACCGAGCCGAACGCGGGTTCGGACGCGGCGGCGCTGGAGCTCGCCGCCGAACCCGACGGCGACGGCTGGCGGCTCACCGGCGAGAAGATGTGGATCTCCAACGCCCCCGAGGCCGATTTCTACAGCGTTTTCGCCCGCACCACCCCGGAAGCGGGATCGCGCGGCGTCTCCGCGTTCGTCGTCCCCGCCGATCGCGCCGGGCTGTCCGGTGAGCACCTCGACCTCGTCAGCCCGCATCCCATCGGCACCCTGGTCTTCGACGGTGTCCGCGTCGAACGGGACGAACTGCTCGGCGAACAGGACCGCGGCTTCGGCGTGGCGATGCGGACGCTGGACCTGTTCCGGCCGAGCGTCGGCGCGTTCGCCGTCGGGATGGCACAGGCCGCCCTCGACGCCGCCGTCGCCCACGCGCAGACCAGGGTCGCGTTCGGCGGTCCGCTGCTGAAACAGCAGACCGTGGCGCACACCCTCGCCGAAATGGCGACCCGCACCGAAGCGTCGCGCCTGCTCGTCTACGCCGCGGCCGCCGCGTACGACGCGGGCGAGCGGAACCTCGCCGGCCGGGCCGCGATGGCGAAACTGTTCGCCACCGAGACCGCGCAGTACGTCGTCGACTCGGCCGTGCAGATCCACGGCGCCAGGGCGCTGCGGCGAGGGCATCTGCTCGAACACCTCTACCGCGAAGTCCGGGCGCCGCGGATCTACGAAGGCGCGTCCGAAGTGCAGCGCACGATCATCGCGCGCTCGCTGGCTTCTTCCTAGCCGGGCGCCGGTCGAGGTACCACTGCGTGGCGAGCAGGACCAGCGTCGTGCTCAGCCAGGCCGTGATCGCGGCGACCGATTGGGTCAACGCGAGTTCGCTGCCGCCGAACGTGGTCTCCAGCCCCGGTCGCAGCACGATCACCGCGACCGGGCCGATCAAACGGCTGAGGATGATCGACATGGTCAGCGCGAAACTGCGGATCATCCAGCGCCGGTGGTCGGCGAACCGGCGTTGCCGCGCCGCGCGCCAGCCGGCGAACGTGCACCCCAGCCACAGCACCCCGGCCACGGTGTTGGCGACGCGCGTCGCCGGGCCGAACGGGCTCAGCGCGCCGACGGTCAGCGCCAGCAGACCGGCCGGGAGCACCCCGGCGAAGACGTACACCCGGCCGATCTTCCGATGCACCGCCGGGTATTTCGCCCGGAACCACGGCCAGATCTGCAGCAGCGCGCCGACCATCGCGATCGAGCCGAACAGCACGTGCGCCGAGAGGAACCAGTAGTGCGAGGTGAACCCCGGTGGTTGCGGCACCCGGGACTGAGCCGGATCCAGCGACAGATACGGCGGCATCGAAAAGGCCAGGAAAATTACGACGATGACGGCCATCGGCCCTACCAAAGGCCTTCGCCACCACGATTTCCGTGGTGACGTCTCCGGCGGGTCACGTCGTTCCAGCCTGACGGTCATCACTGCCCCCACGTTTTCCGGTACCGGCAACAACTTTCCGCTGCCGAACCTAGAACGCGGAACCATCGGGAAGAATGGAGCGGGCCGCCGGTTCGATGGTGGAGCAGGCCCTACCGCCGGCTGCCACGCACCCGGTGGACGAGATCCCGGTACGCCAGCCCGCTCTGCTTGATCGTCCGCGCCTGCGTCTCGCGGTCGACCCGGACCAGCCCGAGCCGTTTCGCGTAACCGTACGCCCATTCGAAACTGTCCAAAAAGGACCACGCGAAATAGCCCCGGACGTCGGCGCCCGCTTGCCGCGCGGCGGCCGTGGCGGCGATATGCGCGGACAGGTACGCGGCGCGGTCGTCGTCACGGACGAAACCGGTCTCGTCGGGGACGTCGGCGAACGCGGCGCCGTTTTCGGTGACGTACAGCGGCAGGCCCGGGTAATCCCGGCTGATCCGGACGAGCAGCTCGGTGAGCTTGTGCGGCAGAATCTCCCAGCCCAGCGCCGTCGACGGCGCCCCGAACGGAACCTTGCGGAACGCGGGCAACCCGAAGTGCTCCACCGCGTTCCCGTTCTCCTCCACCCCGGAGTACCTCGTGCCGAAGTAGTAGTCGACGCCGAGGAAATCGAGCGGTGCCGCGATGATCGACGGATCCCAGGGCTCGGACGGCAGGCGGATGTCCTGGCGCGCGAGGGTCGCGAGGACGTCCTCCGGATACCGGCCGTGCACGAGCGCGTCGAGATAGAACCGCGTCCCGAGCCCGTCCTCGAAGCGGGCGGCTTCGCGATCGGCCTCGCTGGGCGTGGCCGGGTCGGCGGTGCTCAGGTTGAGCGTGATGCCGAACTTCGTCCCGGGCGGCGCGAGTTCCCGCATCCGCCGCACCGCGAGACCGTGCCCGAGCAGCAGGTGATGCGCCGCCGCCATCCCCGCCTTCGCGTCCCGGCGGCCGGGCGCCATCACTCCGTGGACGTAGCCGTGCATGGCCGTACACCACGGCTCGCTCAGCGTGGTCCAGTGGCGGACCCGATCGCCCAGCCGCTCGAACACGAGCATCGCGTAGTCGGCGAACCGGACGGCGGTGTCGCGCGCGGGCCAGCCGCCCGCGTCTTCGAGGTGCTGGGGCAGATCCCAGTGGTACAGCGTCAACCAGGGGTCGATGCCGTTGTTGAGCAGCTCGTCGACCAGCCGGTCGTAGAAGGCGATCCCGGCGGGGTTGACGCCGCCGCGTCCGCGCGGCTGCACGCGGGGCCAGGAGACGGAGAACCGGTAGGTGTCGACGCCGAGTTCCTTGAGCAGCGCGATGTCGGCGGGCATCCGGTGGTAGTGGTCGCAGGCGATCTCGCCGGTGTCACCGTTGTCGACCGACCACGGTGACCGCGCCCAGGTGTCCCAAATGGACGGTGTTCTTCCGTCTTCGGCGACCGCGCCCTCGATCTGGTACGCCGAGCTGCCGACGCCCCACCGGAAGTCCGGCGGCAAGGAGCCGATGAGCTCGTCGTCCCCGGTCATGACCCTCTTCCCGCCTTATTTCACCAGTTGATACATGGCGGAGGCTAAGGTCGTGGGGCATCCTGGAAAGGTCCGCCGCCATAAGATGGGTACCCGCATGCCTGCCAAGCGCACCACCGTCCGTGACCTGCGGCGGCACAACCGTTCCCTCCTCCTGTCGAAACTCTACTTCGACGGCCCGCTCAGCCGCCACGAATTGAGCGGTCTGACCGGTTTGAGCGCCGCGACCGTCAGCAACGTGACCGCCGAACTCGGCGAAGAACGCCTCATCATCGAGGCAGGCCTGGTCGAGTCCGACGGCGGCAGGCCGCGTGTCCTGCTCCGCGTCGACCCGGCGTACGGCCACGTCGCGGGTGTCGACATCGGCGAGACCGGGGTGAAGGTCGAGCTGTTCGACCTCACCATGAACCGGCTCGCCACCGTCGAACACCCCCTCGCCTCCCGGCGCCCGGACGCGCCCGCGGCGGTCACCCAGGTGGCGTCCGGGCTACGGGAAGTGATCGCGGAATCGGGGATCGACGAGGCGACCGTGCTCGGTGTCGGCGTCGGTGTCCCCGGCACCGTCCACCAGGGCGAGGCGCTCCGCGTGCACGCGCCCACCATCGGCTGGAAAGAGGTCCCGCTCACCGATCTCCTGCGCGCGGAGGGCGTCGAGCTGCCGCTGTTCGTCGACAACGGGGCGAAAACCCAGGGCCAGGGCGAAATGTGGTTCGGGGCTGGCCGCGGCGCCAGGCACGCGGTGATCGCCCTGATCGGCTCCGGGGTCGGTGCGGCCGTGATCACCGACGGCACCACCTACCGGGGCTCCACCAGCAGCGCGGGCGAATGGGGCCACACGACCATCGTCTACGGCGGGCAGGAATGCCGTTGCGGGGCACGCGGCTGCCTGGAGTCCTACGTCGGCGCGGAGGGTGTCCTCGCCCGCTATCGCAAGGCACGCGGCGGAAAGGCGACGGACGAGGACGAGCAGACCCAGTTCGCCGCGCTGCTGGAATCGGCGGGCAAGGCCAAGACCGCGGCCAAGGTGCTGGAAGAGACCGCGGGCTATCTCGGCGCCGGGATCGGCAACCTGATCAACCTGTTCAACCCGGAGCGGATCGTGCTTGGCGGCTGGGCCGGGCTCGCGCTCGGCGAGCACTACCTCCCTGAGATCCGGCGTGTGGCGGGCGAGCACGCGCTGGCGCACGTGTTCGACCAGACCGAGATCGAGCTCGGCCAGCTCGGACCGGACGCCGTCGCCATAGGAGCCGCCACCCTCCCGGTCGCCGCCCTCCTGGAGCAGGGCGCGGACCCGCGGACGGCCGGGTCGAAGCGGGGTACCGCCGCCTGACCTTAATTCGAGGTCGAAAAATACGTCTTGTCGCAGTGGTAGAGACCATGCATACTTTGTTGCCAGGCACAACAAAGTAGTTCTCTGCCTGCGAAGAGAGGCGACAACGATGTCCATCTCCTCCCGTTTTCGCTGGGCGGCGCTCCTCGCCGCCGGCGTTCTCCTCGGCTCACTCCCGGCCACCGCGCAGCCCCCGGCCGCCGAGGCCGCCGTCATGGCCGCGACCTTCACCGACGACTTCAACGGGCCCGCCGGCGCGGGTATCGACACCTCGAAATGGCATTTCGAGACCGGCGACAACGTGAACAACCACGAGCGGCAGTGGTACACGTCCGGGACGAACAACGCGGCGCTCGACGGCCAGGGCAATCTGGTCATCACCGCGAAGAAAGAGAACCCGGGCAACTACAACTGCTGGTACGGGCGCTGTGAGTACACGTCGGCGCGGCTGTCCACCCAGGGCCAGTTCACCCAGACCTACGGCCGGTTCGAGGCGCGGATGAAACTCCCGCGCGGACAGGGGATGTGGCCCGCGTTCTGGATGCTCGGCGCCGACATCGGCAACGTCGGCTGGCCCAACAGCGGTGAGATCGACATCATGGAGAACGTCGGCTTCGAGCCGAACACGGTGCACGGCACCCTCCATGGCCCCGGTTACTCCGGCGCGGGCGGTATCGGCGCGGCCTACAACGGCCCGAACTTCTCCGACGACTTCCACACCTACGCCGTCGACTGGGCGCCGAACCAGATCAAGTGGTACGTCGACGGGAACCTCTACCAGACCCGCACGCCCGCCGATCTCAACGGCAACCGCTGGGTCTTCGACCACCCCTTCTACCTGATCCTGAACCTCGCCGTCGGCGGCTACTGGCCGGGTGACCCGAACTCCAGCACCGTCTTCCCGCAGCGGCTCGTCGTCGACTACGTGCACGTCAACTCCAGCGACACCGCCGGGCGCACCGGGCGGATCACCGGTATCGGCGGCAAATGCGTCGACGTAGCGGGGGCGAACACCGCCAACGGCACCCCGATCCAGATCACCGACTGCAACGGGAACGCCGCGCAGAACTGGACCATCGGCGGCGACGGGACGATCCGCGCGCTCGGCAAATGCATGGACGTCTCCGGCGGCGGGACCGCGGACGGCACGGCCGTGCAACTGTGGGACTGCAACGGAACCGGCGCGCAGAAATGGGCGATCAGCGGAGCGCGCGACATCGTGAACCCGCAGGCGAACAAATGTCTCGACGCCACCGGGAACAGCTCCGCGAACGGGACCAGACTCCAGATCTGGACCTGCGGGGGCGGCGCGAACCAGAAGTGGACGACGCCGTGAGACGGCTGCCGCTGCTCGGCGCCGCGGTGCTCGCGGCGGCCACCCTCGTCGCGACCCCGGCACAGGCCGCGGGTGAGACCGTGAACATCTGGCTCACCACCACGAACGACTCGCGCGGCGTGAACGTCACCCGAGGTCTCCAGCAGCAGTCACCGATCACCTTCGCCGCGGGCACCGGAACGGGTCAGCAGACCATCACCGTCGACGAGAACACCACGTACCAGCAGTACGAGGGCGCGGGCGCGTCATTCACCGACACGGCCGCGTGGCTGATGAAGGGCAGCGGCGCGCTGTCGCAGGCGACCCGCGACGAGACCATGCGGAAGCTGTTCGATCCCGTCGCGGGGATCGGCGTCAACTTCATCCGCAACCCGCTGGGCTCCTCGGATCTGGCGCGGTTCAGCTACTCGTTCGACGATCTCCCCGCCGGGCAGACCGATCCGAGCCTGGCGAAGTTCTCGATCGCGCACGACCTCGACAGCATCCTGCCGCTGACCAAACAGGCGCGGGAGATCAACCCGGCGACCAAGGTGATGGCGTCGCCGTGGAGCGCGCCGCCGTGGATGAAGGACAACGGCGACTTCAAGCTGGGCTGGCTGAAGGCCGAGTACTACCCGGCCTATGCGCAGTATTTCGTCAAGTACATCCAGGCGTATCAGGCGCAGGGTGTCCCGATCCATTACGTGTCGGTGCAGAACGAGCCGACCTGCTGCGCGAGCTATCCGTCGATGAACTGGAACGGCGCCGGTCTCCAGTACTTCACGAAGACGAACCTGTTGCCCGCCTTGAAGGGACTGTCCACAAAGGTACTCGCGCTGGACTGGAACTGGGACAAGTACGCGGAATTCGGCGCGCCGACGATGGACGACGCGGCGATCCGCACCGACCCGAACTTCGGCGGGATGGCCTGGCACGGCTACGGCGGCGACGTCGCCCAGCAAACCGCCGTGCACAACCAGTACCCGGACGTGCCCGCGTACAGCACGGAACATTCCGGCGGGACCTGGGTGAGCCATCAGCAGGCCGAAGACATGGCGAACATCGTCGACTACACGCGGAACTGGAGCAAGAGCTTCGTCAAGTGGAGCCTCGCGGTGGACCAGAACATGGGGCCGCACAACGGCGGCTGCGGTACCTGTACCGGGCTGATCACCGTCCACAATGGAGATTCACGGCACGGGCAGGTCGACTACACCGTCGAGTACTACACGATGGGGCATCTGACGAAATTCGTGAAACCGGGCGCGTACCGGATCTCGTCGAACGACAACTCCGCGGTGCGGAACGTCGCGTGGAAGAACCCGGACGGGTCGAAGGCGCTGATCGCGTACAACACCAGCGGCGCGAGCCAGAACGTGCGCGTCAACTGGGGAGGGCAGTCCTTCACGTACCCGCTGCCCGCGTCGACGTCGGCGACGTTCACGTGGTCGGGGACGCAGTCTGGCGGCGGCGTCCGCACCGGCGCGATCACCGGTCTGGGCGGCAAATGCGTCGACGTGGCCGGGGCGAACAGTGCCAACGGGACAGCGGTGCAGCTCTACGACTGCAACGGCTCCGGCGCGCAGCAGTGGTCGTTCCAGGCCGACGGCACGGTGCGGGCGCTGGGCAAATGCCTCGACGTCACCGGGATGTCCACCGCGGACGGCGCGCCGCTGCAACTGTGGGACTGCGCGGGCGGGCCGAATCAGCGATGGGCGGCCAACGCCGCCCGCGACCTGGTGAACTCCGGCTCGGGCAAATGCCTGGACGCGACCGGGAACTCCTCGGCCAACGGCACGCGCCTGCAGATCTGGTCCTGCACCGGCGCTCAGAACCAGAAGTGGGTCACCCCCTAGCGCGCCCCACGCGTTTCGTCCTCTAAATGCGGAGTGGCGTGGTCGAACCCCTGTCGCGTGGGTTGCCTTCGCCGGCTTCGTGATGACAGGGGCGCCGTCGTCGGCAGGGTTCGGGCTGATTTGCGTGCTGCCCGGCGCAGAGTGTCCACAAAGGATGCAAACTCGCCATTTGCGTCCGATTTGAGCACTTTGCACTGGGGTCGTGAGTGGTAATGATCGTTCTAACCCTCTTTACCACTCACGACCCCCCGCGAGAACCGGACATCATGACATTAACCGGATGCGTGATAGGTGCCCGTTGTCCCTTGTGGACACTTTGTGTCGAGTAAGTCCGCAAGATCACGCCATCTTTGCGTACCCCTCGATAAGAACGATCATTGCCACTCACGAACCGAGCGCAAAGCACTCAAATCGGGCACATGAGGGCATCGTGATGTGCCTTCTGGACACATCTCGCGCGGCCTGGTGGATAGCCTGCCTGAAACCGTCTCGTCGCGAAGCCGACCAAGGCCGCTACGCGACAGAAGTCCGATCACGCCACGCGTTTCGTCCTCTAAATGCGGTAGTTCGACTCCGAACTACCGCATTTAGTCCTCTGAATGCGGTTGGGAGCGCTCGGCGTAGGCTTCGACGAGCTGGTTTTCGGCGTCGGTGAGGTACTGCGCGAGGAGCTTTTCGGCGCCCAGGCCGTCGCCGGCCTCGATACGCTCGAGGATCTCCGCGTTGCGCTTGAGGTACGGCTCGTGGAAGCGCCGCGGGTCGGCCATCATGTGGAACACCAGCCGCAGCTCGGCCAGGATGCCGCGCATCAGCTCGTCGATCCGCTCGCTGCCGCTCAGCTCCGCGATCGCCGAATGGAACCGGATGTTCGCGGTGCCGAGGTCCTGCCAGCGCTCGCTCCGCTCGGCGAGCCTGCCGTCCTCGACCAGACGCGCGAGCTTCGCGAACGTCGGGGGCTTCTCCGTCACCGCACGGACCGCCGAGCACTCGACGACCTTGCGCACCTTGTAGAGGTCGACGACGTCCTCGACGGGCAGCACCCGCACGAAGACCCCGCGATTGAGCTCGTGGGTCAGCAGGCGTTCGTGCGTGAGCAGCCGGAACGCCTCGCGCAGCGTGTTACGGGAGACGCCGAGCGCCGAGCCGATGTCGTGCTCCGACAGCCGGACGCCGGGCAGGAAGAACCCTTCCGCGATGCGCGTGCGGAGGACACCCGCGACCCTTTCGGCCGTGCTGGTGCGGCTCACCATGCCGCGGTCAGCTTCGAGTCCTTGAACCGAGGCAGGACCACCCTCCGCGATCGTCACGTGACCGATCCTAACCGGCTACAAGAGGTCGAGCCAAGGATCCCCTTGTGGAATTGTTGAACAATCCCTACAGTGGCTATCCATGTGACCCGTGCCACCCTGAGAGTCACCCTCTGGAGGTGCCGATGAACGCGACAGCCACTACCGAAGACACACGCCCCTTCGCCTGGTTCCGCACGCTCGGTTCGCGAGGCCGCCGGGCCTTCGTCGGCGCGTTCGGCGGATACGGGCTCGATTCGTTCGACTACCAGACCCTCCCGCTGGGCCTGGCCGCGATCACCGCCTACTACGGCCTCTCCGGCGGCGAGGCGGGTCTGCTCGGCACCACCACGCTGGTGGTTTCGGCGATCGGCGGGATCGGCGCTGGCATCCTGGCCGACCGCATCGGCCGGGTCCGCACCCTTCAGCTCACCATCGCGATGTACACGATCTTCACCGTGCTCTGCGGGTTCGCGCCGAACTTCGAGACGCTGCTGGTCTTCCGCGCCCTGCAGGGCCTGGGCTTCGGCGGCGAATGGGCCGCCGGCGCCGCGCTGGTCGCGGAGTACTCGCAGGCGAAATACCGCGGCCGCACGGTCGCCTTCGTGCAGAGCGCGTGGGCGGTCGGCTGGGCGCTGTCCGTCGTCGTCTACACGGTGGTCTTCAGCATCTGGAGCCCGGACGTCGCGTGGCGCGTCATGTTCTGGACCGGTGTCATCCCGGCGCTGCTGGTGCTGTGGGTCCGCCGCAACGTCCAGGACGCGCCGGTCGCCGAAGCGGCCCGCGCCACGAAGAAGGAACGCGGTTCGCTGGCGGGCATCTTCAAACCGGATCTGCTGCGCACGACGTTCTTCGCCGCGCTGCTCGCCACCGGTGTCCAGGGCGGTTACTACACGCTCGCGACCTGGCTGCCGAGCTACCTGAAGACCACCCGCGGCCTCACCGTCATCGGCACCGGCGGCTATCTCGCTTTCCTCATCTCCGGCGCCTTCATCGGATACGTCACCGGCGGCTATCTCACGGATCTGCTGGGCCGCAAGAAGACGTTCCTGCTGTTCTCGGTGCTGTCGGCGGGCCTCATCGTCGCCTACACGCAGATCCCGGCGGGCGCGAACACGCTCGTGCTGTTCCTCGGTTTCCCGCTCGGGTTCTCGATGTCCGCGATCTTCAGCGGGTTCGGCGCCTTCCTCGCCGAGCTGTACCCGTCGGCGCTGCGCGGGACCGGGCAGGGCTTCACCTACAACCTCGGCCGGGCCATCGGCGCGACGTTCCCCGCCGTGGTCGGTTTCCTCGGCGCGGGCGGCGCGATGGTGTTCGGCGCGGTCGGCTACGGGATCGCCGTGCTGGCGCTGCTCGGCCTGCCCGAGACTCGCGGCCGCGAACTGCTGTGACGACAATCGGAAGAGGAGGCACCGCGATGACCACCTTCGACGACCCGGCGACGTTGTCCCCCGGCGAGGCCCGCGCCCTGTTCCGCGCGGGTACGGCCCGCCCGACCACCGGCTGGGCGAACGGGTTCACCCAGACCAACCTGATCGCCGTCCCCGAGGACTGGGCCTACGACGTCCTGCTGTTCTGCCAGCGGAACCCGCAGCCCTGTCCGGTGCTCGACGTCAGCGACCCAGGCGACCCGTCGACCAGGCTGGCGCCCGGCGCGGATCTGCGCACCGACCTGCCGCGCTACCGCGTCTGGCAGAACGGCGCGCTGTCCGGCGAGATCGCGGACGCGAGCGGGCTGTGGCGCAGCGACATGGTCGCGTTCTCGATCGGCTGCAGTTTCACCTTCGAATCGGCGCTGGCCGCGGTGGGCATCCCGTTGCGGCACGTCGACCAGGGCCGCAACGTGGCGATGTACGTGACGAACCGCGAGTGCGTCCCGGCCGGGCGGCTGCGCGGGCCAATGGTGGTCTCGATGCGGCAGATCCCCGAAGACCGTGTTGACGACGCCGTGCGCATCACCCGCGGGATGCCCGCCGTGCACGGTGCGCCGGTGCACATCGGCGACCCGGCCGCACTGGGCATCACCGATCTCGGCAAACCCGATTTCGGCGACCCGGTCGACGCGGCCCCCGGTGACGTGCCGGTGTTCTGGGCGTGCGGCGTGACCCCGCAGGCGGCGCTGATGGCCTCGCGGCCGCCGTTCGCGATCACGCACGCGCCGGGCTACATGTTCGTGACCGACAAACTCGACAGTGAGTTCAGGGTGGCCTGATGGACCTCAATAGTGACCTCGGCGAGGGTTTCGGCGCCTGGAAGATGGGCGACGACGACGCCATGCTCGACATCGTCACCAGCGCGAACGTCGCCTGCGGTTTCCACGCCGGCGACCCGTCGGTGATGCGGCGCGTCTGCGAGCGCGCGGCGGAGCGGGACGTCGTCATCGGCGCCCACGTCGCCTATCGAGATCTGGCCGGTTTCGGGCGGCGGGCGATGGACGTCGCCCCCGCCGACCTGGCCGACGACGTGCTCTACCAGATCGGCGCGCTCGACGCGTTCGCCCGCGCGGCGGGTACCAGCGTGCGGTACGTCAAACCGCACGGAGCGCTGTACAACACGGCGGCGGTCGATCCGGAACAGGCGGCCGCCGTGGTCGAGGCGATCCGGCGGTTCCACCCCGGGCTCGCGCTGTTGTGCCCGCCGGGGTCGGAAATGGCCAAGCAGGCGGAAAAGGCCGGGTTCCCCGCGTACGCCGAGGCGTTCGCGGACCGCGCGTACACCCCCGAAGGCCTTCTCGTCTCCCGGAAACTGCCTGGTGCCGTGCTCCACGACGCCGACGAGGTGGCCTCCCGGGCGGTCACGATGGCGACCACCGGCAAGGTCGTCGCCGCCGACGGGACCGAGCTTGCGCTTCAACCGCATTCGCTGTGCGTGCACGGCGACACGCCCGGCGCCGTCGAGCTGGCGCGCCGGATCCGGGCGGGGCTCGACGCCTCCGGTGTCCACATCGGCCCCTTCATCGAGGCCGCATGATGCGAGTGCTGCCCTATGGGGCGCGTGCGGCCATGGTCGACTTCGACGATCCGTCGGAGGTGCTCGGGCTGCACGCGTCACTGGAGCAGGACCCGCCGGACGGCGTCCTCGAACTGGTCCCGGCCGCGCGGACCCTGCTCATCCGGTTCGACCCCGGCCGCACCCACCACGACCGGCTCGCCGAAGACGTCCTCCATCGGTCCACAGTGGACATAAAGCCGCGAGAGGCCGCCGAGATCGTCGTGCCGGTGCACTACGACGGCCCGGACCTCGCCGACGTCGCGGCCGCCGCCGGCATGTCCGCGGAGGCGGTCGTCCGGCGGCACGAGGACGGGACCTACGTCTCGGCGTTCTGCGGTTTCGCCCCGGGTTTCGCCTATCTGACCGGGCTCGACCCCGCGCTGCACCTGCCGCGCCGGACGAGCCCGCGCACCCGGGTGCCCGCCGGTTCGGTCGCGATCGCGGGCGAGTACACGGCGGTGTACCCGAACGCCTCACCCGGCGGCTGGCAACTGATCGGGCGCACCACGCTGCCGGTGTGGGACGTCGAGCGCGAGCCGCCGAACCTGCTGGCTCCCGGCACCCGGATCCGGTTCACTTCATGACCGCGAAGATCGAAGTGCTCCGCCCCGGCGTTCTCACCACCGTGCAGGACCTCGGCCGGCCAGGGCTGGCCGCGATCGGCGTCGGCCGGTCCGGCGCCGCCGACCGCGGTTCGCTGCGGCTCGCGAACCGGCTGGTCGGGAACCCCGAAGGCCACGCCGCCCTGGAATGCGTTCTGGGCGGCCTCGCCCTCCGGTTCCCGGCTCCGGCGACCGTCGCCGTCACCGGCGCGCCGTGCTCGATCACCGTCGGCGGGCGGGCTTTCGGCCCCGGCTCCCCGATCCCGGTCGGCCCCGGTGACGAACTCGTCCTCGGGATGGCTTCTCACGGTTTGCGTTGCTATGTCGCCGTGCGCGGCGGAATCGACGTCCCCGCGGTGCTGGGCGCGCGGGCGACCGACACCCTGGGCAAGCTCGGGCCGCCCGCGCTTTCGGCCGGGATGACCTTGCCGGTGGGACAGCAGGTGCTGCCCCACCCTGGAGTGGATCTCGCTCCGCGCGCGCCCTTGCCGGACGTACCGGTTCTGCGAGTGACTCCGGGGCCGCGGGTTTCGTGGTTCGTTCCCGAAGCACTGTCCACTTTGGTCTCTACGGGTTATGTCGCCACCGCCGACGTCGATCGGGTGGGCGTGCGGCTGGACGGTCCCGTCTTGTCGCGGGCACGCGGCGGCGAATTGCCGCCCGAGGCCGCTGTGCCGGGAGCGTTGCAGGTACCTCCTTCGGGACAGCCGATCCTGTTCCTGGCCGACCATCCGGTGACCGGCGGCTATCCGGTGATCGCGGTGGTGGAGGAAGCGGATCTGGATCTGGCCGCGCAGGTGCGGCCGGGGCAGCGGGTGCTCTTCCGCCTCGTGAGTGGCGGGGGGGGGTGGTTAACTCCAGCCCCCCCAACCAGCCCCGAAAACCCACGGGGTTTTTGATAACGCCCCCCCAACCCACCCGCGCGGGCACG